>NZ_CP049362.1:1572844-1887413 GCF_019343455.1 Alcaligenes ammonioxydans | reverse complement strand
CTCGGCCAGGATCTCTGTGGGTGCCATCAGGGCTACCTGGAAACCGCTGGCAATGGCCTGCACCGCAGCAATAGCCGAGACAATGGTTTTTCCGCTACCCACGTCGCCTTGCAAAAGCCGGTGCATGGGATAGGAGCGCTTCAGGTCCGCACTGATCTCTTTAACGCAGCGCTGCTGAGCTGCCGTCAGGCTAAACGGCAAGGAGGCCAGCAAGGATTGGAGCAAATCGCTCTTGGCTTCACGCATCGGCCTGGCGCGTTGAGCCTGACGGGCCGCGCGAGCTTGCGCCAAGGAGAGCTGCTGAGCCAACAGCTCATCAAACTTGATGCGGCTCCAGGCGGGATGGCCCTGCTCGAACAATTCGTCGTAGCTGAGCTCTGGCGGCGGGTAATGCAAGAGCCGGATGGCCTCGTTAAACGGCATCAGGCCATATTCGGCACGGACTTGCTCGGGAAGCGTGTCGCGCAGGTCCGCGGTATTGAGCGCATCGGCAATGGCTTTGCGCAGTTGGGTCTGACTCAAGCCGTCCGTGGTGGGATAAACAGGCGTTAGTGCGCGCGCCAGGGGTTGGCCGGCTTTGGTGACTTTGGGATGCACCATTTCCAGGCCATGAAAGCCCTGGCGCACCTCGCCACGCACCCGCAAGGGCAAATCGCTTTGCAGTTGTTTGAGCTGGCTGGGATAGAAATGCAGCCAGCGCAAGGCCAGCTCGCCACTTTCATCGGCAATACGGGCATGCAGTTGCGCCCGAGGCCGAGCCTGGACATCTGTGCTGAGAATACGTCCTTCGATCTGCGCCATCTTGCCGGGGTAAAGATGGGCAATAGGCTCGACCTGGGTTTCGTCCTCGTAGCGCAAAGGCAGATGGACCACGAAGTCGGCAGGCTCTCGCAGACCGAGCTTTTCAAATTTCTGGTCCAGACTGAGCGCTTTACGGGGCGCAGTCCGTTTGGCCTGAGGCGCAGGCCGACCTGCGGTCATGGCAATACGTCTTTAGAAATTGAGGATTGCCTCGACCTCGAACTGAGCGCCTTTGGGCAGGCTGGCCACACCGATGGTCGAGCGTGCGGGGAAAGGCTGCGGAATCAGTTCGGCCATGATGGCATTGGCGCTGGCAAAGCGGGACAGGTCTGTCAGAAACAGCGTCAGTTTGACGATGTCGGTCAGGCTGGCGCCAGCTTCTTTGACCACGGCTTCCAGATTGGCGAATGCCTGACGTACCTGACCTTCAAAATTTTCAGATACCAGTTCGCCGGTGGCCGGCTCCAAACCGATTTGGCCAGACAGAAACACGGTCTTGCCGCCCGATGCAATGATGGCCTGAGAATAAGGGCCTACGGCAGCCGGAGCGGCGTCGGTGAAGACAACTTGCTTAGTCATAAGAAACCTCTGATGAGTGTTGTACTATCAGAGTTTAAGCGCCTATAGCTAAAATTAACAGATCTTGGCGTGATTATTTTTCCACGAAGGCGCGTTCAATCACGTAGTCGCCGGGCTGTCCAACACCAGGCGATACTTCAAAGCCGCGCTCATCGAGCATGGCGCTGATGTCGGCCAACATGGCGGGGCTGCCGCACAGCATGGCGCGATCCTGAGCAGGGTCCAACGGGGCAATGCCCAAATCCTGGCACAGCTTGCCGGTTTCGATCAGTTCCGTGATGCGGCCCGTATTGCGGAACGCCTCGCGCGTAACCGTGGGGTAATACAGCAGCTTTTCACGCACCATCTCGCCAAAGTACTCGTTTTGGGGCAGCTCGTGCTGGATGAAATCCGAGTAGGCCAATTCGCTCACATAGCGAACACCGTGTACCAGGATCACTTTCTCAAAGCGCTCATACGTGTCCGGATCTTTAATGATGCTCATGAAAGGAGCCAGACCGGTGCCCGTGCCAAACAGGAACAGATTGCGCCCGGCCCGCAGGTCGTCGATGACCAGCGTGCCCACAGGCTTGCGGCTGACCAAAATGGTGTCGCCTTCTTTCAGGTGCTGCAGGCGCGAGGTTAATGGGCCGTCCGGCACCTTGATACTGAGAAACTCCAGGTTCTCTTCGTAATTGGCGCTGGCGATACTGTAAGCACGCATCAGCGGCTTGCCATCGACTTCCAGACCGATCATGACAAAGTGCCCGTTATGAAATCGCAGGGCGGCGTCGCGGGTAGTGGTAAAGGAGAACAAGGTGTCGTTCCAGTGGTGGACGCTAAGCACTTGTTCGGTATTGAAAGCTGCCATGGTAGTTATCGTGTAAAGGGGCCACAAAGCCCGGATCAGTAAGCAAATATCTGCCCATTGTACCGAGTTCAGCAGGTAAATCCATGCTCGAACATCAATGCGATTTGATCGCAATCAGGACAAACCATTAAGTTTTCAGACGAGGAATTGTCGCTCTCCGGGCGGGCTGCTGAACCGCAGATTTGACTGTTTTGCGTACTGACTGCCCAAATAATTCTTGCCTACTTCCTGCATACGTTTGATAATCATTCACATTTTCCGGCTTTAAGCTAACTGCGCCTGTTTCTGGAGTGTTGATGATGCGCTTTACTCTTCGTAGTCGTGCCCTGACCCAAGCCCTGCTTCTGTCCGCGATGGGTACTGTGTCGATGGCGGCTTTTGCTTCTGGCGAAGTCAATCTCTACACCACCCGCGAACCCGGACTGATTACTCCTCTGTTGGAAACCTTTAGCAAAGACACGGGTGTGAAGGTCAATACCGTGTTTGTGAAAGATGGCCTGATCGAGCGTGTCAAGACAGAAGGTGACAAATCCCCTGCCGACATTCTGATGACGGTAGACATTGGCAATCTGCTGGATCTGGTCGAAGCGGGTATTACCCAGCCGGTGGAATCCGCAGCCCTGGACAGTGCCATTCCCGCCAATCTGCGCGGCGCGGACAAACAATGGTATTCCCTGTCCTTGCGTGATCGCGTCGCTTATGTTGCCAAGGACGTGGATGTGAAAAGCATTCACTACGAAGATTTCGCCGACCCCAAGTGGAAAGGCAAAGTGTGCATCCGTTCGGGCCAACACCCTTACAACACGGCCTTGGTCGCCGCCATGATTGCTCATGATGGGGCCGAAGCAACGGAAAAATGGTTGCGTGGCGTCAAGGACAATCTGGGTCGCAAAGCCGCCGGAGGGGACCGTGACGTTGCCCGCGACATTCTGGGCGGGATTTGTGATATCGGTATCGCCAATGCCTACTACGTGGGCCGCATGAAAAATGCCGAGCCAGGTAGCGACGCCTACAAATGGGGGGAAGCCATTAATGTGGTGCGTCCCACCTTCGCGGATACCAAAAGTGGCGGCACGCACGTGAACATTTCCGGTGCGGCGGTGGCTAAGCATGCTCCCAACAAGGACAATGCCGTCAAATTGCTGGAATACCTGGTTTCCGAGAAAGCGCAGAGCCTGTATGCCAAGGCCAATTACGAATACCCCGTGCGCGCCGGTGTTGAACTGGACCCGGTCGTGGCCAGCTTTGGGCCCTTGAAGGTCGATCCCTTGCCGCTGACTGAAATCGCCAAGCATCGCAAGCAAGCCAGCGAGTTGGTGGATAAAGTTGGCTTCGACAACTAAAATCGCCCTACTCTTTTTCTACGACCGCCAGCTTTGAGAAATCAGAGCGGCGGTCGTCGCGCATTGAAGCGCCTGTAACACCTAGCCTTTCATAATGCCCTTTTTTCGTCGTCTGCCCCTTTGGTCCCTGGCCGCTGCTGTGATTGCCCTGATTGTGGCTGCGCCTGTGATTACCCTGCTGACCCACGCCTTAGGCGGCTCGACCGAGCACTGGTCGCACCTGTTCCAGTTCGTGTTGCCCCACGCCATGAGCAATACCTTATTGCTGCTCCTGGGGGTGGGAGTGGTGGTCAGCTGTTTAGGGGTGGGCGCTGCCTGGCTGATTACCGCCTACGAGTTTCCAGGTAGGCGGGTTCTGCAATGGGCGTTGCTGCTGCCTTTGGCGGTCCCGACCTATATCGTGGCCTTTGCTTATCTGGACTTGCTGCATCCGATCGGGCCGATTCAATCAGCCATACGCTATGTGCTGGGTTACAGCAGCCCGCGTGAATTTCGTCTGCCGGACCTGCGCTCCCTGGGCGGGGCTATTTTTCTGCTGGGCTCGGTGCTCTATCCTTATGTTTACCTGAGTACACGAGCCATGTTTGCCACTCAGTCGGCCAGTCTGCTCGAAGCGGCACGCATTATGGGGGAGTCCGGACGCAGTGTCTTTTTCCGGGTTGTGCTGCCGATGGCCCGCCCCGCGATTGCTGTGGGCGTCAGTCTGGCCTTGCTGGAAACCTTGAATGATATCGGCGCTTCCGAGTTTCTGGGTGTGCAGACCTTGACGGTATCGATCTACACCACCTGGGTGACCCGTTCTGATCTGGCAGGTGCCGCTCAAATCGCTGTTTCCATGCTCTGTCTGGTGGCGGCCTTGATCAGCATTGAGCGTTATGGCCGTCGTCGCCAGGCGTATTCCAGTAATCAACGCTCCGAGCCTATCCGACCCACTCGGTTGAAAGGCTCGGCGGCCTGCATCGCGATTGCCTTGGGTGCGGCCCCCGTGCTGGTAGGGTTTGTGGCTCCTTCCCTGTATCTGCTTAACGAGACAATCAAACATGTGACGCAAACCGGCGGCATCTCGGCGCAACTGCTCAACAGTGCCTGGAACACCCTGTATATCGCTGCCCTGGCTACGCTTGCGACTCTGTTCTGTGGTCTGGTGGTTGCCTGGGCTGCCCGCGCCGTCAGTTCGGGACGCAAGCCTCGTCTAGCCCGTTTTCTGGCCGGTGTCAGCAGTCTGGGCTACGCCATTCCCGGGACGGTGTTGGCGATTGGTCTGTTGACTCCCCTGGTGATGTTCGATTCTTTTTACAACCAGCTCCTGTCCTGGTTGGGCATTTCGTCAAGCGGACTGCTCTTGATGGGCTCTACTCTGGCCTTGGTGCTCGCGTATACCTTGCGCTTTCTGGCGATCTCGATTGGCGGCATCGAGGCTGGCCTGGCTCGTATTCCCGCTTCCTTGGAGCAGGCCTCCCGCCTATTGGGTGAAACGCCGGCCGGCACGCTCAAGCGCGTGCATTTGCCTTTGCTGCGCCCGGCCATGGGTGCTGCTGCCCTGCTGATTTTTGTGGATGCCATGAAGGAGCTTCCGGCTACCTTGCTGCTGCGTCCGATGAATTTCGAGACCCTGGCAACCTGGTTGTATGCGGAAGCGGCGCGGGGAACCTATGAGGAAGGCGCGGTGGCGGCTCTGGCCATTGTGCTGGCCGGTTTGATCCCCGTTATTTTATTGGCTCGTACTCAATTGATGGCCTCTGGCCCACGCGCATCATGAATGATTTTCTGGATTTACAGGCTATTACCCTGTCCTACGATACGTCCGAGGGATTTCGGCCGGTCGTCGACCAACTCAGTTTGCACCTGCCACAAGGGGAAATTGGCTGTTTGCTTGGCGCGTCCGGCTGTGGCAAGACCACGGTTCTGCGTGCGATCGCCGGCTTTGAGCCTTTGCGCGCCGGGCATATTTTGCTCAATGGCCGTGTGCTATCCGCTGTTTCTCAACAGGTTCCACCGGAAGACCGGCATGTCGGCATGATGTTTCAGGATTACGCGCTTTTCCCTCATCTGACCGTAGAGAAGAATGTGGCGTTTGGCCTGCGCAAATGGGGCCGGAACGAACGACAAGAGCGGGTACACGACATGTTAGAGTTGGTGGATCTGTCCCGCTTGGCACAGCGCTATCCGCATGAATTGTCCGGTGGTCAGCAACAGCGTGTTGCTCTGGCGCGAGCGCTGGCTCCCAAGCCGTCCTTATTATTGCTTGACGAGCCGTTTTCCAATCTGGATGTGGATACCCGTGAGCGGCTGGCCTTTGAGGTGCGCGAGATTTTAAAAAAGGCCGGCATCACGGCAATATTGGTGACGCATAATCAGGCAGAGGCCTTCGCGATTGCTGACCGCATCGGCGTGATGCAGGCGGGCAAGATTATCCAATGGGATACGCCCTACAGCCTGCATCATCATCCCGTGAATGACTTTGTCGCGGACTTCATCCGGCGGGAGGCCATTATGGCGCAGCGTGCCCAGGCCTTTTTACGTGGGGAGCCCGTGGAGCTGTGACTGGGGTCGCGTTCTCCCGCGCCGCGGCCCTGACCGCACAGGGTGCCCTTTTTTGTCTGTGGGCGTTGCACGCTGGATTGCTACAAACCTAAACGCCTAGCCGGGTGGTCTTGATGAGCATCCATACTGCCATCGGCGGGAGTCGCTGGCTTGACCATGTCAATATGAGCAATGCCATCTTCGTCGTAGATTTCACCGACGGGTTCAAACCCTAAAGACCCGTAGAACTTCTGCAAATGAGCCTGTGCGCCAATGCGAATATCCTCGCCAGGATACTGAGCATGCGTAAATCGTATAGCCTCAGCCACTAGGGCATAACCGATCTTCAAACTGCGAAACTTGGCCACAGTCAGGACGCGGCCAATGGACGGTTCGGCATACTTCAGTCCCGGCTCGACAACGCGGGCATAGGCCGCCAGCTCTCCATCCTTGAACACCGACAAGTGCCAGGCAGTCAGATCCAGACCGTCTGCTTCCTGATAGGCGCACTGCTGCTCCACCACAAACACGGCTTCGCGAACCTGGATGAGGGCGTACATCTCCCGAGAGGAGAGATCATCCAGTCGTTTCCATTGAAAATCCAGAGCCATCTTTACTTCCATATCAATAGGGTTTGCGTGACTGCGTAGGGTAAAGGTCTGAGCACGAGTCGCAAGCATAAACTGCCAGAGCCCAGAGGCTCCGGGCGGCTTGAACAGCGCGGCTACTGAGGCTGTGGATTGTTCAGTGTCACCGTTTCTGTGTTTGCCGTGTCCATAAAAAGAGCGGCCTGAAGGCCGCTCTTTTTGACCGCACTGGCACAAGCCAGCGCCCGCGATCTTACAGGCTGTAGTACATGTCGAATTCGACCGGATGCGGCACCATGCGCAAACGGGTGATTTCGGCTTGTTTCAGCTCGATGAAGGCATCCAGCATTTCGTTGCTGAACACACCGCCCCGGGTCAGGAACTCGCGATCCTTGTCCAGAGACTCGATGGCCTGTTCCAGAGAAGCGCACACGGTTGGGATCTTTGCATCTTCTTCAGGAGGCAGATCGTACAAGTTCTTGTCGGCAGGATCGCCAGGATGGATCTTGTTTTGCACACCGTCCAGACCGGCCATCATCAAGGCCGAGAAAGCCAGATAAGGGTTGGCCATTGGGTCGGGGAAACGTGCTTCCACACGACGAGCCTTGGGGTTGCTGACGTAAGGAATGCGGATCGAGGCCGAACGGTTACGGGCGGAGTACGCCAGTTTGACCGGTGCTTCAAAGTGCGGAACCAGACGCTTGTAGGAGTTGGTCGTGGGGTTGGTGATGGCGTTCAGAGCGCGAGCGTGCTTGATGATGCCGCCAATGTAGAACAAGGCAAACTCGGACAGCCCGGCGTATTCATTACCTGCAAACAAGTTCTGGCCATCTTTCCAGATGGACTGGTGAACGTGCATGCCCGAACCGTTGTCGCCCACGACAGGCTTGGGCATGAAGGTTGCCGTTTTTCCATATACGTGAGCCACGTTATGGATGGTGTACTTCATGATCTGATTCCAGTCTGCGCGCTCGACCAGGGTCGAGAAACGCGTGCCGATTTCCAGCTGACCGGGAGCCGCCACTTCGTGGTGATGGATTTCAACAGGAACGCCCTGCTGCTCCATCAACAGACACATTTCTGCGCGCAGATCGGCAAAAGAGTCTGTGGGTGACACAGGAACGTAACCGCCTTTGACCCCTGGGCGGTGACCCAGGTTGTTGCCATTGAGTTCCAGGCCGCGCGACCAAGGGGCTTCTTCGGAGCGAATCTTCACGAAGCTGCCCGACATGTCGTCGTTCCAGGTAATCCCATCGAACACGAAGAATTCTGGCTCGGGACCAAAGTACGCGGTATCGCCCAGGCCGCTGGAGCGCAGGTAGGCTTCGGCACGCTTGGCCAGCGAACGGGGATCGCGGTCATACCCTTTCAGGTCGGACGGTTCGACCACATCGCAGGTCAGAATCAGGGTGGGCTCTTCACGGAACGGGTCCATACGCGCGGTTTTGGCGTCCGGGATGAGCAACATGTCCGAGGCTTCAATTCCTTTCCAACCAGGCAAGGAAGAGCCGTCAAACGCGACGCCGGACTCAAAGCGATCCTCGTCCACCGCGTGTGCGGGGGTGGTCAAGTGGTGCTCACGGCCCAGGGTATCGGTAAAGCGGAAATCGACAAACGTGATTTCGCGTTCGGCGATGATCTTCAGAACATCTTCGGGGGTGGACATGGTTACTCCAGCGTCAATGACGTTAACAAAAAGTGAGGAGGAGTGGCGCGGATCATTGTGTAACCCACTACGGCAGGTCTTAATTACGTTTACCGGGATCAGATCTGAATTGATCCAAACAGGCCGATTTCGATAAAGTAGTTATGGCATAGGACTTACCAGAAATTAATTGTAGAGCAATTGTGCAGATGCACAATAAAAAATGTCTTAAATAAACAATTAAATGTCAGGAACCTGCATCAGGAAGGAATGCTTCCTGTAAGTCATTTAGAAAGCGCCAGCCTAAATCCGTAGTTCGAATACGCAGCGGATCGGCAGCCAGCAAACCTTTTTCAATATTGCGCCTGATGGTGGGCAGGATCTGTGCCAGTGGCACGCCCGTGCGCTCCTGAAAGTATTGGGACGGCACCCCGGCTTTCAGACGCAACGCGTTCAGCATGAACTCAAAGGGCAGGTCCTGAGGGGACACACGCGCATTGTGCGCATAGTGGCTGCCATCCCGTTTGACGGCGGTCTGCATCCACTGGGCTGGGCTGCGGGTCGTGGCGGTACGAATAATACGATCGTGAAAGGACAATTTGCCATGCGCACCGGGACCGATACCGATGTAGTCGCCAAACTCCCAGTAATTCAGATTATGGCGGCTGTGACCACCCCGCTTGCTGTAGGCGGATATTTCATACTGCTCCCAGCCGCGACTGGCCGTCAACTCGATCAGCCTGTCCTGCATGGCCGCGCTGTCATCGTCATCAGGCAAGGCAGGCGGATATTTGGCAAAGACGGTATTGGGTTCCAGCGTCAAGTGATACAGCGACAAATGCTCCGTTTCGTAAGACATGGCTTGCAAGATGTCGTGTTCGGACTGGGCGGGTGTTTGCCCAGGCAAGGCGTACATCACGTCCAGGTTCACGCGGTCTACCGCTTTCAGGGCGGCCTCGATGGCCTGGCGTGCTTGCTGACTATCGTGAATGCGTCCGAGCGCTTTCAGGGCCTGATCGTTAAAGCTTTGGATGCCCAGAGAGATACGGTTTACGCCACTGTGCGCATAGTCCATGAAACGCGAGGCTTCCGAAGCGCCGGGATTGGCTTCCAGCGTAATTTCAGCATCGGGCAGCAGGTTCAGATGAGCGCGCAGCATGGCCAACATGCGGTCCAGCGCCTGGGCCGATAAAAGACTGGGTGTGCCGCCGCCGATAAAGACGGAAATGACCTGTCGGCCCCAGACCAGGGGCAAGGTTTGCTCCAGGTCGGCTTGCAAGGCGTCCAGGTACTCGTTTTCGGGCAACTGCGCCGGTGCTTCGTGTGAGTTGAAGTCACAGTACGGGCACTTGCGGACACACCAGGGCACATGCACATAGACCGATAAGGGAGGCAGGCTGGGCAAGAGAGTCGCCGGCCCCGAGCCGGGCCGGATTCGTACTTCGGGAGAAAAAACGCTCATGTCTTTACTCGGCCGCCAGACGATGCAGCAACGCTCGCATGGCCTGCGCCCGATGGCTATATTGGTTTTTCACCTCGGGCGCGAGCTGTGCAGCGGTTTGCCCAAGTTCGGGAAGATAAAAGTGCGGGTCATAGCCAAAGCCGTGCTCGCCGGCGGGCTGATCCTGAATCTCTCCTTCCCAGACCCCTTCAATCACGATGGGCCGTGGGTCCTGAGCATGGCGCACATACACCAGAACGGCCACATAACAGGCGCGGCGGTCGCTTTGTCCTTGCAGACGCTGGACCAGCAAGGCGTTATTGGCAGAGTCGGACTTCTCACCACCCAGCTCGCGAGCGGCAAATCGGGCGGAGTACACGCCGGGGGCTTCGTCCAAGGCGCGCACGCACAGGCCGGAGTCGTCGGCCAAGGCGGGCAAACCGCTTAACTGGCTGGCATGACGGGCCTTGGCCAGCGCATTCTCGATAAAAGTGGCAAAGGGCTCCTCGGCCTCGGGAATGTTCAATTGGCCTTGCGGAATCATGCTGATACCGGCCTGGGCCAGGATGGCGGAAAACTCCTTGAGCTTGCCGGCATTGTTGGAGGCCAGGACAACACGCTTGGATGTAGTGTTCATAAGTGGCAACAGGCGGCAAAGCGCCCTGTTCAGTAAAAAGGACAAAGCGCCGTGCCACGCGGCACACACTGCCTGGCACGGCGTTCCAATAGGAGCTTGCCCCGCTGCCTGGCGGTGTCGCGCAGGGAGCAGGACAGACCCGTTTCATCGTGATCAGCCCTGCAAGGCCTGTTTCTGGGCTTGCATCAGCTCGGCAATGCCCTGCTCGGCCAGATCCAGCAAGCGGTTCAAGGTGGGGCGCGCAAAAGTTTGGCCTTCAGCGGTGCCCTGCACTTCCACCAGATTGCCGCTGCCTGTCATGACGATATTCATATCCACGCCGCAGGCGGAGTCTTCCAGATAGTCCAGATCCAGCACGGGGTGGGATTCGAATACACCGACCGAAACGGCCGCCAATTGATCCAGAATGGGCGAGGCTTGCAGTTTGCCCTGCTCTTGCAGGTTGCGTACCGCCAGACTGGCGGCAACCCAGGCACCGGTGATGCTCGCGCAGCGGGTTCCGCCGTCGGCTTGCAGCACGTCGCAGTCAATATGGATGGTGCGCTCGCCCAAGGCCTTCAGATCAAAAACGGCGCGCAGGCTGCGGCCAATCAGGCGCTGAATTTCCTGGGTGCGGCCATTTTGCTTGCCACGGGCCGCCTCCCGGTCGGAACGGGTGTGGGTGGAGCGTGGCAGCATGCCGTATTCCGCGGTTACCCAGCCCTGCTCCTTGCCTTTCAGAAAGGGAGGCACTTTGTCGAGCACGCTGGCATTGCACAGAACATGGGTCTCGCCCAAGCGGATCAGCACCGAACCTTCGGCGTGACGAGTGAAACCAGTCACCAGTTCGACAGGACGGCATTGTGTGGCAGATCGACCCGAGGGGCGTGCAATCGTAGCGTTTTCAGACAAGGCTAGGCTCCGTACAAAATTGAAAACATCTATTGTACGCCTTGCGGCACGGGCCGTAGCGCCACTCCCATGTCCATCCACTTGTCGGCCTGGCAGGTGAAAAGCAGGATCTGATGGCGCTGGGCAGCGTCGTGAATAATGCGCTTCATGGCTCCCAGGCGATCGTTGTCACTGTGGACCAGCACGTCATCCAGAATCAGCAAGGTAGGACGGCCTGCCTGTTGCAGCAAATCCGCATAGGCCAGACGGGCAATCAGGCCGATTTGCTCGCGTGCGCCAAAGCTCAGGCCATCAATATCGTCGGCCAGGCCTTGCCCACTGTCGCGCTGCAGCCAGCGTGGAGCCAGGTGCTCGTCCAGCTCGACGCGTGCTTTGCCCAGCAGCAGGCGTAGATAGTGGTTGATGTGCTTTTGCAAGGGTTCGTGCAGTTGCTGGGTCAAGGCGCTGCGCTGTTCACGCAGTACAGATAGCAACAGCCGTAGCGCTTGCACGCGGCGTTCGTACGCTGTGCAGCGGCGCCGACAGTCGTTCAGTCGCAGCACGGTCTGATCGATTTGTTCTTCCAGACCTTGGGCGCCGTGCGTTTCCAGCTTGGTTTGCACAAGCTGGGCAGCCAGGCAGGCCTCGTTGTAGCTCTGCTCCTGCTGCTGGGCGCTGCGCTCCAGCCGCTGCAAGTCTTGTTCCAACACGGCCAACGGCAGGGAGGCAAGTTCAGCGTCCAAGGCTTTCTGATCGGCCAGCAGTTGATCGCGTTGCAGGCGCAACTGTCCCCACTGCTGTTCGCGCTCCTGCTGCGCCCGCTGGCGTTGCGGGTCCGCCCATTGCTGTTCCAGACTATTGGCTTCGGCCTGGGCCTGTTCCAGACGGGCCTGAGTGCGGGCAACGGCCTCGCGGGCATCATGCCACTCACTTTCGAGCGCCCGGTACTGCTGCTCAGCCAAAGTGGCAGCTTGGACGATACGGCTCAATTCCGACGCCTCAATCGCTTCGCCTTGTGGACGCAGCGGTGCGAGGCGCTGTTGGGCTGCCTGAACCAGACCTTGCAAATGTGCTTTTCCTTGCGGAGCCAGCGCTTTCATGGAACTGCGTAACAGTCGGTCCTGTTGTTCTTGTTCCCGATATTGCTCGCGGCGGCGTTCCAGTTCTTCCAGGCTTCTTCCGCCCAACTGTCCAAGTGCCTGTGCGTATTCTTGCTGAGTTTTCGCCAACTGCTGTTGCACTTTACCCAGGTCTCGACCACCGGGAATGATGCGTAGCTGGCCCATTCCGGGCAGTTCAATCAGGGTGCTGACGCTCAGGTGAGCGCGGTGTCGGCCTTGAATGGATTCGCCATCCAGCACCAGACTGGCTCCGTCTTGCAGTTCGATCTGCACTTCGGTGGAAATCGTCTCCAGCTGGTGTTGCAAGCGTTGAATGAGCTGGTGCTGCTGACGCAATTGCTCCAGGGCCTCGTCGGCGATTTTCAGCTGCACCAAGGCGGCACCGCATTGCGCCAGTTGGGCTTCCAGCTTACCCAGTTCCTCCAGCTGCCCTTGCATCTGCTGCAGCTGCTGCTGTGTGCTGTCAAAGCTGGCTTGATCTTGAAACCATTGTTGCCAGGTACGGGCGCGTTCCTGCTCCTGCAGACTGGCGTCTTTATGGCTGCGCGCCTGCTGCAGGCGCTGGCTCAGGCTGCTGAGCAGGCTCTGTTCCAGCTCCAGCTTGGCACGCAGGGATTTCACCTGCTCAGCACGCTGACTACGTTGGCTGGCCCACTCCTGGTCGCGTTCCCCGGCTTGTTGATAGAGCTTTTCACGCTCCGCCAGCATGGTCAGGGTTTGTTGCAACTCTTTGGCTCGCTCCTGCAATTGGCGGGCTTGAAGCAACTGAACCTGTACCTGTTTGGCCTGCTCACGCAGTTGTTCCCAAGGGCGCTTCGCTTCGGCGTGGGCAATGTGCTTGCGGGCCTGCGCCAGTTCGTCCACCCATTGCTGATATTGCTGCAAGGCGGATTGCTGGCTCTGCAACTGGTCTTCCAGCTCCTTGGCTTCCTTCTGCGCTGCCAACCAGACGCCACGAGGCTGTCCTTGAGCCTGGGTCACATATTGGTCCAGCTGTTGCTGGGCCTGTTCGATCAGATAATCCCCGTCTGCACTAGTCAGATCGGCAATTTCGCTACCCAACGCCTGCTGCAGGGTGCCGCTGGCGTGCTCGACCGAGCTACGCAGGTCCTGGCCTTGCCCTTGCTCAATCCACAAAAGGCCCGGCACACCCCAGTTACGGGGCTGACTACTGCCTTTGGCGGCATACTCAAACCCCATTTGCTGGGCCAAGTACTGCTCGGCCTCATCATTATCCAGATGGTGATTGCCTATGTATAAATCGCAGCGTTTGCGCTTCAGGAAACGCTTGCTCAGGCGCATCTCCTGGCCGTTCAGACTGAAATCCAATTCGATTTCTGGCGCGGCCGATGAATCGCCCCAGGGCAGGATTTTTGTCAGGCTACCGGTGCCATAACGCTCGAAAAACACCGTACGCAGGGCTTCGGCCAAGGTGCTTTTACCCGCTTCGTTCGGCGCGCTGATGATATTCAGGCCCGGTTCCAGCTTGTCCAGTGATACAGGCTGGCGAAAACGTTTGAATTGTTCAACACGTAAAGACTTAATGTGCATGACCACCTTCCTTGTCGCGCAGCAGACTGGCCAGAATCAGCAAGGCATCCTCGGCAGCCTGCTGCTGGCTGCCGTGACGCAGCGCCTGCAATTGGTTCAATGCGGCCTGCAGATAGCCATCCGCTTGCAAGGCATCCAGGTCTTCTTCGGAAGGCGCCAGCCGCAAGGCCTCGCGCTGGCAGTCCCAGGCGCGGCACCGGGCCTGGGACTGTCCCAGAAGACTCTCCAGCCGCTCAAAACCACTCAGGCTCAACTGGCCCGATAGTTCCAGCTCCACCACGCTTTGATCGGCCAACGCATTGAGCTCCCGCTCCAGCAGGTCCAGATCCGTGTCGTCATTCAGATGGTATTGAATGCTGCGCCACAGGTGCTGCGCAACCGGCAAGGCTTGAACGACGGGCGTGGCGCCCGGTTCGCTGATGTCCACCAGCAAGGCCTGGCCTGAGTCATTATCCCGAAAGCGATCCGGCTCGGGCGTACCGCTGTAGTAACAGCGCTCGTTGACTTTGACCGTGCCGTGCCAGTCGCCCAGTGCCAGATAATCCAGCTTGGCGCGTTGCACGCGGTTTTGGTCAATCAGGTTATGGCTGTCCAGATGTTCCAACACGCCGCTGACACTGCCGTGCGCCAGACCCAGGCGCCAGTAACCGGCCGGGCTTTCCGCCTGATCGAACCAGTCGCTCAAATCCTGGTAGGTCTGGCGCTGAGTCAGGGGGGCCGGCAGGACGGCGACCTTGAGGGAGTCCAACAGAAACAGCTCGGGCGCATCGAGCACATGCACATGATCGGGAATGCAGTTCAGGCGCCGGGCCCGTGTCCAGACACTTTCGCTCAGAGCCGCATCATGATTACCAGGCAGCAAAAGCCACGGCCCTTTGAATCCGGCCATGGCATTGAAGCTGCGGCGCAGATTGCGATCGCTCAAGGTCTGGGAGTCGAACACATCACCCGCCACCATCAGCAGGTTCACGCGATGCTCGGTGGCCAGCGCGGCCAGCTTCTCGATAGCCTTGAAACGCGCCTCAGCCAGGGCAGCCGCGTCCTCCAGCTCAAAGCGCGCGTATTGGCGCCCGATTTGCCAATCGGCGGTATGCAAGATTCGTAGCATGACAGCTTGCCTTAAAAAAGAGCCTCCGTGTTGCACCGGTGAACTGCCGCCCTCTTGGTAGGAGCGCTAGTCATGCAGGAGCAATTCGGCGGTTACGCCCAAAACCCAGGCCCCTATCTGGGACGGCCACACCTCAGGGAGGGAAGGCTCCGTGGGGCAGACAGGCGGTAAAAAACGGTCACCACCCTGCTTCCCTGCCCTGCCTTTGCGGTACGGATGGGAGTGTAAGGACAAAATTGGCCGCCATCGGCCAAAAGCCTAAAGTATAGAGCTTTGCAGACGCTTGGGGAGCCGCCAAAGCCGGGGCGTAAGAGTACAATCGGTGGCTTTATTCCATTCTTAAAGTGACCCCCATGATCCGTAGCATGACCGCGTTTGGCAGTGCCAAGGCCGAGTCCGAAGCAGGCACCATCACTATCGAGATGCGTAGCGTCAACAATCGCTTTCTGGACCTGAATCTGCGTTTGCCCGAGGAGCTGCGTTTTGCGGAGAATCTGCTGCGTGAGCTGGCCGCACAAGGCGTACAACGCGGCAAGCTGGAGCTTCGGGTCAACTTCGCCCGCAGCGGAAGCGATCAGCAACGCACCCTGGATCTGGAAGCGGTCGAGCGCACGGCACAGATGCTGCAGATTGCCCGCGTCAGCATTCCCGATCTGCCGGCACCGGAGCTGCAAACCTTGTTGAGCAATCAGAGTGGTAATAATTCGGGCATGGACCCGGAGTTATGGTTGCCGATGATCAGTGAGGCTTTTCAGGCTGCTTTGCAGGATTTTCAGGCCACAAGAGAGCGAGAAGGCCAACGTCTGGCTCAGGCCATGCTGGAAATCCGTGAGGATATGAGTGCGATTGTCGACGAAGTTGAACAGCACTTGCCGTCCATTTTGACCGAGCAAAAGAACAAGATCGCCAGTCGTTTACACGATGCCTTGCTGCAAGCCAGCCCCGACGGTTTTGCCCTGATATCGGGGGAAGAGTTGTCAGCACGGGTGGCGCAAGAGGCGGCTGTTTTTTCCCTGCGTATTGATGTGGCGGAGGAACTGGCTCGTTTGCGTTCCCACTTGAGTGAACTGGAATTGATCCTGAACGGAGACGTGCTTGCCGCTCCCGGCAAGAAAAGCGCCCGGCAAGGCAGTACCGGCAAACGCTTGGACTTTCTGTTTCAGGAGATGAACCGAGAGGCCAATACCTTGGGCTCCAAGGCCGGTAGCATGGACATGACACGGGCCTCGATTGATCTGAAGCTGTGCATTGAGCAGTTGCGAGAGCAGACTCAGAATATTGAGTAGCAAGGGGCCTGCTGCCTTTAGCTGCTGAGGGGTTTGCTTTTTTCAGCCACGCAGCACCGCCCCGTCTCCTGGTAGGCCATTTTTTCTCCAAAAAGCCGTCTTGCTCAAAGCAGACGGTTTTTTTTTGAGTCTTTTTGCAGCCTATCCCAATAAGATAGTCTCGTTTTTTTAAAGTGGCCTGATAAATTGACGAAACAACATAAACACTTTATCAGCCGCCTTAATGTATAAAAATAAAATAGGATTTTTAAAAATAAAAAATTAAAACAAAAATCGACCATGGTTTTTTCAATAATAAAAAAATATTTGGGATTGAAAATTAATTTTCTTTTTTTAATTGATTTTCAGTTAACCATATGCCCACTAACTAGTATTTTTCAACTTTTCCCCGCTTATTTTCTTGAGAGCTTGAACACCAACGCAAGCTTTTTTCCTGTTGCTGCCCGTTTTAGGACCGCAGGTTTTTGCTACGCCCTACCCCGCCTCTCCACTTTTTCAGCGGTGATTTTCTTCGCTGTTTTGCGTCCCGTACCTTCCCGTACAATAGCGGGCTCGGTGCTTCGCTTAGGCGGCGTATTAAAGGACAGGAAACACATGAATTTCATTTTTCGTGGAAATGAAATATTGGTCAGCAGTCAAGGCGGACAGGCCTTGATTCCCGCCAAACCCGCGCTGGATATCCCACCGGCACAATGGCATGCGCTTTTTTCGGGAGAGGATTGCCAGGATTTTGCCTGCCATGTAGCTGCACAGACTCCTGCTCCCGATGGCTTTGCCTTTCGTCCCCTGCGTGGCGTTCTGTCGCAACTGGACGAACTGGCCAGCATCGCCAACCGGGCGTTCCAGGTATCCGAGTGGGCTCGAAGCCATCGATACTGTGGTGTGTGTGGTTCGGCCATGGAGCGTGTAAAGCATGAATTGTGCTTTCGTTGTACTTCTTGTGGCTTCTCGGCTTATCCCCGAATCTCCCCGGCCATGATGGTGCTGATCCGCGACAAGAACCGTATCTTGCTGGCCAGCCACTCCACCTATGCAACGGCGCGCTACACCGCCCTGGCTGGTTTTGTGGAGGCGGGAGAAAACCTGGAAGAAGCCATTCACCGCGAGGTCATGGAAGAAGTGGGGCTGCGCGTGGACAATATCCAGTATTTCGGCAGCCAGTCCTGGCCGTTCCCGCATTCGTTGATGGTGGCTTATACCGCCGAGTATGCGGGCGGGGAATTGTGTATCCAGGCAGACGAAATCAATGATGCGCGCTGGTTCGGGCCAGAGGACGCCTTGCCCGACCTGCCCCATACGGACTCCATTGCAGGTCGTTTGATTCGGGCCAATCTACCGGGTCAGGCTGCTTGCAGGCGTCCAGTCAATTTGCCAGATGCGTAGCCATTGAGCGCAACATACGGCCCAAATCCTGGCGCTCGTCCACGGTCAGAACAGACAGGGCGTTGTCAATCATTGCCTTGGCAGGCGGCCAGACCTGCGCGTAGCGCTCGCGACCTGTGTCGCTCAGAAAGACGCGCATGTAGCGACTGTCCGTCTCATCCGTGCGACGCTGCACCAGCCCACGATCCTGCATTTGGTCAAGCACCCGACTGAGGACTGGCTGATGGACCACAATAGCCTTGGCAATTTCTCCTATGCTGCACCCATCCTTATCCCACAGGTATTGCAGCACCCTGAAATGCACGTAGGTCATATTGTGTTCACGCAGGGTGGTGGATCTAAGGGTCTGGTCCAGCTTGTAGATAATGGTGGCCATTTGAAAAGCCATATTGGTCTCTACATTGCTGTCCAGGATGGAAACGGGGGATTTGCTCATAATGCCTTGGTGAAGTCTGTCCTGCGGGTACCGCCTCAGGAAAGCAGAGCCGTCAGTATACTAGCCCGGCCATGTGTAGGAACGAGGGCGCAAGCCATCAACAAGACAATGCCCCAGTTGGACGCCAATGACCCTTTCCCCGAACTGACAGGACGTCATGTGCTGGGCATCGCGGCGCGCCTGGCGCAGCATGATTCCGGTATGCATCAGCTACCCCTGAGGGCAGATTCTGTACACTCACAGCGGCTGCATGACCGTGACTCTGGATCAACACCTGTGTTTGTTGCCGCCAAGCTGCTTGATCTGGATTCCGGCTCTGCTTGCCCCTCAGGTACAACTGAGCGAACAGGTCAAGTACCGCTCGGTTTATCTGGCCGCGGATTGAGAGCAGCCGCCACGACAGCATCTGATATTGCTGTTGCTCAATGAGCTGCAAGCCGCGCACGAGCGGGCTCTTTTTCTGCCCTTGCCTCGTGATAGTCGTTTGCGGCCGCTGGCTGGGGCCAAGCTGCCACCGGCCCTGAAAGACCTGTCGGTGGAGCTGGGCCTTAGCGAAAAAATAATCAGTCGTCTGTTTAAACGGGACACAGGCCTGAATTATCAGCAGTGGCGACAGCAATGGCGTGTATTCAAGGCGATCGAACAGCTTGCGAGCGAGCAGCGCGTGACGTGGCTGGCCTCGAACCTGGGTTTTGCCAGTGACAGTGCTTTTATCGCTTTCTTCAAAGAACACACGGGACTGGCCCGAGGGCATTCGGGCATTCACAGTGGTATAGGTGTCAATTAACTGCGCCGGTGACAGGCTGGGCCGGTGCTATGATCAATCGCTATGACACTAAAAAAGCGAGGAGACAGTATGAGACACGCATTTCGCCTGAGCCTATTGGTGACGAGTTGCCTGCTGGCCGGGACGGCGTTGGCACAAACCAGCCATCCGATGGTGGAAACCGCGATGGGCAAGGCCGATGCCCTGGAGGAAAAGGTGATCGAGTGGCGACGCCACCTGCATCAGAATCCTGAGCTTTCTTATCAAGAGCATAATACGGCGGCTTATATTAAAGCGGCACTGGAGAGCATGCCCGGCTATCAGATTCAAAGCGGGATTGCACAGACCGGGATCAAGGCCGTCTTGAAAGGCGGAAAGCCTGGCCCTGTCGTAGCCTTGCGTGCCGATATGGACGCCCTGCCTGTACAGGAACGCAATGACCTGCCCTTCAAGTCCGTTGCCCAAGGCACCTGGCAAGGCAAGGAAGTGTCGGTATCGCACGCGTGCGGCCACGATACGCACGTTGCCATGCTGTTGGGTGCTGCCCAAGTTTTTTCCGACATGCGTGAGGAACTGCCGGGTACGATTGTGCTCTTGTTTCAGCCCGCCGAAGAGCAAGGTCCTGGTAAGCCCTTGAGCGGCGCCAATGCCATGATGGCCGAAGGCGTACTGGACAAGCCTAAAGTGGATGTGGTCATGGGCCAGCACATCGGACCTTCCTACCCCGCAGGGAGCATTGGCTACCGAAAAGGCAGCCTGATGGCCAGTGGTGATGTGTTTTCCATTTCTTTGGCGGGTAAAGGCGGCCATGGTTCCTCGCCCTGGACGGCCGCCTCCCCGCTTGTTGCCGCTGCCGAGACGGTGGTGGCGCTAAATAGCATCATCGCCCAGCGAACGAACCCACAGGATGGCACAACAGTGGTGACGGTAGGCTTGTTGCAAAGTGGTAACCGTCCAAATGTGCTGCCTGAAACTGCGGATATCAGCGGCACGGTGCGCTCACTGTCCAAACAAAATCAGACAAGGGCTCACGAGTTGATTGAGCGATACGCCCAAAATATTGCAGCCAACCATGATGTGAAAGCGACCGTTCGCATCGACACGGGCTATGAGGTCCTGGTCAGCGATCCCAACGTGACTCAAACCATCATCCCTGCTCTGGAACTGGCCAGCGACCGTATCGGGGCCAAAGAGGTGCCGCCAGGTATGGGTTCGGAGGATTTTGGCGCGTTTGGCAAGAACGTACCCGTGGTTTTCTGGCGGCTTAATGCCTCACCCTATCCGGATAAAATGGGTGCGCCCAATCATTCACCGGAGTTCATGATTGATGAAAAGGCCCTGCGCATCGGAACACGTGCTTTGCTGGCCAGTTCATTGACTTATATGCTCGACAACCACACTCCTTGATACTGGGATGTCTGGGCCGGGGCGTGGACAGGTGATAACGAACGCCTGCAGTCGCCCTGCATGCCGCGCATAAAACAAAAAACCGCGCCAGAACGGCGCGGTTTTTTGTTGACAGCACAGGCTTAGCGAACTTCCAGCTTTTTGGCCCCGGTCCCGCTCTTTTTCTTGGGCAGAACCAGTTCCAATACTCCGTTTTCGCATTTAGCGCTGGCTCGCGCCTCGTCAATATCCTGCGCCAGACTGAAGCGACGGGTCTGCACCCCATAGTAACGCTCACTGCGCAACACCGTATCACCCTCTTTCTCTTCATGGGTGCGCCGGCTCTCTACCTTGATAGAGACAATATTGCCATCAACGCTGACATGCACATCTTCTTTATTGATGCCAGGCACTTCAGCGCTAACCTGATAGGCTTCCTCGTTCTCACTGACATCCAGACGGATGGCGGGTGGCGTATTCCCGGCCAGGGAACCAACGACGGGGACGCGCCGGAACATATCTTCGATATCCCGCCACGAATCCAGACCAGCCAGATCCCCAAACGGATTAAAACGTGTCAAATTGCTTGCCATGCTTGACCTCCATTTTTCCTTTGCTGAGCCCTGTGCAAGGGAAGGCGTGGGCTCGGGCGCCTACATCAACAGAAATGGGGGGCTTGTTCACTTTTTCAAGTATCTGCGTAAAAAAACCGCCCTGCTCGTTAGAGAGACAAGGCGGCCAAAGGTACGACCGTGTAGACGTTGAGCAAATATTGCCAAGAGGGACTGCCCAGCCTTACGTACTGCTCAGGCTTGGCTTGGCGTGTGGCAGGACGGGCTCATGGGCCAGTGGATGATCGTCATCAATGACCGGAATCTCCTTGCCGTCTTTGTCCATCACCTTGCCATTAATCACGTGATCACCTTCATTCAATTTGGCCAGATCCGAGACACGCAGATAGCGGCCTCCCCCAGCTGCAAATACGGAAGGATGCTCGGAATTGCCCAGGGTGAAGTGGTTGAACAGCAGATTCAGTACGATGGCGACCAGAGCGGCCGAGCTGATGCCGGAATGGAAAATCGTTGCAAACCAGACCGGGAAGTGCTCGTAGAACTTGGGTGCCACAATGGGAATCATGCCTGCGCCAATTGAGGTGGCCACAATAATCAGGTTCATATTGTTGTCATAGTTCACTTTGGCCAAGGTACGGATGCCGCTGGCTGCGACCGTGCCAAACAGCACCATGCCCGCACCGCCCAGAACGGCCGGCGGCACAGCAGCGACCAGGCGTCCCATTATCGGCAACAAGCCCAGAGCAATCAGGATCAGGCCGCCAAAGGCGACAACATAGCGACTTTTCACGCCGGTTACCGCTACCAGGCCTACATTCTGGGCAAAGGCGCTTTGCGTGAAGGAACCAAAAACGGGAGCAAGCAGGCTGGAGAGCATATCGGCACGCAAACCATCACCGAGACGGCGGGCGTCCACTTTGGTCTCGATGATATCGCCCACTGCCAGAATATCCGCTGAGGTCTCGACCAAGGTCACGATGATCACAATGAACATGGAGATGATCGCGGCCGTCTGAAAGGTGGGCATGCCGAAATGGAACAGGCTGGGCAAGGCAAATACCTCCCCTTCGCTGACCGCTGAGAAATCCGCATGTCCCATGGCAACAGCAATGACAGTGCCAATAATAATAGCCAGCAAGATGGACAGGCGAGAAATAGTGGCACTTCCCAGCTTGCTGAGCAGCAGCACGATCAGCAAGGTCAGGGCAGCCAGGGAAATATTGCCGACACTGCCAAAGTCAGGCGCCTGTGGATTGCCGCCCATCGCCCAGAAGGCCGCCACCGGCATCAGGGTCAGCCCAATCGTGGTGATTACACAACCGGTGACCAGAGGCGGAAAAAAACGGATGACTCGAGAAAAGATGGGGGTAATCAGCAACCCTATGAAGGAGGCCGCAATCACTGCGCCAAACACCGCGGGCAAGCCGCCGCCCGTGCCCAAAATGGCGATCATGGTGGCAACGCCCGAAAAGGACACCCCTTGTACCAGGGGCAGCCGGCAGCCGAAGAAAGGAACGCCCAGGGTCTGCAGCAAGGTGGCCAGCCCGCCCATGAACAGGCAGGCGGTAATCAACAGCCCTGTTTCGTTGGCAGGCAGGCCCGCAGCCTCACCAATAATCAGCGGGACGGCAATAATGCCGCCATACATGGTTAATACGTGCTGAAAGCCATAGGCCAGATTGGCCCCCAGGCCCAGATTCTCGTCTTCAGGACGCGGCGCCGTTGCCGCAGCCCTTGCCTGTGCAGGTCTTGTCATAACTGTCTCCGAGGAATAATGAGGCAGGGCTCTGTCGGCCCTGTCGCTACTGAACTTAAGCCGTCACTGCGCCGGACAGTGCCTTGTCACACAAACGACGTGCGGCGCCTTGATGACGCTGCATCAAATCGTGTTGATCAATCCCGCAGACCTGGCCGTCAATGACACGCCACTGACCTGCGACCATCACGCGGTCAGCGCAGTCCGCACCGCACAGCAATAAGGCAGCCAGGGGGTTTTCCGCACCCGAAAAACGCAATTCATCAAGAGTGAACAGGGCCAGATCTGCTTGCTGTCCAACGTTCAGACCGCCAATATCGTCCCGGCCCAAACAACGGGCCGAACCCTGGGTGGCCCAACGAATGACGGCTTGATGGGTGACCTGCCCTGGCTGGTAACGCAGCCGGCCTAACAACAGGGCCTGCCGCATTTCCTGCGCCAGATTGGAGTGATCGTTGGAAGCCGAACCATCAACCGCCAGACCAACCGGTGCGCCTGCCGTTTCCAGCTCAATGGTGCGGCACAGGCCACTTCCCAACACCATATTGGAGGAGGGGCAATGGGCGATGCCGGTCCCTGCCCGACCCAGGCGTTGAATTTCTTCGTCATTGAAATGAATGCCATGCGCCAGCCAGGTACGATTGCTCAACCATCCCTGCTGATCCAGGTAATCAAGTGGACGCATGCCAAAGAGGCGTTCACAGTAGGCGGTTTCATCGTCGGTTTCGGCCAGATGGGTATGCAAACGCACGTCTTCGCGCTCGGCCAGCTGGGCACTTTCACGCATGAGCTCACGGCTGACAGAAAAAGGCGAACAGGGAGCCAGCGCCAGGGTAATCATGGCGCCGTCCTCGCGCTGGTGATACTGGCGAATCAGGCGCAGACTGTCATCCAGAATGGTTTGCTCGTCCTGCACTACGATTTGCGGCGGTAAGCCGCCCTGCTCGCGGCCCACACTCATGGAGCCTCGCGTCAATGCCGCACGAACGCCCAGACGCTGGGCCGTTTCAGCCTGACAGTCAATTGCATGCTGCAAGGCGCCCGAAAACACATAATGGTGGTCAGCCACCGTAGTGCAGCCCGATTGCAGCAGCTCCACCATCGCCAGCTCACTGGCCACCTGCATCTGCTCATCATCCAAGCCTGCCCATACGTCATACAGGGTGGTCAGCCAGGGAAACAACGGTTTGTTCAAGGCGGGGGTATAGGCCCGGGTCAAGGTCTGATAAAAATGATGATGAGTATTGACCAGACCGGGCAGCAATACATGACGTGAGGCGTCCCAGGTTTGGTCATAGGCCTGTCGCGGTTGCTGACCAGACGCTACTTTTTCGATAATGCGGCTGTCTTGAATCAGCACGCCACCGGCGGCATCCGCGTCAGAACAAGCCAGTGGATGTCGAATCCACAGGATGGGGGAACAGCTAGTCACAAGGGTGTCTCCTGCGTTTTATTTGCTTTTATTGTTGTCAGTTCAACTTGCTGTCTTATTGCGCGTTGGTTATAAGGGTTATTCGGAGCCTTACGAACCAAGCCCCCTTTTCCGTGTCTGGCCTTGAATCTGCTTGGGCCATTAAGAAACTCGTATGTCTTCTATACGAATTAGCGTATGTCCATACCCCTTTTTATTAACGGTACGCGCCGACATAAAAAACCTGCGCCAGATCAGGATTTATCCTCTAGACAAAAAGCGCGGTTTATTGTTTTTTAATCGCTTAATGTCTAAATCATTGACTCACTTAAGAATTTATTTACTGGCAAAAAAATGCATATAAAACCGTTGCTTGGCTGATTTTGACCATGCTTGTCCAGTCGTGTTAATGGTGTGGTCAAGCGCCTGAAAAAGCGCCTTGGTGCGAACCTCGCACACATACTTCGGAGAACACATGCAGCATATAAAAATCAAACCCGGCGCACCCCTGGCCGAACAAGCTGAAATAGGGCACAACCGATGGCATCCTGATATTCCCGATCTGACCAGCGTCAAGCCGGGTGAAGAAATGATTCTGGAATGCCTGGATTTTCTGGATGCCCAGATTAAAAATACCGATAGCGCCAACGACGTGCGCGACGTTGACCTGACCCGCGCTCACCCCCTGACCGGCCCGATCCACGTGGAAGGCGCCGAGCCCGGCGACATTCTGGTGGTGGACCTGCTGGATATTCGCTGTATTACCCCGGTGGGTTTCTCGGGCATTTTTGCCAAAGAGAACGGCGGTGGTTTTTTGGCCGAGCATTTCCCCGAAGCCGACAAGGCCATCTGGGACCTGCATGGTGTGTATGCCACCTCGCGGCATATCCCTGGTGTACGCATCGCCGCCATGATGCATCCCGGCCTGATCGGCACCCTGCCCTCGCATGAGTTGCTGCGTGAGTGGAATCGTCGGGAAGCCTTGCTCGTACCCAAGGGCCACGCCAATCCACCCGACTCCAAGACAGCGGTGCTGCGCGGTGTCAAGGGCGCGGAATTTGACCGTATGGCTGCCGAAGCCGCCCGTACCGTGCCCCCGCGTGAGCATGGCGGCAACCTGGACATCAAGAATCTGACCATCGGTTCGCGGATTTACTTCCCCGTGTACGTCAAAGGGGCTGGCCTGTCCATGGGTGACTTGCACTTCTCCCAGGGCGATGGCGAAATCTCCTTTTGTGGCGCCATTGAGATGGACGGCGCTGCCCACCTTGGCTTTGACCTGATCAAAGGGGGCATGGCCAAATATAATCTGACCGCGCCTATCTACGTGCCGGGCCGCCACGATCCCAAGTACGATCAGTGGATGCACTTTACCGGGATCAGTGTGGAAGAAGGCGTGAACTACTATCTGGACTCCACGGTCGCGTACCGTCAGGCTTGCCTGGCGGCGATTGATTACATCAGCCGCACCACGGACTTGTCGCGCGCGCAAGCGTACATGCTCCTGACGGCCGCTCCCGTTGAGGGTCGTTACGGTGGCGTGGTGGACCTGCCCAACAGCTCCGCCTCTCTGGCCTTGCCTACCGGTATTTTTGATACCGATATTCTGCCTAAGGGTGCCTTGAATGATGCCGCTCGTTTTGGCCGTCCAGGCACACGCTGTAAGCTGAGCTAATCGGTCTATGGCCCTGGTCTTTCATTGAGACCAGGGCCCGTTTCACTTGGATTTGCCATGCCTTTGTACGACTATCTTTGCAATCATTGCTTGCAACGCAGCAGCCATTTGCGCAGCATGGCTGCCCGCAACGACCCTCAAGTTTGCCCTGCTTGTGAAAAAGGCAGTCTTTTGCTGCAGCTGAGTGCTCCTCGGCGTCTGTTCAGCAAATCCAGCCCCGCGCGGGGCCTGACCCCTCAACAAGCCCTGGCCGGCAATAATGTGACTGGCCCCGGCACGCGCTCCAGTACGCGCAACTCGGTTATCCATACTTGCATGGGCCCTGGCTGCAGTGTCTGCGCTTGAGCGCATTCACCCTGTCTACCACGCACGCTGCCCATCTTGACAAGGGCTTTGTCTTGACCGGCAGCGGCTGGGTGTCGGGCTGAATGCGCCGATCCCTTTGTATCGGCCATACGAAATTATCACTTTGTAACACCGCTCACCTTGTTTATAATCACGAATCAATCTCATTATTACTAGGTGTTAATCATGTCGGTGTCCTCCTCTTTCGCCGCTACGCGCCGTAGGCCTGGCGGTGTCCCCTTTATGTCCCTAAGCAGTCTGGCTGTAGCGATGAGCTTGGCCTTCCCTGTTCAGACGCGAGCGCAAGAGGTCGAGGAACTGGAGCGCATCGTGGTCAAGGCCGAACAAGAGCTCAAGCAAACCTTGGGGTCGTCTGTCATCACCGCCGACGACATCCAGAAATCCCCACCCGCCAACGACATCTCCGAAGTGCTGCGCACCATGCCGGGGGTCAACCTGACGGGTAATTCAGCCAGCGGGCAGCGTGGCAATAATCGGCAAATTGATATCCGCGGCATGGGCCCGGAAAACACGCTGATTCTGATTGATGGCAAACCGGTCAGTTCACGCTCTGCCGTGCGATTTGGTTGGCGGGGCGAACGCGATTCCCGCGGCGATACCAACTGGGTTCCTGCCGAGCAGATCGAACGAGTAGAAGTGCTGCGCGGCCCAGCCGCAGCTCGTTACGGTAACGGAGCAGCCGGAGGAGTGGTCAATATCATCACCAAGCCCACCACCGACACGTTCCAGGGCTCCTATTCTTTTTATGGGAATGTGCCCGAACACAGCGATGAAGGGGCGACACGCCGCATGAATTTTGGCCTGAGCGGCCCCATCAGCGAATCCCTGTCCTTTCGCCTATACGGAAACCTGAACAAGACCGATGCGGACGACCCGGAGATCAATAAAGGCCACCAGACCGAACGCGGGGGGCCAACGCCAACAGTCTGCCTGCCGGGCGTGAGGGGGTGCGCAACAAGGACATCAATGGTCTGCTGTCCTGGCGTCCCGACAGCCGCCACACGGTGGACCTGGAGGTTTTCTACGGCCGCCAGGGCAATATTTACACCGGCGATACCCAAAACACCAATACCAATGATGAGGTCAAACGCCAGTTGGGCGACGAGACGAACAAAATATATCGCCAAAGCTATTCTCTGACCCATCGGGGCGATTGGAATGACAAAACCAACTCGCTGGCGTATGTGCAGTACGAGAAAACACGCAACTACCGTCTGCTGGAGGGCCTGGCGGGCGGGACCGAGGGGGCATTTAATGACCCGTCCCGTGTGAACGATGGGGGATTTGGTACGGCTGACCTGAGCACCCTGACCGCCCATGCCGAGGCCAGTCATCAATTCAAGGCCGGCAGTATTGAGCAATACGCAACGGTCGGTATGGAATGGGTTGGTCAGGAACTCAACGACACGTCCTCGGACTTGGCGCAACGCAACCCTACCCGCATCCCTGGCGTACCGACGGCCTACAAGCCCAAATCGCGAGCCAATATTTATTCGGTGTTTGCTGAAAACAATATTTACGCTACCGACCAGACGACCGTTACACCCGGGCTGCGCTTTGACTACCACGACAAGCATGGCAGCAACTGGAGCCCGTCACTCAATCTCACGCATGCGGTAACTGACAACTGGTTGTTCAAAGCCGGTATCGCCCGCGCCTACAAGGCTCCCAACCTGTATCAAAGCAATGATGGCTACACCTTGTACAGTCTCGGTAACGGTTGCTGGGGTAATACGTCATCGAGCACGACAGGTTGCTTCCTGCAGGGTAACTCGGACCTGAAGGCAGAAACCAGCATCAACAAGGAGCTGGGAATTGAGTATGTCGGTGACGGCGGCCTGGGTGCAAGCCTGACCTACTTTCATAACGACTACCGCAATAAAGTGGAAGCAGGACGTTTTGCAGTAGATAGCTTTACCGCCCTGAACAAGCAGCAATTGATTCTGCAGTGGGAAAACATTCCCAAAGCCGTGGTTTCAGGCCTGGAAGGCAACCTGACCTGGCCGGTTGCCCCGAACTGGCTATGGTCAACCAACTTCACCTACATGATTGAGTCCAAAAACAAGACCACTGGCGAAGCGCTGTCCACGATTCCCAAATACACCATCAACACTACCTTGGACTGGACGGTAAACGCCGACTGGTCCTTGCGGGCCAAAGCGACGTTCTACGGCGAACAAAAGCCACCCAAATACGACTACTACGGGCAGACTCTGACAGGCTCTGCAACCGACAAGGTCTCCCCGTACGCCTTATTTGGTCTGAGCACCCAGTACAAAATCAACAAGCGGATGCATATCACCGCGGGTGTCGACAATCTGTTTGACAAACGCCTGTTCCGGCGCGGAAATGCAATCGGCGTGAACCTGGGGACGCCCAACTACATCTATGGCGCTGGCGCTCATACGTTCAACCAGCCTGGCCGTACTTTCTTCCTGAGTCTGGGCGGGACTTTTTAAGTATTTTTCTTTTTAAATCAGTCTTATACAGCCCCTTCTGAACGAAGGGGCTTTTTTTTTGCCCATTATCACTGCATATCAACATTTCAACCTTTAAATGTTCTTTTTGACTTTCATCAAGACTGTAACTTCGTATTCTTAATATGCTTATAACTGTAAATAATTTAAATGGGTTAAACCCAGGCAAAAAAAGGAAAACACATGATTCCAACCGCCGAGCCCAAACCGGGCAAGCGACGTTTTCTTAAGGAATTACTGGGCCTGAGCGCCGGTGCCACCATTATTCCTATCCAGCCTGTCCAAGCGGCCATGAACAGTCAGCCTCCCCGCCGCAGCGGTGGGAAAGAGGGGGCCCGCTACGGCATGGTGGTGGATCTACGAAAGTGTATTGGTTGTCAGGCCTGTACGGTCAGTTGCTCGATCGAAAACGCCCCGCCTATCGGGCAGTTCCGAACCACGGTTCTGCAATACGAGGTGCTCGACGACCAGCAGCAGGCGGCCATGCTGAGCCTGCCGCGCCTTTGCAATCACTGCGATAACCCACCCTGTGTACCTGTCTGTCCGGTACAGGCGACATTTCAGCGTGAAGACGGGGTGGTGTTGGTGGATAACGAGCGCTGTGTCGGCTGCGCATATTGTGTTCAGGCCTGTCCTTACGACGCCCGCTTCATTAACCATGAAACCCAAACTGCCGACAAATGCACGTTCTGTGAACATCGCCTGGAAGTGGGGTTGCTGCCGGCCTGTGTAGAAAGCTGTGTGGGTGGAGCGCGTGTCATTGGTGACATGAACGATGAAAACAGCACGATTTCCCAACTGCTCAACGAGCACAAAGAGGAAATCCGCGTTCTCAAACCCGGCATGAATACCAGCCCCCATGTGTTTTACATCGGCTTGCCAGACGAGTTTGTCGATGGTGTGGATGGTCAGGCCAGCGTGCGTCTGACCAATCAGTTCTAAAGGGCCGATATGTCTATTATTGAAATTCTGACCCCCGCCTATGAAGTCGCCTGGCTACCTTGGGCGGTCCAATACTTTTTTCTGGTAGGCATGGCCGCCACCAGCACGGTCTGGGTATGGCGTTGCGCCTGGTCTCGCGATCCCGCTTTGCGTCGTTTGGAACCCGCGCTGATGATTGTGCTGCTGTGCAGCAGCATCGCCGCGCCCGTGTCCTTGCTGGCCGACTTGCACCAACCTGGCCGTTTCTGGCATTTCTATGCCCACTTCACACCTTGGTCCTGGATGTCATTGGGCGCCATTCTGTTGCCTGTGTTCGTCGGATTGTCGGTGGCGAACGTACTGGCTTGGTGGCTGGACAAACGCGCTTTGTGGCGCGGCCTGAGCCTGGCCCTGCTGGTCTCGGCCGTGTCGATTCTGGTTTACAGCGGCTTTGAAGTGATGGTGCTGCGTTCACGTCCTTTGTGGAACACCGCGTTTTTGCCGGTAAATTTTGCGTTGACAGCAGCCCTGGCCAGTTTGGGCGCACTGTTACTGGTTGCCCGCTTTCTGCCCGGTGGCGTGGCCGGTCTGCCGATGAACTATATACGCCGCTGGTCGTTGGGTGTGGTGCTGTCCCTGATCCTGGTGGCCCTGCTGTGGCTTGGCTCCGGTTTGATGGGTGAGAGTCGCTCTTTTGCTGCCGCTCAGGAGCTGTTCCAGACCTACCCGGTATGGCGTTTGGGCTTTCTGGGCTCTTGCGCTTTGGGTCTGCTGCTGCTTTATATGCTCAGCCGCCCGGCCGAGACGTTGCAAGGCACGTGGTATAGCTTGCTGTGTGCCGCCTTCATGCTTGGCTCTGCCTGGGTGTTTCGCTGGATTATTTTCATGGCGGTGCAGGGTGTACCGAAATATGGTGCTGGTTTGTACCTCTACACCATGCCTTTGGGCAGTGATGGACTGCTGGGCATGCTGGGTGTGCTCGGCCTGTGCATTGCCTTGATTGCCGCCAGCACCACCCTGCTCTCTCTGTTCCCGGCCCGGCATGCGCCGTTGACGGCCCAGGCCGCACAGACCCACTAGATTTCAGGTACTTATCGTCATGAGCAAGAAAAACGAAACCCCCGATCTGTCGCGTCGACAGGTCCTGACCCGCGGCGGCGTTGCTGTGGGTGGTCTGGCTGCTTTTGCGGCCGGTTACAGCGACACCGTGGTCAAGGCGGTACAAGGTCTGGGTCAAGGCACAGCCGGAGCGCCAACCGCCCATGCTACCCGCGGCAACTCTCTGCAAGCTGAATTCCGGATCGATCCGGTTACCGGCTTGCTCGACACGCAGCCTGGCCAGATTGTTAGCCCTTCCAGTTGCCTGGGCTGCTGGACCCAATGTGGGGTGCGTGTGCGCATTGATACGGAGAACAATAAGATTCTGCGTATTGCCGGCAACCCCTACCATCCCTTGGCCACCACCCAGTCTGCCCCCATGGAGCAGCCGGTACGCGAGGTTTACGCCATGCTCGGTGGTGAAAATGGACTGGAAGGCCGTGCCAGCGCCTGCGCGCGTGGTGCATCCATGCTAGAGCAGCACAGCAGTCCTTATCGTGTTCTCTCCCCCCTTAAGCGTGTTGGCCCGCGCGGCTCAGGGCAATGGCAACGCATCAGCTTTGAGCAACTGATCGAAGAGGTTTGCGAAGGCGGCAACTTGTTTAACGAAGGCCACGTCGACGGATTGCGGGCCATTTGGGACCATGAAACCCTGATAGATCCGCAAAACCCCGAGTTTGGCCCACTTGCCAATCAATTGTTGTTCACCGATGCGGCCAACGAAGGTCGTACGCCGCTGGTCAAACGCTTTGCCGAACAAGCGTTTGGCACGATCAACGTCAGCAACCACGGCTCTTATTGCGGTCAGAGCTTCCGCGTAGGCACTGGCGCTGCCATGGGCGATATCAAAGGCATGCCGCATGGCAAGCCAGATTGGAAAAACGCCCGTTTTGGACTGTTTATTGGCGCGGCACCCGCTCAATCCGGCAACCCCTTCCAGCGCCAAGGTCGCGAGCTGGCGGAAGCCCGTTCGCGCCCTGAAAACACCTTTAAATACGTGGTTGTTTCCCCGATCCTGCCAACCTCGTCCAGCCTCGCCTCGGGCAGCGGCAACCGCTGGCAGCCTGTCCTGCCCGGCACCGACTTGTCGTTGGTCATGGGCATGTTGCGCTGGATTCTGGAACAAGAGCGCTTTGATGTGGAGCATTTGTCCCTGCCCCACGCCCCGGCCGAACAGGACGAAAACACGGCTTCCTGGACTAACGCCAGCCATTTACTGATTGCTGATCCTGAGCACCCTGGTTTTGGCCGCTACTTGCGCGGTACCGACCTGGGTTGGGAAGTGACCGAAGGAGCGGAATCACCCTTTATCGTTCAGGACGAACAAGGTGAGCTGCGCGCCCATACCGATCTGGATCGCGCGACGCTGTTTGTCGACCGTCTTGTTGAGCTGGACGGCAAGGATGTACGCGTCTGTACCGCCTTGCATATGCTGCGCGAGCGCAGTCAGGAGAAAACCATTGCCCAGTACGCCCAAGGCTGTGGCATGGAAGAAGAAGCCCTGATCGAGCTGGCGCGAGAGTTCACCAGCTATGGCCGGCAGGCAGTGGCCGATGCGCATGGTGGCACCATGAACGGGTCGGGTTTCTACACGGCTTATGCCATTGCCATGTTGAATACCCTGGTGGGCAACCTGAACCTGAAAGGGGGCCTGGTGCTGGATGCGGGCCCATTCGGGCCTTTTGGACCGGGACCACGCTACAACTTTGCACAGTTTCCTGGAAAAGTGATGGCCAAAGGCGTGTCCTTGTCGCGCCATCGTTTCGCCTATGAGAAATCCAGCGAGTACAAACGCCGCTTGGCAAAAGGTGAAGCCTTATACCCGGCTCCTGCTCCCTGGTACCCCGCGGTGGGCGCCTTGAGCAGCGAAATGATTGCCTCCGGGCTGAATGGCTATCCCTACTCGGCCAAGGTCTGGATCAATCACATGAGTAATCCGGTCTACGCGATCGCGGGCTTTAAAAATGCGCTGCTGCACAAGTTGAAAGATCCGGCCGCCCTCCCGCTGTCGATTTCGGTCAATCCATTCATCAACGAGACCAATGCTTATGCAGACTACATCGTGCCGGACTCGGTCACCTATGAAAGCTGGGGGGTGTCTGCGCCTTGGGCCGACGTAATCGCCAAGTCCTCGACCTTGCGCTGGCCGGTTGTTCAGCCCCGCGTGGAGCGCACGGCGGATGGTCAGCCGATCAACTTGGAAAGTTTCCTGTTTGCGGTCGCGCTACGTCTGGAACTGCCCGGTTTTGGCAAGGGTGTCCTGAAAGACAAGGCGGGCAATACCCATGATTTGTTGTGCGCCGAGGATTTCTACCTGCGGGGCATGGCCAACATCGCGTTTGGTGCAGGTCGTCCGGTGGGCGATGCCTCCGATGACGATATGCGCATCACGGGTGTCGACCGCCTCTTTCCAGAGCTGCAATCGCGCTTGCATCCCGAAGAGCAGCGTAAAGTGGCCATGTTGCTGACCCGCGGTGGACGCTTCGATCGAATTGAAAACGCCTGGAAAGGCAATCAGCTGAAAAATCGCTACGACAACGCTTTACAGATCTGGAACGAAGATCTGGCCAAGATGCGTCACACCATGACGGGCGAACGACTCAGTGGGTGCCCCACCTGGTACCCTACCCGTCTGGCCGATGGCAGCCCGATGCGCGAACATTTCTCTGAACAGGAGTGGCCGCTGCTGATGAGCTCCTACAAATCCAACTTGATGAGCTCCATGTCGATTGGCATGTCCCGTTTGCGCCAGGTGCATCCGCATAACCCGATCTCATTGAACCTGGAGGATGCGAAGAATATGGGTATCCGTAACGGAGATCGTATCCGGGTCAGTACGCCAGGCGGAGCCGTCGAAGGCGTGGCGTTGGTACGCGGCGGTATCATGCGCGGGGCCATCGCGATCGAACATGGGTTTGGTCATACCGAGCTGGGCGCCCGCTCTCATCACATCGACGGTGAGGCCACCCCCCATCTGGCGGATCTTGCGGCTGGCGTGAACCTGAACGAGCTGGGTTTTGCGGACCCAACCCGTGGCGACGGTCAGGACAACGTGTGGATTGATTGGGTTTCAGGAGCTGCCGTGCGTCAAGGTTTGCCAGCCCGCGTGGAGAAGTTGTCGGCTTAGAAAAGACGACCCGGGTCTCCTAAGGCCGTGAAAGACAAAGAACGCCGACTCTACGTTGAAGAGTCTGGCGTTCTTTTTTGCCTCGTCAAACCGGCACGATCTGGCGCTTGCCCGCCCCAGCGAGTAGCGATTGCGTAGTGCGGGCCTGTTCAGGCGACGTAACAGACAGGGTCGGCCGCCCATGCCCAGACAGACCAGTTCTAGGACGCCAACAGGCCGTACTTGCGGATCTTGTCGTGCAGCGTACTTTTGGCTATGCCCAATTCCTGCCCGGCGCGAGTCAAGTTATGGTGATGTCGTTTCAAGGCTTCAGCGATCAAGGCGCGCTCGACCGCTTCAACGGTGTGGACCAATGAGGTCGGCACGGTTCCTGGAGCGGCTTGCTGACCGGGCAAGGCGCTGTTGACCCCCAGCACGCAGCGATCGGCGAAATTGCGTAGCTCGCGCACATTGCCCGGCCAATGCCAGCCCAGCATAGCCTGCAAGCGCTCGGAGTTTGGCTCCAGCGCCGGACGGTCATGCCGAGCCGCCGCCAACAAGGCAAAATGCTCAAACAACAGGCCAATATCCTCACGGCGTTCGCGTAAGGGCGGCAAGGGCAAGGTCGCCATATTCAAGCGGTAATACAAGTCGTGACGAAACAAGCCTTGATCGGCCAGGGCCAGTAAATCAACTTTCGTCGCCGCAATGACGCGGCAATTGATGGCGATGGATTGATTAGAGCCCAGACGCTCCAGCGTGCGCTCCTGTAAAACGCGCAATAGCTTGACCTGCATGGCCATCGGCATGCTTTCTATTTCGTCCAGAAACAAGGTGCCCTGGTGCGCATGTTCGATTTTGCCGATCACCCGCTTGCCTGCACCCGTAAAGGCCCCTGCCTCATGACCAAACATCTGACTGTCGAACAGACTGTCGGACAGGGCGCCGCAATTGACTGCCACAAAATTACCGTCCCTGTTGGGCCCTAGATCGTGCAGGCAGCGCGCCACCAGCTCTTTGCCGGTGCCGGTTTCGCCAAAAATGAGTACATCGGCGGCACTATTGCCCAGATTGCAGATCAGTTCGCGCACCTTGGACATGGGACAGGAGTTGCCCAACACGCGAGCCTCAATGGACTGCTTGTCTTGTAATCGACCCTGCAGTGCTTTGATCTCAAAGCACATTTGACGTCTGTCCAAGGCGCGCGATACCACCTGCACAAAATGTTCGGGCGAAAACGGCTTCTCAATGAAATCGTAAGCCCCCATTTTCATCGCCTGAACAGCCATCGACACATCGCCATGACCAGTAATCAGCACCACAGGCAAGTCGCTGTCCAGCTGTTGCAGTTGCTGCAGCAAGCTCATGCCATCGGCACCCGGCAAACGTACATCGGACACGACAATGCCTGGCCAGCCATTGTGCAGGAGGCGCAAGGCCTGTTCTGCGCTCTCGGCCTCCTCCACCCGAATGCCTTCAAGCTGCAAGGTTTGGCTACAACCCAGACGCACATTGACATCGTCTTCAACGATGAGAACGGTTAGCCCTTCGTACATTTTTCTGCTCCAGGAAAGGGAAGCACAATGGTGAACACGGCGCCACCACCTGGCAAGTTATCGGCTGTCAGACTGCCGTCGCAATGTTGAATAATACTCATCGAAATAGCCAAACCCAGCCCCAGCCCTGTACCACTTTCTTTAGTGGTGAAAAATGGCTCGAATAGATGCAGCCGAGCATCCTCGCTTAATCCTGGGCCATTGTCCTGAATCCGTATCGCCACCTGCTGACCTTGCCGCTGGCTGCTGAGCTGAACAACAGGGTGCGTGTTTCGTGAGGCGCCGGCATCAATCGCATTACTCAGTAAATTAACGATGACCTGTTCAAGACGGTTGGGATTGCACTGCACTACCCCTGCATCGTCTGCCAATTGAACCTGGATTGTTGCACGATGCTGGCGAATCGCGGGTTCGAGAATCAACAGCGTCTGATCGATAATCGCGCTCAAATCTGTCAGTTCTGAATGGCCTGGCGACTTGCGGGCAAATTGCTTGAGCTGAGAGGTCAGCGCGCCCATGCTGTCGACCAGATCATTGATGCGCTTCAAGTTGGCACGCACGGTATCCAGATCACCGCGCTCCATGAAGCGGATGGTATTTCCTGACAAGGTACGCAAGGCAGTCAGGGGCTGGTTCAGTTCGTGGGCCAGGCCAGTAGACAATTGCCCGATGACCGCCAGTTTGCCAGCGTGAATCAGGCCCGCCTGGGTTTCTTCCAGCGAACGCGTGCGTTCTTCTACTTTGCGTTCAAGCTGAGCATGTGCGCGCTCCAGCTGAACGCGAGCCAAGGCACGGTCACGCTGTTGCTGCCGGCGCAAATACCAGCTGACCAGCATCACAAACAGGCATACAAGCCCCAAAGCGGCCAACACGGCGTACAGACGTGCCATGGAATAGACCAGATCGGTGGGTAAAAACAGGGTCAAGGTCCAGCCGTTCGCACCAAACGGAATTGTCTGGGCCAGCAGGAGTCCGCGGGTGTCATCCTCGGCTCCCGACGCCCTGCCATCAGAAGGCAAGGACACCAGCTGCGCATCCTGGCTCAACACGCTCTGGGTCAGTAAATTCAGGGGAACAATGGGCAAACCGTTGTACTGGCGGGTCTGGCGCAGATGCAGCTGCACATCTTCGCTCAGGGGCTGACTGGCAGTAAATTTCCAGGCGGGCACCGAAGACAGAATCGCCACACCATAGTGATCGGACACTATCACCGGCGCTTGAGCGTGGGTCCAGGAATCCTGCAGGCGATCCAGATCCACCTTGATGACGGCCACGCCGATCACCTGCCCTGCCTGGGTGATGGGGGAGGAAATGTAATAGCCGGCCTCACCCCGTGTGGTTCCAACTCCAAAAAAGAATCCGGGCCGTCCTTCACGCGCTTCGGTGAAATAATGGCGGTAGGAAAGATCTTCCCCCAGATAACTATCGGCCTCTTGCCAGTTGCTGGTCGCCAGAACCTGACCCTGACGGCCGAGGATATAAATCACGCGGGTCTGGGCGCGCTCGTTCAAGCGCTCCAGATGACGGCTGACCTCGCGCGAGGACCGGGTGCCCCGCTCCAACAGCCCCACCACTTCTTGATCCAGCTCCAGCATCTTGGGCAGATACTCATACTTCTCGACTTCGTGGCGTAGTGTCAGCGCATACAAATCCAGACGCTGCCGCCCCGACTCCTGCAAGCTGGACAGTCCGAATGATTCACCAGCTCGGTAAGCCATCACGCCCGCCAAGGCTGACAGTGACGCAATCAATATCAGCAACAACAGGACTTTATGAAGACGAATAAATCGGGGCAAATGCATAAAACGTAGCGGCCACTTACGTAGAATATTTAGTAAACAGCCGCTATATCGACACGGAAGATGTCAGGCGACAGCGGGTGCTGAGTCCGGGCCTGCCTGCCCGGGCTGGAGCTGTGGTGAGCCTGTCGCCTTGCTGTCCGCCTGGTCAGGCGCATCGATGGCACCTTCCCATTTGGCGACAACGGCTGTGGCAATGCCGTTACCCAATACATTTGTCGCAGTGCGGCCCATGTCCAGAAAGTGATCAATACCCATGATCAATAATACACCAGCCTCAGGCAGCCCAAACATAGGCAAAACTGCTGCCACGACGACCAGCGCAGAGCGTGGTACGCCGGCAATACCTTTACTGGAAATCATCAACACCAACAGCATGATAATTTGCTGTTGCATGGTGAGCGGCACGTCATATGCCTGAGAGATGAACAGCGCCGCAAAAGCGGTATAGATCATGGAGCCGTCCAGGTTGAAGGAATAACCCAGCGGGAGGACAAAACCGATAACACGCTTGCGTACACCGAACACTTCCAGCTTTTCCATCAAACGAGGATAGGCGGCTTCGCTGGAGGCCGTCGAAAAGCCCAGTAACATCGGTTGACGGATTTCTTTGAACAGGGTGAATACCCGGCCCTTGAGCACCAGAAATCCCGCGGCAAGCAAAATCGCCCACAGCACCACCAAGGTGGCATAAAAGCTGCCCAGAAACTTGCCATAGACGGCCAAAATACCCAGCCCTTCGGTCGTGATGATATTGGCAACAGCGGCAAACACGCCCAGTGGTGCAAAGTACATGACGTAGTTGGTGACGGTCAGCATCACTGGCACTGCGCCCTCAATCGTTTGCGCCAGGATGTTGGCCTGAGGGTTACCACGCACTTTGCCCAAGGCCAGTCCAAAAAATACCGAGAACACCAGGATCTGCAAAATCTCGTTCTTGGACATGGATTCAAAAAAGTTACGTGGCACAACATGCGTCAGAAACGTTTTCAGATTCAGCGCCGAGGTATCCACCCCCAAATGAGCCGATTCGGCCGGCAAGGGAATGCCAACATTCGCACCAGGCTGGAAGATATTGGCAAAAATCAACCCTACCGTCAGCGATACCAGCGAGGCCAGCAAAAACCAGCCCACAGCACGGCCCCCGATACGACCAACAGTTGCCGCATCATCCATGCTGGCCATACCGGCAACCAGCGTGGCGAAAATCAACGGAGCAATGATCATCTTGATCAAGCGCAGGAACATATCCGTCACCATGCCAAAGTAGCTGGCAATGGCATGCGCCTGTTCAGGGGTGTCGGCCATCTTGTGGCAGATATAACCCACTACCACGCCCAGTACCATGGCAATCAGAATCCATGTGGTTTGCTTATTCAGCTTCATGCGTTCATCTCCCGTATCGGCCCGTGCGCGGGCCTGTCGATTTTTAATTAAAGAGTTTGTTCCGTGGTTTTGGAGGCGCGCGGCGCGATCAGTTGCTCAGGCTGTAAGGCCTGAGCCAGTTCGTCCGCGCTTAACAAACCTTGCTCCAGAATCAGCTCAGCCACCCCTTTACCGGTTTCATGCGCCTGCTTGGCAATAGCGGTGGCCGCGGTATAGCCGATCAACGGATTAAGCGCCGTGACCAAGCCGATGGAGTTGCTGACGCTGTCTGCCAGACGCTGGGGATTGGCGGTAATCGCGTCCACGCAGTAGTCGGCCAAAATCATGCATCCACGCTGCAGATGACGCAGGCTCTTGTAAAGACTGTGGGCGATAATGGGCTCAAACGCGTTAAGTTGAAGCTGACCGGCTTCGGCTGCAAAGGAGACGGTCACATCATTACCAAAGACTTCAAAGGCAATCTGACTGACGGCTTCTGGGATAACGGGATTGACTTTGCCGGGCATGATGGAAGAGCCCGCCTGGCGAGGAGGCAAATTGATCTCACCAATGCCTGCACGTGGACCACTTGAGAGCAAACGCAAGTCGTTGCAAGTCTTGGACAAGGTGACGGCAATGCGTTTTAAGGCACCGGACAGCTGTACGAACGCGCTGCAGTCCTGCGTGGCCAGAATCAGATCCGATGCGCTACGCAGACTGATACCCGTGTTCGAGGACAGCAGGCGCGTAACCAGTTCGGCATAGCGTGGCTCCGTATTGATCCCCGTCCCGATCGCCGTCGCGCCTAGATTGATTTCACACAGCTCTTGCATGGCCTCGGTCAGGCACAGGCGATCTTTGGCAATCATGCCGGCGTAAACCGCAAATTCTTGCCCGAGTGTCATGGGGACTGCTTCCTGCAACTGCGTGCGCCCCATTTTCAACAGATCTTTGAAAGCGTGAGCTTTGCGATCAAAGGCTTGCTGCAAATACTCCAAGGCAGTCAGTAAACGGGTCGCACCCTGATAGGCAGCCAGTTTCAAGGCGGTGGGGTACACATCATTGGTAGATTGCCCCAGGTTTACATCCTCATTAGGGTGAAGGAACCCGTACTGCCCGCGTTGGTGACCCAGAATTTCCAGAGCACGGTTAGCGATCACTTCATTCGCATTCATATTGGTAGAAGTTCCTGCCCCCCCCTGAATCACATCCACCACAAAATGGTCGTGATGCTGGCCAGCCTCAATTTCCCGGCACGCCTGCACAATCGCTTCTTTCTTGGCGGCATCCAATGCCCCCAGTGCATGGTTGGCCTGTGCGGCGGACGCTTTAATCTGTGCCAGGGCTCGGATCAAATCGGGGTAGTTGGCGATAGTTGTCGCCGTAATCCTGAAGTTTTCGACGGCTCGCAAGGTGTGTACGCCAAAATACACCAAGTCAGGTACGGGGCGCGTACCCAGCAGGTCTTTCTCCAGACGAGTGTTAGCCGTTGCGGCGCAATCAGTCATGTCATCTCTCCGTTTTTTTTAAGGGCCCCCAATACTGGGGTTCTTGTACGGAGCTAAAAGCAACAACTGTGCCAAGACTCTTTGCTGACATTAGTCTATTGAAAAACAAGTCATTTTTTGTGTGCTGATTGTATTAGCACCAACAATACGCCCCTTTCCGTTCGGATTTCCGAACAGAACAAACTCTAAAAAGACGGAAATCCGAACAGAATGCATCTGACCATACACGTGTGCCCATGCGTTGATCGGTAGCCAGCCGTGTCACTCTGCCGCTTCTTCACCAAAACCGCCCTCTTTTTGCTGTAGACATTCTTTTTCAATGCTTATATTTCTTTTCCGTTAATTGCATTTTATTATTTATGAAAGATGCCTACTTACCAGCGTTTTAGGAAGTTATGTACTCAAGGCCAGGCATTTCACCATTTCCCGTCCCAGCCTTAAAATAAGGCCACTTCCCTCCTTCCCTCCTTCCCTCCTTCCCTCCTTCCCTCCGGTCTTAGTTTCGGGGCGCGGCGCATCGTCGCCAAGCCTTTATCCTTTGTTGATCTGGATTTCTTTATGTCTACATTTGTCCTCATTTCCGGCTGCTCCGGCGGCGGTAAATCCACTCTGTTATCCGAGCTACAAAATCGTGGCTATACGGTTATACAGGAGCCTGGACGGCGTATCGTGCAGGAGCAGTGGGGCAATGGTGGCTCTGCCCTCCCCTGGCAGGATATGGAGGCCTTCCTGAAAGAAGCGATACAGGTCGCGCAGACTGACTACTCAACCGCGCCCAAAGATGGCCCTTGGGTATTTTTTGATCGAGGATTGATTGACGCCGCAGCTGCTTTAGAAGAGTTAACAGGTACTCCACTGCTGGACGAACTCAACAAGACTCACCCTTATCATTCACAGGTGTTCTTTACGCCCCCCTGGCCTGAAATATACGAAGTTGATCCAGAGCGCCGTCACGACATGAACGCGGCTTTGCATGAGTATGAACGTCTGGAGCGTGTCTATCCCCTGCTGGGATACCAAGTGCGCCTGCTGCCCAAAACAAGCGTAGAAAACCGCGCTGATTTTGTCTTGGAAACACTGAATCAATAGCGGAGCAAGCTTTGGTGCGCAGCGCATCAGGCCATTGGAAAATGGCTGATCGTCACTAGAGTGGCTATGTTCTCTAGCACCTGTACTGCATTTCATTCCGAGCTTTGTGAGTGCTTAAAAAGCACAGACACACAAAAAGGGCCGCCAGTTTTAGAACTAGCGGCCCTTTGCACTTAACTCATGCGTGACTCAGTCTTTAAAACCAGGCATCACGCGCGCCATCGTGCCTGCCACCGTACGCTCCAGCACGTCAACCAGAACAACCGTCTGTTGATCCACTTCGATATTGAGTCTATCGCCTGCCTTGTAACGAGAAAATGTTGTCTGGCGCAATGTTTCGGGAATCAGATTGATGGTCACAACGCCATCCTCCACGTCCGCCACGGTCAGGCTGCAGCCATTAACACCCAGAAAACCACGCGGGAACACGTATTTCGCCCAATCTTCCGGCATCTGAAAACGCAGACGGTTGCCGGCCTCGGTAATGCTCAGTTCCAGCACTTCAGCAGTCGTTGCGATATGGCCAGCCATCACATGACCACCAATTTCCTCGTTCAGCTTGGCCGATCGTTCGATATTGACCAGATCACCTGTCTTGAGCGTGCCCAGGTTCGTCCGCTCCAGCGTGACGGGAATCGCATCAAAAGTAACTTTGTGGCCAGAAATACTGGTCACGCTCAGGCATGTGCCTTCCACGCTGACACTGGCGCCCAGTTGCAGATCCACCAGCAATTCGTCGGTGAAATCAATTTCAAACTCGGTACGGCCCAGCTCGGCCTTGACCGCGGTAAGAGGACGAACCGCTTTAACAATTCCGGTATACATCAGCACGCTCCTTCGCAAAATTCATGCAAAAGACCAACGGCTAATGCAGGGGAGATTTTCAGATTTTTCATTTGAACGCATCCTTGATTAAACAATGCGTCCTCCGGGCAACAATAAAACACGTCGCTGCCTTGTGATCAAGGCAGCGATGCTTCATCTTCTTTCATCCGGACTCTCACCGTCGGCCCAGGTTTCTCACCTGATCTGCTGACCTTTCTCTGGCGGAAAGCGCTCGCGGGCTGGGGAATGGCTCCCTTACCGCCGGTGGGGAATTTCACCCCGCCCTGAAGACGTTTGCAGTGTAAGACCGGAGCCCAAGTCTAATCAAGCCAGACCAGGGCCGGTCGCCAAGCTTAAGCCTTGCGATGCACGCTCAAGCCTGCAAAGCTTTGCGCCACCGGCATCAACTCGATGTAGTTGACATTCATATGGGCAGGCGCGTTCATGATCCAGGCAATGGTGTTGGCGATGTCCTCGGGCGTCAGCGCATCCACGTTCTGGTACAGCGCAGCAGCTTTATCTTTATCGCCCAGACGAACGGTAGAGAAATCCGTACCGGAACAGAGGCCAGGAGCCACGGTAGACACACGAACTGCCGTACCCGACAGGTCGGCACGCAGGTTCAGGCCCAGTTGATGCACAAAAGCCTTGGTGGCGCCGTACACATTGCCACCTGCGTAGGCATATTCGCCCGCCGTCGAGCCCAGATTGATGATGTGGCCCTTGTTCTGCTTGACCATACCTGGCAGCAAAGCGTGCGTAATGTGCAGCAACGCGCTGATATTGGTGGCCACCATGGTGTCCCATTGCTCCAGCTTGGCATCCTGAGCCTTGTCCACGCCCAGCGCCAGACCCGCATTATTGATCAGCACATCGATATTGGGGAACCGGGCCATTAGGTCGCCGAGCACCGCATCTGCACGCGCACGATCCGTCAGATCCACGCTGACCGGAAAAAAACGCTCGCCCAGCTCGGCAGCAAGGGCGTCCAGCTTGTCCTGACGACGCGCCAGGCCCAGCACGGTATGCCCTTCAGCGACCAGTTTACGGGCCAGAGCAGCCCCAAACCCTGAGGAGGCCCCGGTGACAACGGCGGTTTTCATAGTGCGATCCCTATACAGCTCGCTGCTCGTTAAGCAGGCGACAATTAAAGCATTAAGGATAGCAAACTTCAGGAACTTCGTAGCCCCTTCCCCCTAGGGAAAAAGCGGACAAATTCGTCCATGGCAATGCCCGCTTTTTTCTGCTCCGGGCATCAGGCCGCTGGACGCTCCAGCCCCAGATGCCCCCGCAAGCTGGTGTGCTCGTATTCCTGACGGAACAGACCGCGCTTTTGTAAAACGGGGATGACCTGCTCCACAAAGTCACCAATGCCATTGGGCAAGGACGGAGGCATCAAGTTAAAGCCGTCGGCGCCCTCATTACGCCACCAATGTTCAATCTGATCGGCAATGGACTCGGGCGTACCGACCATGGTGCAGTGACCACCACCGGCAGCAATCCGCCCCAACAATTGCCGGACTGTCGGTTTTTCCGTTTCAATGATGCGCAGCATGGTGGCATAACGCCCCTTGGGGCCCTTGAAACTTTCCAGCGCAGGCAATGGCGGAACCGGTGCATCAAGCTCCCAGTTCATGCAGTCCTGCCCGACAAACATGCCCAGTTGCCGCAAGGAGGTCTGGGTAGGCAGCAATGCATCCAGCTCCTCTTGCTTGCGGCGCGCCTCTTGCATGGTGGAGCCCACATAGGTCACCAGCCCCGGCATGACAGGCACATCCACACCACGACCCGCTTCACGCACGCGTCGTTTGATGTCACGGTAATAGGCTTGAGCCGAGGGCAAGTCATACGCCACGGCGTAAATGGCTTCGGCCTTGCGCGCTGCCAGATCCCGTCCCTGTTCAGACGCACCGGCCTGAAACAGCACCGGCTGTCCTTGAGGCGAGCGCGGCAAGGTCAGGGGGCCATCCACCAGGAAATGATCGCCTTTATGCAGGATCTGACGCACCTGATCCACCTTGGCGTAATCACCCTGCCTGTCCATCACCAAGGCACTGTCGCTCCAGGAGTCGAACAGCTTCAGTGCGGTATCTACGAATTCTTCGGCTCGGGCGTAGCGCCAGGCATGGTCAGGCATGGCTTCATAGCCATGGTTACGTGCTTCGGCATCAAACATCGAGGTCACCACGTTCCAGCCCATCCGCCCTTGGGACAGATGGTCCAGGGAACACAACATGCGCGCCGCTACAAAGGGGGTGTAAAAGGTGCTCGAGACGGTGCTGATCAGACCAATACGCTCAGTGGCTCGCGCCAGCGCGGCCATCATGGTCAAGGGCTCCAGAAACCAGCGCGGTCCATCTGCCACATTATCGCTGGACTGACCATCGGCAAAGAAAATCGCATCCAGTTTGCCGCGCTCGGCAATCTGCGCCAGCTCTTCATAAAAGCGGATATCGCCCAAGCGCTCAACCTGAGATTCGGGATGGCGCCAGGCGGCCTTGTGATGTCCGCAGCCCATAATGAACAAATTGAAATGCAGTTGTCTCATCCGTTTTTCACCAATCCGCCGTCAACCACCAAATTTTGTCCTGTTACGGCACGAGCCCACGGACCGGCAAAGAACAAGGCCGCATCGGCAAATTCTTCGGGCGTGGTCACGCGACGCAGCGGTGTACTGGCCGCAATCAGATCAAACACCGCCTCGGGGGTAGCCGCGGACGCATCCGTTGTGCGCAACAAACCGCCGGAAATCATGTTCACGGTAATCTGATCCGGTCCCAGATCGTGCGACAAGGTGCGCGTCATGGACAACAAGGCGGCCTTGGCCGCTGTGTAGTCGTGGTAAGGCACCACAGGATTCTGGAACAGGTTTGTCCCGATATTGATAATGCGGCCAAAACCGGCCTGCTTCATGCCGGGCAAGGCAGCCTGCGTGGTGTTCAGGGCCCCACCCACAATCCCTTCCAGTTGCTGGTTCAATTGCAACCAGGTCAAGGTATCCGCATGAGGGCGGGCATCGCCGTTGAAGGAAAACTCGGGCAAGGCGTTATTGACGACGGTGGTGATGGGCTGACCAAAGTGTGCCTGCGCCTGGGCAAACAAGGCTTGTACAGCAGTCGCATCCCTCACATCCGCTTGCACCGCCAGACAGTGCTGCGGAAACTCGTCCGCCAGCGCCTGGGCAGCGGCTGCACTTTTCAGGTAATTGATGACAACTTTGGCGCCCTGACGTGCAAACGCACGCACCAGACAAGCCCCCAGGCCGCGTGCGCCGCCAGTGACCAGAACCAGTTGTTGGGAGAGTTCCGAGACGTGTTCCACAGACATGACATTCCTTGCAAAAATTCGGCGAGGATGTCGGCCCGGTTCGGACGCAGGGCTAGAGCTTCGGACATCCCTTCGCCAGTATGAGCTGGATCAGGTTCGACGGGTTTTATCTCAGCCCTTTTCAAGAAGGACACCCCGTGCCGCAGGGCAGACCATAGCACAAAACACCGCCAACCGTATGATTGACAATTGAAAGAAGCTCTCCTACTCTTTGAGCCTGTTCCTGGGGGAGTCCTTGACGGGCTGAGATTCCGCATTGCAGCGGTAACCCTTAGAACCTGATCCGGATCATGCCGGCGAAGGGAAAGGAAACGCGGCCTGGCAGCCTGCCCGCTCTTGTCTGTGCGGCGCATTGGCAAGCGCACACGCCCCATTTCAATCCCTCCATTTTTCTGCGCCCCGTCCCCGGCATCGTGCCGGCTGGGCCGGTTTGTGCCCGTTCATACGGGTTTTTGGGGAGATCTCATGCTGGACCAAACCGCCACCCTTTTGTGGCTGATTGTTTTTTCTGCCGCCTTTGCTTTGGCCGGGGTGCTGTATGCCCGCCACTACAACAGCTCTTTGGAAGACTTTGTGGTAGCGCGCAACAGTCAAAGCTCGCTGGCCACAATTCTGACATTATTAGCCTCTTCGCTGGGCGCCTGGATTCTATTCTCACCGGCGCAGGCGGCCAGTTGGGGAGGCTTGAGCGCCGTGATCGGGTATGCCATTGGCTCCATGTCGCCACGACTGGCCATGATTCCGCTTGGCAAACGCATGCGCGAACTGCTGCCACGCGGTCACAGCCTGAGCGAGTTTGTGATTGCCCGCTATGGCCGTCCCATGTATGCCCTGACCCTGCTGATCATGCTGTTTTACATGTTCATCTCCATGACGGCCGAAATTACCGCCATGTCCAAGATGATTACCTTGATTGCCCCCATTCCTTTGTGGGTTACCGCCAGTATTGTGCTGCTGGCCACCCTGATCTACACCTCTTACGGCGGGCTGCGAGCCTCCATCTTTACCGACAAAGTACAGATGCTGGTCATCCTGCCCATGCTATTTCTGATTGTGATGTTCGGCTGGCAAGCCGTGGGAGGACCGGTGAATTTGTTTGACAGCGTCAAGCTGCAAGCCCCGCGTCTGATCGAACTGAGCGACCCCGTGGGAATGAAGGCCGGCCTGACCTTCTTTGTCGCCATTTTGCTGACCGGCCTGTTTCACCAGGGCAACTGGCAGCGCATTTATGCTGCCAAAGACACGCAATCCATGCGGCGTGGCTTTTTGCTGGGCGGCTTGTTTGTCGCCCCCTTCATCTTCCTGATGGGTCTGTTTGGCTTGGCCTTTGTCGGCCTGGGTTCACACGGTGACAGCTCCGTGGCACTGTTCAATGTGATTTTGCCGCATGTTCCTGTCTGGTTTCTGGTGCTGCTGATTCCCCTGGGGCTGTCCCTGGTGATGAGCAGCGCCGATACGGCCATCAGCGCAGTGTCCAGCCTGATTGCGGTGGACCTGGGCCGTATCATGCCTCACCGCAATACCGCTCAAATGATGAGTCTGGCTCGTTCCCTGATCTGGGTGTGCTCCATCCCTGTGCTGTACGCTTCCTCGCAAGGTTTCAGCGTGCTGTACCTGTTCCTGCTGGCAGACTTGCTGTGCTCGGCGGCAGCATTTCCCGTGTTCTTTGGACTGTACAGCCGCCGCTACGATGGTTTTACCGCCACGGTCAGTACCCTGGGCGGTCTAGTTGCCGGCCTGGCTGTGTTTCCACGTCCCAATGGCCCTATGGATTACTTGCTGGAATCCTTCTTGCTGGCTGCGATTGTGCCGGTGGTGATCAGCGTCCTGATCATGCCCTTGCGCCGTCATCTGCCCAATTTCGATCTCAGCTCCCTGGCTTCCTCCACGCGCGTACTGGACTAAATCCGAACGCCCTGAGACCAAGGCTCAGGATAAAAAAACCCCGGTTTGCGACATGCAAACCGGGGTTTTGTTTTAACGATTTATTGGGCAGGGCTTTCAGTCTGTGTTTGAGGGATCTGCACAATGATTTCAACCCTTCGATTCGTTGCACGCCCTTGCTGCGTGGCATTGTCACCCAAGGGACGCGTATCCGCGTAGCCGACCGCACTCAGACGCTGACTGCCTATGCCATTGGCCTCCATATAGCGCACCACACTGCCGGCACGCGCACCGGACAGCTCCCAATTGGACGGGTAGCGGTAACTGCGAATGGGCACCGAGTCGGTATGCCCTTCGATCACAATAGGATGCGCCGATTTTTGCAGGACGGTAGCCAGTTGGCGCAGGACGGTCAACCCTTCCAGCCCCAAATCAGCGCCACCCGAGTGGAACAGAATTTCGCTGTTGATACGGAAACTAACCGACTGATCATTCATGACCACATCAATGTTATCTCCCAGACCATCCAGGTCCAAACCATGATTGCTTTTGTCCGGTCCGGCACCGAGCGCCGATTCAGGAAACAGCCCTGCTGAAGCCGGCAACAGCCCCGCCCCTTCTTTACCTGCCTGGGCCATCACTGTTGCTGCCCCCTGCCCTTGCCCCTGAGCCGCAGTCTGAGCCCGCTTGCCGGCAAAAGAAAGCATCACGATCATCAAGACCAGCAGCAAGGTCATCATATCCAGGTAAGTGGTCAGCCACGCCTCTTCCTCCTCGGGGACTGCCAGGCCGGGATCGTTCCAGGGGCGACTGCGACGCCGACTGCCCAGATTGCTCGCCAGCTGCTGCTCAATCTTGGCTCCCCGGGCCTGCTCCAACTCCTTTTGCAAGGCTTTCTGGCGATCCGCCAACTCACCTAACGTCAGGTCTTGCTCCATGTTTCCCATGGGATCAACCTCGCTGCGCAGCCGGGTCGGCATCGTCATCGCGGCCGCCCCGGTCATTGATCTCGTCCTGATACTGCGCCATGAACGAGTTCAGCGTCTCACGCATCAGCGCGGGGCCACGGCGCTGGCTCATCATGGACACGCCCTGCATGATCATGTTCATCAAGACCACCCGCTGTTCCGTGCGACGCTCCAGCTTGACGGCCACCGGCTTAAATACCAGATTGGAAAGCAGCACCCCATAAAAGGTGGTCATCAGGGCCAGCGCCATCTGTTGACCAATCGAGGTGATATCGCCATCACCGAGCAGAAACATCAAATTGACCAGACCAATCAACGTGCCGACCATACCAAAAGCGGGCGCGAAGCTGGCCATCAGGCGAAACAGTTGCGCTTCGGCATGTTCGCGAGCGCGCAGACGGCTGATACGCCATTGCAAAAGATCTTCAATGTCTTCTTGTGGGGCACGATCAATCACTAACTGAACGCCGGTTTTCAAAAACGGGTTCGCGACTTTTTCCAGCGCTTCTTCCACGGCCCGGATATCTCCCATCATCCACAGGCGGGAGATATTGATCAGCTCATCCATATCCTGCTGGGTGTACAGCCGCTCGTTACGCAGCACTGTCCCAATCAGTCCAAAGATGCGAACCACTTCACTTAACGGGTAGCTGATAAAGGTCGCTGCCAAGGTGCCCACCAGCACCACGGCCAGACTGGGCAAATCCACAAACAAGGCGGGATTTTCTGCCGTAAAAAACAAGATCACGGCAAACAGCAGCACGCTGGCCACGATGCCGATCAAAGTTGAGGGGTTCATGCACAAGTCCTGGTTATGGGCCCGAGGGGCATCAGGACTACATATCGGCAGCAGAACGAGTTTCTTTAGGCCTGGACCTTGCGTTGCATCAAAGACAGACAACAATTATGCACATCGCGGCCAGTCACACTAAGGCTGGTAATTGACTCGGATCGAAGCCTGGACGCGCACCGGTTCGGTGCTACCCGCCCAACTCCACACCTCGTGCATCAACACAAAACCAAGACGCGCATCCTGGCCCGCAAAGGCTCTGGTGCTGAGTACCGACCCGTTCATATCCACGCACTTTCCTCCTTGCAGGCACAAACGGCTTTTCAAAATGGCGCGCCCATTATGGTGGTAGCTGACCTCCACCTTGCCAATCGATGAGGCCTGCGCCTGTACCGCTTGCGCTGGCATGAAGAACTGCTGGCTGCTGGGCGAAGCGGGCGTGATGGCACTGCTGAGCTGCTCGCCATCCCAACTTAATGAGGCGGCGTGTGCGAGCGGCAGTACCAAAGCCAGCGATATTGATGTCCACAAACGATTTAAAAAACTGTTTATAAAAACAGGTTTTTTATTGTTTTTAAATTTCACCAAAGACATAGACTGTGTTTTTATACAGATAAAAATAAGTTTCTTAATGATACCGCAAAGACATCTTAATTTTTTTTTAACTTTGAGCCGTAAGATACTAATATAAAGAGGATTTTTTCTGGTAGCATAAGCGCATAAATTCTCTCCGCCCTTCTGTTTCTCGCCCTCCGGGAACTGAAAAATGCCTCAGACCAGAACAAATAAATTAATACGCCGTGCGCTATGTGTTTTATTTCTAGCGCCTTTTTCGCTTTCGTCGCTGGCCCAGACTTTGGCGCTGGCCGAGCCCTCCGTCCAGGAGGAAGCCACCGCCGCCATCAGCTACAACGTGCCTCACCTGGTTTTCGAAAAAAACCTGCAGCCTATCAGCTATAACGAAAACGATAGTCGCCGTGCCCTGAATGCCCTCAAACATGACGCCCTGATTCAGAATGCGGCCTTGCGTTCGGAAATTGCATTTGTGCAGGATCTGGAGTCGTCAACGGTGCTGTACCAGAAAAACAGCGACGCCGTGCGTCCCATTGCATCCATCTCCAAGCTGATGACCGCTCTGGTCGTTGCCGAGTCGGGCTTGCCTATGGATGAAATGCTGGAGATCATCGACGAAGACGTGGATCGCGTCAAACATTCCAGCTCACGTCTGAGCGTCGGCTCGCGTTTGAGCCGTGCCGACATGATGCATCTGGCCCTGATGTCGTCAGAAAACCGGGCCGCCCATGCCTTGGGCCGTAATTATCCCGGCGGACTGCCCGCCTTTGTGCGCGCCATGAATGACAAGGCGCGCGCCTTGGGCATGCGCAATACGCGCTTTGTCGAACCCACCGGCCTGTCCAGCGACAATGTGGCCAGCCCGCGCGATCTGGTCAAACTGCTGACCGCCACCAGCCAGCATGCCCGCATTCAGCAATACACGACCAACGACCAGTACTCCGTCCAGCCCATGCGAGGCCGCCAACTGGTCTTTAATAACACCAATCGTCTGGTCAAAAACGCCAACTGGGATATCCAGGTCTCCAAAACCGGCTTCATCAACGAAGCGGGTGAATGTCTGGTAATGTTGACCAAAATCGAGGATCGGGAGGTGGCTATTGTGCTGCTGAATTCCTCAGGCCGTTATTCTCGTATCGGTGATGCCGTGCGCATCCGTGATCTGGTCGAAAAATCCAACGGTCTGGCCATGCTCTAATCTCCCTGCGTGTCTGAACCGTGACAGACACACGGTCTGCCCGATGCCCCAACATCATGGCCTTTGAGCCGATTTTGGGGCATTTTTACGACCTGCTGCTCGGCTACCTCTTTCGATGGGTCAGCAGCCGGTATCAATAGGCCTGCATTCTTTTAAGGAGCGTGCTTGTCGTGCCTCAGCTCAAACTGCTTGAAGATTTCCTCACCCTGGCACGCGAAGGCAGCTTTGTCCGGGCAGCAGAACAACGCCACGTCACACACCCCGCATTTGGACGCCGTATCCGGGCCTTGGAGGCCTGGGTCGGAACCCCTCTGGTGGAACGTGGTAGCCTGCCCATCACGCTCACGGCCCAGGGACAGGTGTTCTACAACACCGCCCATCAAGTACTGGAGCAACTCAACCGGGTACGTCGGCAATTGCAGGCCTCGGAGCAGACAGGGCAAGGTCATTTGCGCATCGCCACTGGCCGCAGTCTGGCGCGCACCTTGGTCACCGATTGGGTCAGCCGCCTTCAGAAAGGCAGCCAGGCCCCCTTGTCCGCCCACATACCGATCGATATCAGCACCGGCATGATGGCAGATATGGCCAAGCTGCTTGCCCAAGGCAAAACAGACTTTCTGTGCTGCTATGAGCACCCCGCCCTGTCAATTGAGCTTCTGGCCGAACAGGTCACCTACATGACCATCGCTACCGACAAACTGGTGCCGACCTGTCAACGGCGCAAGAATGGCCACCCTTTGTATGAGCTCAACGCCGATAGCGGGCGCAGCATACCCTTGATTTCATATTCGGGCGGTCTGGCCATGGCCCGGATTCTGGGCGACAAGCTGCATCACTTTCCCTACCCTCTGGTCAGTACGGTACGGTGCGATTCGCTGGACACGGCCATGGGCTCAGTATTAAAAGGCATGGGCGTGGCCTGGCTGCCCTTGTCCATGATTGCCAATGAATGTCGTCGCGGAACGCTGGTGCAGCTAGGCGGCAAGGGCGATGAGATTGCCTTTGAGGTTCGTCTGTATCGCTCGCGCGCCCCCCTTTCGGATCTGGCCGAATCTGTCTGGGCCTTTACCCAGCAAGCTCGTTAACAGATCTGCCGGCTGAAAAAGCACGGCTATGTGCCGTAACAGCACATCAGCATCAGCTGCAGCGGACACAATACCCCTTCATAACTAAGGATAAACACGCCCGACGCACCCACCCGGGCTGCGGGCCGGAGCCCTATCCATCGAACGGGGAGCACATCATGTCTTTTTCTTTCTCCAAACGCAGTCTGGTACTGAGCCTGGCAGGCGCCTGTAGCCTCTTGCCCATTTCGATCAGCCATGCCGACACCTATCCCTCACGCAGCCTGACGTTGGTCGTAGGCTATCCGGCCGGAGGCAGCGTCGACCTGACTGCACGCCTGCTGGCGGAAGAGCTCAGCAACCGTCTGGGCCAAACGGTGGTGGTCGAAAATGCGGGCGGCGCAGGCGGGACGATTGGAGCTCAACGTGTCCAGCGTGCCGCTGCTGACGGCTATACCCTGCTGCTGGGTTCCACCAACGAGATGATTATCGCAGGCATGATCAACAAGGCCGTGCGCTATGACGGACAGAAAGACTTTACGCCCATTGGCATGATTGCTTCTCAGCCCCTGCTGCTGGCCGCCTCCAAAAAATCGGGCATCCGCTCGGCGGCGGACTATGCGCAAAAACTGCGGGCTGCCCAACCCGAAGCCTTCAGCTTTGGCTCCTCGGGCGTGGGGACCACCCTGCACCTGGCCGGTGAAATGGTCAATGCCTCCACCGGCACCACTGCCATGCATGTGCCCTATCGCGGCGTGCCTCCTCTGGTCTCGGACCTGATGAGTGGACAATTGGACACCGCTTATCTGGTCCTGTCCTCGGGCCTGTCACAAGCACGGGCAGGTGCCATCGTCCCCTTGGGCATTACCGAAACCCGTGCGTCTGCGGCTGCACCGGAAATTCCGCCGCTGGCCGATACGCCCGGTTTTGAAAAAGTCGACATCAATGTCTGGTTCGGCTTGTATGGCCCCAAGGACTTGCCTGAATCCGTCACCCAGACCTTACGCCAGGCTTTGGATAACAGCCTGGAATCGTCCAGCCTGCAAGAGAAAATGCGGTCGAATGGCGCTACGCTTTACGCCCCCGGCATGAACGCAGCAGAATTTCAGGCCAGAGAAGTCGATAAATACGCCCGCCTGGTTGAGCTGGCCAAACTGCAAGCCGAATAAAAAAACAGGCCCCCGGCCGCAGGTCGGGGTGCTGGAGCCCCTAGCATGTCCTTTTCTCTTTCGTACCCCGACATTCAAACAGAGCGCCAGGGCAATACCGGTGTTCTCGGCCTGTGGTGCCTGGACTCCGGTAAAGCGGGCCGAACCGTGATGATCAGCGCGTTAATACACGGTAATGAGCTTTGCGGAGCCTGGGCCTTGAAAGCCTTGCTCGCTCGTGGTGTGCAACCCCGTCGCGGCAAGCTGATCCTGGCTTTTTGCAATCTGGACGCTTTTGATCGCTTTGACCCGGCGCATCACGATGCCAGCCGTTATGTGGATGAAGACATGAATCGGGTCTGGAGTGCGCAAAAACTGTCTCAAACACAGACTCAGGAACAACGTCGCGCACGCGCCATCTTGCCCTGGCTGGAACAGGCCGACTGGTTGCTGGACCTGCACTCCATGCACGAGCCCTGTGCGCCCTTGCTATTGACCGGAACCTTGGAGCGCAACATCGAGCTGGCCAAGACACTGGGCGCCCCCGAACACGTCATTGTGGATTCCGGCCATCAGGACGGCGTACGCATGCGCGATTACGGCCGATTCTCTGAGCCCGAGGCTGAAGAAACCCGCTCCCTGTTGCTGGAATGCGGCTTTCACGGAGACCCGCAGACACCGGCTGTGGCGCTGGACCTGATTGCCCGCTTTCTCATCGCCTCCGAGATTGTGGACATCCAAGACATCCCGTCAGACTGGCGTCGGGCCTCTCCCAAACAGCAACGAATCGTGCAGGTCACCCATGCGGTGGTGGCGCCCTCCCGGCAAGTGAGTTTCAGCCAGGCCTGGCAAGGCCTGGAAACCCTGAGCCAGGCAGGCACATGCATCGGCCAGGCCGATGGGCAGCCCTTGCTGACGCCTTACGACCACTGCACCTTGATCATGCCTTCTTTACGTCAGCTGCGTCCCGGCGTCACGGTTGTACGCCTGGCCCGGGACTACATGGCGCCTTAAGGGCCCGGCGGCAAATACACGGCCCGCACCTGCGTTCCAATGCCGGGAAAAAATACGGAACTTGGCACTTCTTCGGCTACCAAAGCCTGCATAGCCATCCTACAATCGGCACATGTGCATCGCTTATATCGCCATCGGAGTCAATGCGGATTGGCCGCTGATTATTGCCGCCAATCGCGATGAATATCATGCTCGTCCCAGCCAGCCGGCACAGCCCTGGCAAGACGAGCCCGACATTCTTGCCGGTCGTGACCTGCAGGCCGGAGGCACGTGGCTGGGCCTGACACAATGCCGGGGACGACTGGCCCTGCTTACCAACTACCGCGAAATTCCCGGCAATAAAAGCGGCGCTCAACGTTCGCGGGGAGAACTGATCCCCCAATTCCTGCGCGATGAGCGCAGCCCTCTGGATTATCTGGCCCAGTTAGCCCGTCAAGGGGCCGAGTACGCCGGTTTTAATCTTTTTGTGCTGCAATGGCCCACCGACACGCAAGCCTTGCAACTGGCTTATTACAGTAATCGTCACCCCAGCGGCCAGCCGCAACGACTCGATCCGGGCGTCCATATTCTGAGCAATGCCTGGCTGAACACCCCGTGGCCCAAAAGCCTGTTCTTGAAGGAAACCCTGCAAGCGCAACATTTTGACGGCTCGGCCCCGGCCGTAGAGAGCTTGTTTCAAGGTTTGCGCAATCAGGACCTGGCCGCCGATGCAGACTTGCCTCAGACCGGCTTGAGCCTGGAGCGCGAACGCCTGTTAAGCAGCCCGTTTATTGTCAGCCCCGACTATGGCACGCGTTGCACCACCGTCATTACGCTGGATCAGCATGGGCAAGGTACGCTGCGTGAACGCAGCTTCACCCCGGCGGCCCAGCCCGAGCGGCAACATGACTGGCCCTTGTCATGGCCCAGCTTTCATCCGCACGGCCTGCCCCCTTCCACTCATAACAGCAACAGGGCCATGCATGGCCCGCTTAGCCACCTCACCTCAAGCAAGGAAATCTCATGAGTCCTCGTCTTTCTTTGATCGGCATTGCCATGTCGCTGGCCTTGTTGAGCAGTCCGATTGCGCACGCTCAGGAACTGCCCCCCAGCCAGTATTACGGCTCCACCGAATACGTCAGCGGCGGCATAGGCAGTGATGAAGCCCAGCTTTTCCGCATGGTGCGCAGCACCTTTCCCTTGTCCGTCAACTTTTCAGCCCAGCAGGGCGAGCGCATCGCCTACATCTCTGATGTTCAGCTGGTGATCCGTAACAGCGCCGATCAGACCGTGCTCAACAGCCTGATTGATGGCCCTTATTGCCTGATCCGCCTCGGTCCGGGCAGCTACAAAGTGTTTGCCACGTACGAAGGCCAAACCCAGGAGCGCCAGACCACACTGGTCGAGGGTAAGCCGCAGGAACTGAACTTCATCTGGAAGTAGGATAGTTGCGCTCATAGGTATCCAGGCCCATGGCCTGGATCTGCTCCTCGATCAAATGCTCAAATGGCCGTAGCAAGGCGCTGAAATCGCGCTCCGGCTCCATAAGCTGCATCAACCGTACAATCGCCTCCAACGTGGAAACGGCCTGAGGATCTGGCGCTTTGCGCAACCGGTAGCGCGACACATCCCCTTGCGGCAGCACCCAATGCGGCAAACGCTGCAAGATCGGATTGCGATGCAAAATCAAACGGGCCTTGCGCCAGGTGCCATCGGGCACCACTATCAGATCAGGCCTTTGCTGGGGCGCCAAGGCCCGGGCCACCTGGGCCTGAGGTCCCGGAAACAGCAGTACAGGACGCTGGGCCTGCGCTAAACGCGCCTCCAGATCTTCAAACTGCTCCCCCACCCACAGCTGCGCCCCTTGCACACCCAAATACGCCAGGCGCCCGGTATTGAGCGCATGCCGCGCCTCGGAATGATGCTGCAGAATCAAAAGAGGGCACGTTGCTTGCAGAGAAGGAATCAGCGAACACAAGCATCGGGCCACAGGCCGCTGACACCGTGCGCAACGGCCTGGACGAGAGAAAGAGGAAGCGTTCATGCAAGGGGACCCAACAGAAGGCCACAGTATATAAAAGTTCTGCTTTGAAGCCGATGGCCGGTTTGCCGAGTTGCATTTTTACTGTATATTTATACAGCATTCAGGAGCATTCTATGGCAAGCGCACTTCGTTCCCTTTTAGATATTCACCCCTCCCTGTGGACGGGCAAGCATTATGCGCATGCCGCCGGCACGTGCCTGTCCAGTGGCTTTGACAGCCTGAATGCCCAACTGCCTGGAGGCGGCTGGCCAGTGGGCAACCTGATCGAGCTGCTGGCCCACCCGGACAGCAGTGCCATGTCCTTGCTATTGCCCGCCTTAAATGCCATGCCGGCAGAACGCTTGCGTGTGCTGGTCGCCCCTCCCTATCAGCCCATGCAGCAATCGTGGCATGGCACCTGTGCAATGTCCCGGCCAACCCACCCTGCGCCACGCACGCTACCCGCCCGCCTGCTCTGGATACGCAGCCAGCACCTGAACGACACCTTATGGGCCAGCGCCCAAGCCCTGCGGCACGGCCACTGTGCCGCCGTACTGAGCTGGTTGCCCGCCCATGTCCCTTTAGCCGCCTTACGCCAGTTGCAACTGTTGGCCAGCCATAGCGACAGCCTGTTTTTTTGCTTACGTCCCCTGCACAGCCAAGCCAATAGCCCGGCCCTGTTGCGCCTGGCGCTTTACCCCCGACAAGATCAACAAGGCCAGGCCTGGCTGGATGTGCAGATTCTTAAGCGCCGCGGTCCGCCCTGCTCGCAAGCCATTGCCTTAGCCCTTCACCCAACCGGGATGCCGCCAGCGGCCCTGCCAAACCATGTACCTGTGCCTGCGACTGCCCCAGAGCCTGCTCACGCCTGAGGCCGGTTCAGAGCAGCAAGACAGGCTGCAGGCGGTCTTGCTACACTACAGCCCGCAACTGGCTCACATTCAGGCGAATTTATGGGTACTGAATATCAGCGCCAGCCTACGGCTGTTTGGTGGCCTGCGTCGTCTATACCAACACGTTCGGGCAGACTTGCAAGCCCTGATTCCCGATCCCTGTCTGGCCCTGGCTCCCAGCGCGCGGGCGGCCTGTTTGCTGGCCCTGTCCACACGCAAGCAACGTCGTTGCATCCGGCGGCTGCACGCTTGTCTGAACCCGCTTCCCATCCAGTTGCTGGGCGCACCTGCCGATCAGTTGCACTGGTTGCACAGCCTGGGCTGTCATACCTTGGGCCAGTTGCGTCAATTGCCACGCGACGGTCTGGCCCAGCGCGGGCTGCGTACCCTGCTCCTGCAACTGGATCAGGCCTACGGCTTGCAGAGCTGGACCCTGGAATGGGTCCAGTCTGCCCCACAATTTATATACCGACTGGAGCTGGACACCCCTTCCAATAACAAAGCCTTGGTATTACGGGCCTTGACCCGTCTGCTAAACCAGCTGGAAGGCGGGCTGAACCAGCACCAACTCGCTTGTACGGGCCTGGAGCTGACCCTGCATACGGAGCGCTATAAAGATTACCCACGCAGCACTCATCTGGAACTGCACATGGCCCGCTCTAGCTGGCGCAGCCAGGACTTTCTGCCTGTCTGGCAAGAACAGTTCCAGCCCCTGCAATTACCTGCCGCCGTCCAAAGCCTGATGCTGCGGGCCCGCCAACTTCATCCACGCCAAACCCACGCCAGCAGTCTGTTTCCGGATGCACACCATTGGCAGGAACAAGACCAGCAACTTCTGGAACGCTTGCAGGCCAGACTCGGGACCGGGCAGATCCTCACCCCCGCCCCCCAGGCCAGCCATTTGCCCGAGCAAGCCAATCAATGGCAGCCCGCATCAACGGTGGCCGCCCGCCCAGCCGCAGGCCCGGTACGGCAGCGTCCATGCTGGCTGCTGGAGCCGGCCCGGCCCCTGCCACACGACCAACAATCCCCGCTCCTGGACCATCAACGTTTGCGCCTGATTCAAGGCCCAGAGCGAATACAAACCGGCTGGTGGAACGGTGGCGGCCACCAGCAGCGCGACTATTTTGTAGCCTTGTGCCCCCAAGGGCGTTTGTATTGGGTTTACCGGGATTTAAGCCAGGAACACGCTTGGTATTTACACGGAGTCTTTGGATGAGTATCCCTTCAGAACTGCTCTACTCCGAACTGGACTGCCTGTCCAACTACAGTTTTTTGACGGGTGCCTCCCATCCCGAGGAGCTGATCAGTCGAGCCGCCGAGCTGGGCTACAAGGCACTGGCCTTATGCGACTACGCCTCCATGGCCGGGGTAGTCCGCGCCTACGCACAGACCCGACTGCATCCACAGATCCGTTTGCTGGTTGGCAGCCGATTCCGCTTTAGCGGCCAATGGGACACTTCCTCCTGCCCTGGCACGCATTGTGAGACCGCTTCACCCAACGACACGCAGGCCCACGAACTCTTGATTCTGCCCCGCAACAAAGAAGGCTATGGCAATCTTTGTCAGTTCATCTCTGAGCTGCACCAGTCTTTGGACTTGAAGCAGGAGGCGCCCATTGACTGGTCCTTTTTGCAGCAAGCCCGCTACGGTGCGCAGCACACGGTATTAGCCGACTGTCTGGTCATTTACAAACCGGCTTATGGCCTGTCTGGCGAACACATCTATCAGCAAGCGCAAGACTTGAAAAGCCTGTTTGCCGACCGTTTGTTTTTAGGCCTCAGCTTACATAGGCGGGATCAGGATCAGCAGCATTTACGCACGGTTCGGCTGGCAGCCCAACAGTGTGGCCTGTCTTGTGCCGCCTTGGGCGGCGTCCACATGCATGTGCGTTCTCGCCAGCCCTTGCACGACACCTTGACCGCCATACGCCTGAAAACACCCATACAGGAATGTGGCTGGTCTCTGGCCAGCAATGCGGAACACCACTTGCGCAGTCGTTTCCAACTGGCCAACCTCTACCCGGCCGACTTGCGCAAGACCAGCGATCACATTCAAGAGCTGTGCCAGTTTTGTTTAAGCGAAATCAAGTACGAGTACCCGGTCGAGATTGTTCCGCCCGGCCTCAGTGGCAGTGAGTATCTGCGACAGGAAACCGAGCGTGGCGCGCACAGGCGCTATCCGAAAGGAATCAGTGACCGTTTGCGCACGCGCCTGGACGAAGAGCTGAGCCTGATTGAAGACCTGGGCTACGAGTCCTACTTTCTGACCTTGTATGACATCGTCAGCTACGCCCGCAGCCGGGGAATTCTGTGCCAGGGACGCGGCTCGGCCGCCAATTCAGCGGTATGCTATTGCCTGGGTATTACGGAAGTGGACCCCGCCAGCACTCATACGCTGTTTGCCCGCTTTATCAGTCGGGCACGGGCCGAACCGCCCGATATCGATGTGGACTTCGAGCACCAGCGTCGCGAAGAAGTCATTCAATACATTTATCGTAAATATGGTCGTGAACGGGCTGCATTAACGGCGGTAATCACGAGCTACCGCCGTCGCAGCGCCTTGCGTGATACCGGCAAGGCACTTAGCATTCCTCACGCCTTGATCGAGGCCTTGATCCAATGTGACCGCGCCTGGCTCAAAGATACCCGTATTCAGGATGAGGTCCTGGCACGCTTTCCCGAATGCCCGCCTGAACAAGCCCATCAATGGCTGTCTTTGACCCGTCAGCTCATGGGTTTCCCGCGTCACCTGTCTCAGCATCCCGGTGGTTTTGTGATTTCACAAACGCCTTTGCACAGGCTGGTGCCGATTCAAAACGCCGCCATGCCGGGACGCAGCGTCGTGCAATGGGACAAGGATGATCTGGATGTGCTGGGACTGCTGAAAGTCGACATCCTGGCTTTGGGCATGTTGAGCGCCCTGCGTCGATGCCTGGACAGCATCAGTCAGCAAACAGGCAAGCCGTTCCGCTTGCAAGACATTCCTTTGCACAGCGCCAAAACCTTTCGCATGATCCGGCGCGCCGACACCATAGGCGTATTCCAGATCGAATCCCGCGCCCAGATGAGCATGTTGCCGCGGCTACGTCCCAAGTGCTTTTATGACCTGGTGGTGCAAGTGGCGATCGTGAGGCCCGGCCCCATTCAAGGTGGCATGGTGCACCCGTATCTGGAACGCCGTCGCGACCCCAGCAAAGTCGATTACCCCGCTCCCGAAATCCGCCCTGTGCTGGAACGCACCTTGGGCGTGCCTATTTTTCAGGAGCAGGCGATGGAACTGGCCATGGAGGCGGCAGGTTTTTCGGCCGACAAAGCAGATGCCCTGCGACGAGCCATGGCTGCCTGGCGTCGCCGTGGTGGTTTGGGGCCTTTTGAACAGGAGTTGCTAGATGGTATGGCCGCTAAACAGTATCCCCCTGAGTTCGCCAAGCGCCTGTTTGATCAGATCAGCGGTTTTGGGGAATACGGTTTTCCCGAAAGCCATTCGGCCAGCTTCGCCAAACTGGCCTGGTTCAGTGCCTATCTGAAAGCGCGTTATCCCGATCATTTTCTGGCCGCTTTGCTGAACTCTCAGCCCATGGGCTTTTATGGCCCCAGCCAATTGGTCCAGGATGCACGCCGCCACGGCGTACAAGTGCTGCCTGTTGATGTGCAATACAGCCTGTTTGACAGCCATGTATGTTCAGCACCGGGCAGCCCGCGCCAGGTCCGTCTGGGCCTGCACATGGTTAAAGGTTTAAGTGAGCAAGGCGCACACGCTATTGTTCACTACCGGCAAAACCACCCCGAACGGACATTGAACCTGGCCTGCTTGCGCCAGGAGCTGGCCCTGTCCGCTCATGATCAACAAGCCCTGGCGCAAGCCCATGCCTTGCGCAGCGCTTATAGCCAGCGTCGACATGGCGTATGGGATGCTCGCCGTCCCAGCCAGGCCGGTTTGCTCAGCCATGCAGAAAACCCGGACACGACGCCAGAGCTACCTCGTACCAGCGTAGGGATAGAGGTATTGAGCGACTATCAGGCAGTCGGATTAAGTTTGCACCGTCACCCCCTGTCCTTGCTGCGACAGCAGTTAATTCCTTTGCGATTCTCAACGGCAGCGCAACTGAGTCTGAACTACCCGGACCGCCGGCTGGCACGGGCCTGTGGCCTGGTCACGACCCGCCAACGTCCCGGCACCGCCAAGGGCACGGTCTTTGTGACGCTGGAAGACGAAACAGGCAGTGTGAATGTCATCGTGCGCGAGGAGCTGGCTCAGGAGCAATCCCAGGCACTGCTCCAGTCACGTCTGCTTGGCGTCTATGGCATCTGGCAGCGCGACGGTGCTGTCTGCCATTTGATTGCCCGACGCCTGGTTTGCCTGAATCACCTGATCGGTGATCTGGTGACGCGCAGTCGGGATTTTCAATAATCGGATTTTTCCCCATCCCACCCTGCGTTAAACTAAGGCTTTGCCCGTTCAATCAGGAACCACCATGAGTCAAACACTCAAAATCCGTTTAGCTGACGATATCAAAACGGCGATGCGCGCTCGCGATAGCGCGCGCCTGGAGACCTTGCGCTTTTTGCAAGCCGCGATCAAACAACGTGAAGTGGATGAGCGTACGGAGCTGGGCGATGCCGAAGTCACAAGCATCATTGAAAAACAGGTCAAGCAGCGCCGCGAATCCATTCAGGCTTTTGAATCGGCCGGTCGCACTGAAAGCGCCGAGAAAGAAGCAGCAGAATTGCAGATTCTGCAAGAATATCTGCCCCAACAGGCCGATAAGGCAGAAATTGATGCTGCAATTGCCGATGCAATTACCCAAGCCCAATCGGAAGGCGCTCAAGGTCCCGCACTGATGGGCAAGGTCATGGGTTTGGTTAAAGCCAAACTGGCCGGTCGTGCCGATATGTCTCAAGTTTCCGCTCAAGTGAAGCAGAAGCTGAATCCATGAAGCATTTGCAGGCCGAACTGGCGCAGCCCAAACAGGATTTCTTCGGCACTCATATCCCTTTGATGCAGCACCTGGGCCTGCAAACCGTCAGCAGCACCGAGCAGGAAGTGATCACTTTTCTGCCCTGGCAAGCCTGGAATGCCAACTCCCGTGCGGATGTACATGGAGGCACCTTGATGGCTATTCTGGACTTCACGCTCAGCGCTGCCGCGCGAGCCCAGCGCCCTGGTTCAGGGATGGCCACCATCGACATGAACACCCAGTTCCTGCTCCCAGCCCGTGGCGATGTCTGGTTCAAAGCCCGGTGTCTCTATCTGGAAGGCGACACCGCCTATTGCGAAGGAGGCGGATACGACGAGAAGGAGCGCTTGCTGGTTAAAGCGGCAGCCACTTTTCGGGTTGTGCGCGGTAGCTGAACGCCACGCGCCAAGGGATTGCCTAAACGGGCACCGTCAAACCAGCGTTGACACCAGTAAATCAGCCATCCGCACACAATCATTCAAAAACGGCACCTTGTTTCAATCCACTACCGAATCACCACAAATTCCATTAAAAAAGCCCGCATCAAACGGGCTTTTTTATTTTCAAGCGACTTAACCAGAGCGCCGAATTAATGCGTCTGCAAATCCTCACCCACCGACTGCTCACAGTCTGCCTGGGTTTTCAAAAATGGATAATCCGTATAGCCTTTGGGGCCCTGGGTGTAAAACGAATCCCGGTCCCAGCTATTGAGGGGAGCGCGTAACTGCAAACGCAATGGCAAATCCGGATTGGATAAAAAAGCCTTACCGAACGACACGGCATCGGCCATGCCTTTGGATAAAGTGGTCTGTGCGGTGGGCAAATCAAAATGCTCATTGGCAATAATGGCGCCACCAAACTGACATTTGATCATGGGCAACAAGCTGTCCGAGGCCGGACTTTCGCGCAAGAACAAAAAGGCAATATCGCGGCGATCCAGCTCACAGGCCACGTAAGAGAACAAGCGGGCCGGATCGGAATCCTTCATGCCATGCAAACCACCCCGTGGAGACAAATGCACACCCACCCGGCCGGCACCCCAAATGGCCACACACGCATCCACAATTTCCAACAGGAAACGCGCCCGATTTTCAATCGTTCCGCCGTACGCATCGGTACGCGTGTTGGACCCATCGTGCAAGAACTGGTCAATCAGATAACCATTGGCACCGTGTATCTCTACCCCATCAAAGCCCGCACTGAGTGCGTTTTGGGCCGCTACAGCAAAATCGTCCACGATGTCGGCAATTTCTTCTATGCGCAAGGCGCGAGGCACCACGAAAGGACGCTCGGGGCTTAAATGGCTGACCATGCCGTCACAGGCAATTGCACTAGGCGCTACCGGCATCTGCCCATTGAGAAACTCCGGGTCAGACACCCGCCCCACATGCCACAATTGCAGAACGATCCGCCCCCCCTTGGCATGCACGGCTTCGGTAATCGTGCGCCAGGCGTCTACCTGCGCGCTGCTCCAGATGCCCGGTGTGTGGGCATAGCCCACGCCTTGCGGCGATACCGAGGTCGCTTCGGCTACAATCAGCCCCGCACTGGCCCGCTGACAATAGTACATACGCATCAAATCGTTGGGCATACGGCCCTCCGAGGCGCGCGCGCGTGTCATGGGCGCCATGATGATGCGGTTCATGAGCTCAATATCACCCAGTTTGATTGGATCAAACAAACTAACCATTGTTTTACACTGTCCACTATTGATGTTTCCGCCAGGGCTTGAACGACACGCGCCCAAGGGAATACCCGATAAGGGTTTTTACCAGATATCTCTTTATACCATCAACGCTTAATTTGGCTTGAAATTGTTTCAAGCATCAAACGGAACAAATAAGCTATGGCACAGTTCGCCGTCATAGGGCTAGGCCGCTTTGGATCAGCCTGCGCTCTGGAACTCATGAAAATGGGACACTCCGTGCTGGGAGTGGACACCAATCCGAAACTGGTCAACAAATACGCCGACCAATTAAACCGTGCCGTCATCGCCGATGTCACTGACCGTCAGGCTCTGGAGGAGCTGGGGCTGGACAATTATGACGTCGTTCTGGTTGCCATTGGGGCGGATATTGAATCAAGCCTGGTGTGCGTGGTGCATTTGAAAAGTTTTGGCGTCCCCACCATCTGGGCCAAAGCCATTTCCCATACCCAGCATCTGATTCTGGCCAAGATTGGGGTCAACCGGATTATCCACCCCGAAGAAGAAATGGGTATACGCGTTGCCCAAATGTTGAGCTACCCCATGGTCAACGACTACATCACCCTGGGAAATGGGGATTACATTGTGGAGGTGACCGCCAGCGACAATATGAATGGCCAGACCATACGGGATATACTGCGCGAGCAATTGACCGATGTCCAAGTCTTGCTGGTCAAGCGCCGCGGCCAGACCACCATTCAGCCCGGCCCTGATTTCTCCCTGCATGCCAAGGATCTGCTCATTTTGTTTGGGCAATTGCAAGCACTTCGTACTGCCGCCCCCAAACTGGTCTGATGTATGCGCAACTGGCTGCCCAATAGCTTTACCCGCCGTCTTGAGGTCCATCCTCATGCTCGCACCTTGAGCGCCAGCCCGCCGCTGGTGCTGGCCTTGGGCTTTATGGCCTTGATTATCCTGGGCACCCTTTTGCTCAGCCTGCCACAAGCCGCTGAACACCGTCTGGGGGTTTTCCAGGCCCTGTTCATGGCCACCTCGGCGGTCACCGTCACCGGGCTGGCGGTCATTGACCCGGCCACGGACCTAACCCACTTCGGACAAATTGTCCTGGCGCTGCTGGTGCAGATTGGTGGCATGGGATTTGTGACCTTCGCCGTGATTGCGGCGATCACCATGCACAAGCGCATCAGTGTCAGCCAACAAGCGCTGGCTTTGGAAGCCTTTAATCAGACCAGCGTGTCCCGTATCCGCAGCACGGCCTTCCAGGTTTTCAAGATTGCTGCCCTGATTGAACTGATCGCAGCCGCCATCCTGTTCTTGCGCTGGTCCATCGATTTTCCCTGGACAACGGCCCTGTATCGCGCCCTGTTCCACTCGGTGACGGCTTTTAACAACGCCGGCTTCTCACTGTTTCATGACTCGCTGATCCCCATCTCCGGCGATATTATTTCAGTCATGACGCTGTCCGGTCTGATTATTCTGGGCGGAATCGGTTTTACAGTCCTTGCCGATGTCGGCCAGAAAAAACGCTGGCAAACCCTCCTGCCCTACACCAAGCTCATCCTGATCGGAACGCTGGTACTGAATCTGATCGGTTTTTTAAGCCTGTGGGCACTGGAATTCAACAACCCGCACACCCTGGGCATGTTGGGCACCGGCGACCAGGCACTGGCCGCCTGGATGCAGAACGCCGCGACCCGCACTGCCGGCTTCACCACCATGGATATTGCCAATCTGCGCGACAGCACCCAGTTAACCTTGATTGTGCTAATGCTGATTGGTGGCGGCTCACTCAGTACGGCCAGTGGCATCAAGATCGGCACCTTGATTGTGCTGCTGGCAGCCGTGCGCTCCTATATCCGTCAACGCGAAGAAGTCGTTCTGATGGAACGCAGCGTACCGCCTGAGACCGTCCAGAAAGCCCTGGCCCTGTTCCTGATCACCGGCGCCCTGTATTTCATCAGTGTTTTGCTGCTGACGCTGTTTGAAGACATGCCCATTACCAGCCTGCTCTTTGAAGCGGCCTCCGCGCTCAGCACTACCGGCATGAGCCACGGCATCACCCACAAACTATCCCTGCCCAGCCAGATCCTGATCATGATCCTGATGTTTGCGGGTCGACTCGGGCCTCTGACCCTGGTGTACACGCTGGCCACCCGCAAACGCAGCCGGGTTCGTTATCCGGAGGGAAACTTTCAGGTGGGCTAAGGCAATTGCCAAGCCACCGATATACAAGAAGTTTTAAGAAAAATGACTATTGTCATCGAATTTTGGTATGGTTAACGGATGTAAACATCGAACAACTACGGATCAGGACGCAGGCTTATGGATCACAGGAAGATGGCAACCTTAACCAAGCGCGCTGGAACCGGTCTTAGCGCGCTTTGTCGGGAACTGACCAGTCGTGGTATCAGTTACCACCCCTTGGTAGAGATGTACCAAAGTCAAATGGCCGTCATTGGTTTACTCAGTGACGAAGTCGTCGCTCTGCGCAAAGAGCTGGATGATCTGAAAAAAGTAGTGAAGAAAAACGGCCCATGAGCCGTTTATTTTTTTCCGGCCTGCCATATGGGTCACCGTGACCGGCCCTGTAACCGATGAAGCCTCTTGTTCGCCTCGCCCCATGATTGCTCCCCGTTCCCGTTTTTGGCTGTGTGTCACTTTGGCCCTGTGGTCTGCCGTCGCTTACAGTCAAAACGACCGGATTCTATCCACCCGTACGCAGCCTGCTGCGCCCCCTCCCATCGCGCCCATCCCACCTGCGGCTTCCGTGCTGAACTACGGAGCCACCCTGCTCTCGCCTCAGTATCGGGGAGTGCGCCTGCATATCGAGCTGATCGGGTGGAACACCCAAAATGAGCCGAATGAAGGCGAGATGGGCACACCCGCCCGCCAGAATAATCTATTTATCATTTTGCATTACCGCTACACCAACACCTCAGGCCGTCCTCTGAACCCGCAGGTACACCGGCCACGCCTCTTCCTGGCGAATGCCGCCGGTCAGAAGTTCGCCCCGAACCGACGGGCAAGCCAGGACTACCGTTACGCGCATGATCTGGACACCGTGGGGCCCGACAAGATCAATCCTGGCGTCAGCGTTTCCGATGTGGCGGTATTTGAAGTCAGCCCTGCGCTGTTTCAAGCTGATCGCTGGAGCATTGTGGTTCAAGAAGGGCAGGTGATTCGTATTCCTCTGAGCGTCATCCCCAAAAAAACCGCGGTTCCTGCCGAATAAGTGCCTGGTCGACCCCGTCGTCTGACTTAAATGAGTAAACTCTGCGCACAGGCAAACCCATCACGGAAGCAAGCGTGAAATAATACGGGGCCTGAAAAGCACAACCCACAAATCGATGAAACGCTGACTTATACCAAAGCCAGCGACAAGGAACCCAGATTGCGTCATACCCCCGTCCGGATCAGTGCAACTCTCATCGTTGCCAGCGTATTGCTCTTACTGGTGTTGAGATCACTGCCCTCCAGCCCCGAACCCGGTCCCGAACTGATACAAGTAGAAGGCGGCTCCTTCATGGCCGGCAATTTTCAGGTCCCCATGCGAACCCCTGACGGCGCACAAAGCGTGCAATGGGTAGCCCAGCCTGACCAAGGCGCCCTGGAGCCCTACCCCGTCGAAGTCAATGCATTTTCCATCATGAAGAAAGAGGCCAGCAACGCTCTGTATGACCGCTTTCTAAAACAGACCCAGCGCCCTGCCCGCTGGCAAGCGGTCAAAGGCGACGAACAACAAGCCGCCAATATGCCTTATGACGAAGCGGAGGCATTTTGTGCCTGGTTAGGTCAAAACAGTGGTCTGGATATGCGCCTGCCTACCGAGGCTGAATGGGAGTATGCTGCCCGCAGCCGCGGTCAGGCTTTTCCCTGGGCCACCGACAATGGCCAATGGCAAGAAGGGCGCAACCTGCCCGATCAGGAGCAACGAACACAGCACTACGATATTGGCTCTTTCCCGGCTAACCCACTCGGTATCCAGGATATGGCGAACGGTCTGCATGAATGGGTCATCTCAGACCCCACGCGCGACCCGCCTCATGTCAGGGTCGTCAAGGGCGGCGGCGACGATGCCAGCACATCACGCAATACCATCCCCACACGCGGCATCGTCTTTCCCCTATCCGAAAGCAGCATCCAAGCCAAGCCGGAACTGGCCCGTTTACGCCATTACCCGGCCGGCACCGCCTACTTCCAACACGCTACGGCTCGCTGTGTGGCCCCCTTGAAAAGCAACGGAGCTCCTGCTCCCACCCGCGTTCCCAGCAGCGATGCCCCCGCTGTGTTTGATGAGGCAACTGACAAGCCCTAGCCCTGTCTGACAGCCCTTGGCAAGCAGACCGGCCAGCAGGGGCTTACGCTCATGCGCACACATCCCGCTGACATGTACCTGCCCCCCAAGCTTGTGAAACCAAGCCCATCTTGGGGGCTACTTAGCCCGTAGGGGCTGATCAAGGATTGGCGGCGACCACCGCCTCAGCAGGCTGAGTCGGATCAACCAGCAGGTCGGCTTCCTTCATGGGCCGACCTTCCTTGTTGTTTGTGCGATCAAATGTCAGCACTTTGCCAAACACCAACTCCACCCAATCGGGGTAGTTATAGGCGGTGCCGCGATTATGATCGATGATGGCGCCAATCCCGCCACCAAAAATAATATTGCCAAACATGCCAGCGCCTGCTCGTGAGATCAAGGTGCCCGTGGCTTCGTCTGTTCTGTCAGCAGCCGTACAGCTCACACTCAGGTTCTTGCTGGATTTGCTCACTCTCGCATGCTTGCCAGCCTCTGATACAAACTCACCTTTGTCATTCGTTAAAGTGCAGCGCGCCGCTTCTACCTTCTCTCCTGACTCATCCACCGCATCCACACGCACCAACTGATTGGACTCGGAGGTAATGGAGGCGCAACCCGTCAACATGAACGCAGCCAGAAAGACAGTCTTCCTCATTCTTAACCCTTTACTTTTTTTACTATAAGAAACGGCATTGTAACTAACAATTATTAAATAAGCAGAATAATCATATTCAGGTACGTATGCGCGAAATCTTAATAGCAGCCAAAAGCAAACGAGAAAAGAAAATCGGCGGTAAAAAAAGGGCCGGAAAAACTTTAATCCCTTATCCCTCGGCCAGAAACCTCAAGCCATCCCTGGCGGAAAACCGCTGGTACAGACCGCCACCACCTTGGCATCTTCCTGACTGGTCGATAAATAAATATGCCCAATACCGCTGTCAAAATATGCAGATTCGTGTTTATCCAGAAACAAGGTTTCACCGGTTTCAAATTGAATGGCAATAGAGCCAGACAACACGACCACAAACTCCTGCCCCGCATGACGAATATAATCGTCAAACTCACTGGCATCGCGTGAATCGATCACGGCCAAAATGGGGTTCATGTGCTTGCCGCTTAGTTCCCCAAACAACAAACCGTATTCGTAATTACGGGTCGCATAACCGGGGGTCGCAGTGGATTTGTGGCTGGAAATACCCACTGCGCTCACCGGCAAAGCCTGTGCGCTTTCCTGATCGGGCACGGCAAACAAAGAGCCGACTTCGATATTCAGGGCACGGGCCAACACCACGAATTTTTCATAACTTAAGGTGACTTGCCCCAATTCCGCTTTGGAAATGGTGGAAAGCGCCAAGCCGGTTTTTTCAGCCAACTGCTTGAGTGTCTGTTTTTGATTATGTCGGGCCTGGCGCAGGCGAGCTCCTACCTGTTCCTTGCTGAGCAGTTCATTACGTAGCATTCCTGGATTGTAAGCGGCGCAAACGGAACCAGGCAATCAGAATCCAGGCCATCAAAACAAAGCCCAGATAGCCGAAAAATGGATAAACCGTGCCCACCAGATTAATAAAACCAACCTTGGCGCCCACCAATCCCAGCACGCCGGCAATCGCGGTGCCTATATTGAATCTACGCGTATTGGGAGGCAGAATGCGAGCCGAAAAAGCGTAGAGCACTCCCACGGAGGTTGTCAGAATCATGGCGAAAATCACCACAGACATAACCGTCCCCAAGAACTTGGACTGCTCGGTCGCCAGCATCAGCATCGGTAAGGCGGCCGAGCCAATCGAGTCGATGCGACCGAACACACCGGCACTGATCAATACAATGAGCACACCCAATAACAGCCCCCCAAGCAGCCCTCCCAGCAACGCATTGCGGCGCGACGTGGCTTGCGAGCCTGCAATCATCAGAAAAGGTGCCCCCACCACCATGTTGTAGGACACGTACAGCAAGGCGGCGACCAGCCAATGCCCCGCGCCCTGGGGTTTGGTATGGGCGATGACATTGAGCTCATCCAGCGGGAGGTCACGGGTATTCCAGCTATACACCGCCAAAAAAATCACCATCAACACCAGAACGGGCGTGATGCTGCCGATAAACGCCATCACGCGGTCCACGCGCAAAAACACAATCAGCACCGTAATCAGCATGACCGCCACGCTGCCATACTCTGCCGGAACCCCCCACTGCTGCTCCATCAGCGAACCGCCACCGGCAAACATCACCACAGCGATGGCATACATAAAGAAGGTAATCATGACATCGACCACCATCCCCAGTCGTGGCCCGCAAATCAGATACAAGCCTTCCTTGAACGAATGCGAGACGGAGACCTGGCTCAGTTCCCCCACCGCCATGCCCAATATCGTGAAACACAAGCCACTGACCACCCCTCCCAACAGCCCCCAGTAGCCAAAGCTGCTGAAAAACTGCAATATTTCCTGTCCTGAAGCAAAGCCTGCGCCCACCACCACGCCAACAAAGGCCATCGCAATGCCCAGGATATTTTTTATATTTGACATGCCTTCCCCTCCGGGAGATCAAAGTGCTGCTTGTTTTTTTAGGTTCGGAAACGAGCCGGTGACACCACAGCCGGATCAATGTTCAAGGCTTTCAACGATTCAGGCAGTTCCTGCTGTTGCAACAGGCTGGCTGCCAGCAAGGACGCCCCTGCCGCCGTTTGAATTCCATAGCCACCTTGCCCCGCCAGCCAGAAAAAACCAGGACATTGCGCATCCTGACCAATCACCAACTCTCCATCTGGGGCGAAACTGCGCAGCCCAGCCCAGGTATGGCTAGGGCGACGGATACGCAATCGGGTGCGCTCTTCAATGCGATAAATTCCGGTGGCCACATCCAGTTCTTCAGCCACCACATCATGCGCCTGCACATCATCCGCATTGGCGGGCGACCCGAGCAACATGCCTGCGTCCGGTTTAAAATAGAACTCTTCGCCGATATCAATCACGGCTGGCCATTGGCGATGATCGACCCCCTCTGGCGGGGAGAACAAAAAAGCCGAGCGACGCTTGGGCTGAATGCCCAATGCCTGCACGCCACAGCGTTGGGCCAGCGTATCCGCCCAGGCACCTGCCGCGTTAACCAGCACACGGGTGCGCAGGCGGGTCGCTTCACCCTCGAGCTGGACGTCCCAGCATTCGCCATCCCACTGCGCCGATACCACCTCGGCATCCAGACGCAAGCTCACTCCTTTCGCCTGTGCGCCCTTCAAAAAACCTTGATGCAAGGCATGGACGTCCATGTCCTGGCCCTGTCCGTCATACAAGGCGCCGGCCAGCGTGTCCGGGTCCAGACAGGGCACCAAGGCCAAAGCCTGCTCAGCACTCAGGCGGCTGACATCCAGGCCCTGCTCCAGCCAGTCCTGATATTGGCTGTCCAGCAAATCCTGCTGCTCGGCCGTTCCCACGTACAGCACGCCTCGAGGCAACAGGATGGGCTGATCCGTAAAACCCTCAGGGGGATGACTGAAAAAGTCATTGCCAGCCACTGTCAAGGCACGAATCGTCTCGGTGCCGTAGGTTTCCACAAACATGGCAGCCGAACGCCCGGTGGAGTGATAGGCGGCATGAGACTCTCTTTCCAGAATCAGGACTTGGGCATCACGGGGCAAACGGTAAGCCAAAGACACGCCAGCCATGCCGGCGCCCACGATCAGGTAGTCGTACACCATAAAATTCTCATATCCGATAATCGAGGGCTAATAGTAGGCCTTTCCTGGGAAAACGGCCAAGAGGGTTTTTACTAGGCGGACACTTTAAGGGCTGACCTTACGCTGACAACCCCGCCAGAGAGCTAAAGACAACACTACCTACGTCCCAAAAATACGGGCCACCCAGAAGGCCAGATCATGAGTTAGTCTGCGTATGGTCATGCCACACTCGATACAGCCCAGGCCAGGCTATATACAGGCCCATTTAGGCGATCCGCATTCCTCCTGCAGGCAGGAAATAAGTGGGCTCAAACTCAACAGCACGCCCCACCCTATAGCCATGAGTCCAACAACCGGAAAGACAGCTCATTAATGTTTCTGAATGCAATCTTCCGGCAATACCCAGCCCTCATGATGAAAGGTCCTCCAACAACATTTCTTAATGGACTATGAATCCTGCCTTCCTGCCCCCTCTCGAACTCGTGCGGCGCCCCTTATGGCGCACTCTGGGTATTGCCCTGTTGCCTCTGGCTCTGGCAGCCTGCGACAGTGGATCGAGCACCGGCGGCAACGCCCTCGTCGATCCTCCCGTCGTCACTCCCCCTGCCAGCGAAGAGCCAGCGCCGCCACCACGTAATACTGCCTATCTAGACCGCAAAGCAGGTGATGTGATCAAAGTTCGTATCGAAGAACTGCATCCCACTCAGGCCGCCATTGGCTACGATCAGGTTTATTACAAGCTGGGACGCTGGCAGGGCGACCTGGATCGCCCCACGTGGGCACACGATCCCCAACAACAGCTGGACTATCTGAATCGCACCATCGGCAAGAAATTTGATGACTACTGCGAGGACATGGGCGGCACGGAACGTGCCCAGAAATTCCTGTCCCTGGCCGAAGTACAAGCGGCGCGTCTGGATCAACCAACGACATATCTCTGTAAAGACCCGTTGGGCTCGCAGACCGAAAATCTTAAAACTGTGGTGGTCGGCTGGGACGGCAATCTCTACCTGACCGATGGTCACCACACATTTTCCACTCTGCGTGAGATTCCTGATGGCGGTCCGAAATTGCCCGTCTGGGTCAAAGTCAGCGCCAACTACAGCGATTTGCATGATGCACCTGCTTTCTGGGATCGCATGAGCGAGGAGAAACAAGTTTGGCTGCGAGATGGCCATAATCAGCCCATCACCGTGGAACAACTGCCTACGCGTCTTGGTTTGGCCAACGACCAAGAGGCAGGAGGCATGCAAGAAGACCGCTATCGTTCTCTGGTGTACTTCACGCGCGATATTGCCTACAAAAACGGGAATTTGCCCGAGTACGCGGAGTTTCTGTGGGGCGACTGGCTGCGCCGTCAGGCAGCAGCAGGCCAACTCCCCGGACTGGACGCCTACCTGATGGCCCCGCCCGCTACACCAGAGCAGATTCTGGCAGCCAGCACCCTGAACAAGGCCCTGCAAACCGGCGGCTCAGATACGAGCTATGCGGCAGCTGTGCGCGATGCCTCTCTGAAAATGTCGGCCTTGCAAGATACGGATCTGGTCTTTGAAGATCGTGACGCTGCCGCTCTGGGTCGTATCACCCTGGAAGCTGATGCGGCCAGTGGATCGGTCACCAAGACCGCTCGCGATACCTTGGAAGAGCTGCCACGCAACGACGTCAAATCCGACGGCAGCCCGCGTGGCGCCGGCAAACTCTGGTTTGCGGTGAACTACCGCCATTGCGGCAAGCCAGCATCGGGGACTTGCTGGGGTTGGTAAAGCGGGATCGTGGGAATCAAGCCAACAAAAAGCCTGCATTCGGGATTTTTTGTTGGCCCCACGCTTCTTGTCTTGAGGCATGAGCGCCCTTTACGTTAATAAGGGCGCCATCCCGCTCATGAGCCATGACGCTGCTCGCGAGAATGGGTGGCGTCGATCGATTTCGCCCCCCGATAAACCCCAATTCCCGGGCGAAGCCAAATAAAATGTGCTGCCCCTGGCGTAGCACTACCAGGAGTCTTGAACGCCCTAGCATGCCAAACTTAAAACATGCCGGCATCCAGACTGTCAACGCACACAAGGCAGCAGCGTGAAACCAAGACGTTCAAATTCAATACAAGTGCGCTTTGCGCGGGAGAGGACACAATGAGAAAAATAGTATGGGCTGCTTGTCTGTTAGTAAGCACGACAACCGCAAACGCCCAGGGAATCGGACACGGTTTGGGGGCCCACCACCCATGCAAGAGCATGGCCGAGGCGCTGGACATGCGGGCACACGACGCAATGTGGAAAGATCCTTCGGATGGCGAGCTTTTTGCCACGATGAGTCTGGCTTATATGTCCTGGGTGCAAGGCTTTATATCCGCAACCAATCTTCACAGACCGCAAAACGGACAAATCCGCCTGACTCCAGCGCAGATTGCACAACGGATGCGTAACTACTGCACTGAGCATCCCAACGAACCCATTTATATGGGCGCAAAGAACATTGTAGAAACGCAGCCCCCTGGATATAACTGATTACTGCAATAGAAAAAGACCTACAGCAAAAATGCTGTAGGCCTTTTCAAATTTGGTCGGAACGGAAGGATTTGAACCTTCGACCCCTTGCACCCCATGCAAGCAGACAAAACCTAAGCCATTGATTTTAAACAGATCAAAGAACGCAAAAATGAAGTTAAGTGCCCATAAGCGACTACTAACTACCGTTCGTTTCCCACAAAACTCCCACAGCTAAAAGGAGGCCCGCCATAGAGCGGGCTTTTTTTTCGACAACACATGGCAGTAGGCAAGGCTAGGCAGATTACAGTGACCCTAAGCAGGCGAACGACTACTTTAACCGCTTGAAATGTTCTTCCAGCCGCTGAATTCGAGTTTTGATTTCTGCTTTATCAAATGCACTTTTGATAGCCTGGCTATTCAACAGCCTCTGTTGCTCGCTGGCAGGTAAATCATCCCATAAGCTCAATAACGACGCCCCCAAAAAACCAAGTATCAACTGATCATCCTCATCTAGCTGATCCACGGCTCGTGACACTGCCAGGGCTTTCAATTGAGATCCGCCATCATCATCCCATTGCCCACCAACTGATGAGACCTCTGTATTCATAACGCCCTCTCTAACCGACAGTTAAATGAGAGTTCAGTATAGCCCTCCCCAGCCTTTCAAGTGGATTTAAAGCAAAGCGTACAGACTCAATTCCCCTTAAAATACAATGAATTACAAATTAGCATGGTGGGTATTTCCAGGATCGGCCTAGTATGAACTTAGACCTTCTCGCTGACACCTTGAAGGCGCTACTGGCCCTGTTGCTCAGACCCTCTGAGAAATATCCCGCCAGTCATGGCAGGAGTGCCTATGACACATTATCTCGGGTCCATTGGAAGAAAAGTTAACTTACTTCGCTTCCCCCTTCTCTCGGCCACCGACCCCGCCGAACCAACTATCCCTGACCCCCGCGACAAACGCCCCGTTGAAATCGAACGGATCCACGAAGACGATCAGACGCTACCTGTAAACGATGAGCCCATCGGCGACGAAAAGCCTCGCCACCCTCCTCCAGCGCAAAACGATCAATCCATTTTTAACTAACTATCTGTGTATCACAGCGCAAAGCAGTGCACTCAACACGCCTGGTTTGCTGCGATGATTCACCTATTGGAGTCTCTCATGACACAAACACCAAGCTCACCTAACAAGCCCCAAAACCCAGCCCAAAAACCGTCACCTTCTCCTGATCGAAAAGCAGCCATGCATCCAGACGACAAGAAGGATGACAAAAAAGATGACAAGTCACCGCAGGACCAGCCGAAAGGCAAATAAGTAGCTCTTGCAGACTCGCCCCAACGAGTCTGTAACGCAGCCCCCGGTGTTCAAGCGACCGGCCTTTTACCTCAACAGATCTTCCCCTGACGACTCCAACAACAATAAAACATCTCACTACTCTGGCTAACGCCTGGAGCCCCCCCTTCAGGAGAACACAGTGCACTATCAAAGCTCAAACAATCTCTGCACTCTGTGCCAGCTGTTACCCTTGTCCTCGTCGCTCAATATCAAACACGAATTTATGGCTGTTGCTGGCCCTTGCTTGCAAGGCCCTGGTGAAGCGAAAAAAACTTTATACCAATGCTCCAACTGCAAAACATTGTGGTTACATGAGCGTGACCGTTGGGGCGCTTGCCTAGGCTTCAAGCTATGGCCGGGTAGGTCGCACGATTTTCAACGATAGTCCTGCGCACAATAACTTACGCAAAAAAAAGCCTGCAATAGTGTGATTGCAGGCTCTTTCTATGGCTGGATAGGATGGGAATCCAAGTCTCGAGGTTTATCTGCCCCGTACAGCCCCTCTTCCTGAGGGTTTGTGGTCATGAGCAGCACTGGCGCGCTTGATCCCCACATTAGGAGCCTGAGCTGGCCAAGCTTCTTGCAACGGCGTGAGCTCAGACTTGCGTGTACTTGGCTTCTTGGGCGGTTTGCCTCTCTTGTCCATTACGACCTCCATTGGTCAATGGCAGCCCCAACGAATGTTGGGACATAAGTACAGGATAGGCCATAAACCGATAAATAGCTTGCTTATCTTCATCCGGTAGCCAATACACAAAAAAACCCAAAAAACCGGAATAAAGCCCTTCAAGAATGAAAAAAGGCCTAAAGAAAAAAGCTGCAAGCCTTTGACAACTTGGCCGAAACGAAAGGATTGGGGCTTTTGAACCCTCGCCCCCCCTGCAAGACGGATACAGTCAACCATACGCAAATCAAAAACCAGCTTCGACCCAACTGCTACCACTGCTCTACGTTAGCTTATGGCGTGTGACAGTATCACGCAAAAGCCACGAACCTTTCCCCCAAAAAAATACTAGGTATGCCTTCGATCGGGCTTTTTTTTGCATAGAGCTGTGGGGCTTGTGAGAGCTCATCCACTCTAAGACTGTGTATTTATTTCAAAAATATAAATAATCGCTGCTTAACTATTAAGGTAAGCCAACACTGACTGGATTTTAGTCCAACAACGCTTGTCACACTGCAATAAACAAGAGCGTGCAAGCTGAAAATACCCTTAAAATACAATGAATTACAAATGATTTTACATGTCTTCCACTGAACGGGACTAGGATGAATACAGTCCTTCGCGGTTTGCCCCTAAGTGACTACTGGCATTGCGCCTCGGCCCCTCTGAGCAACGTCTCTGCCGGTCAAGCAAGGAATGACGTATGCCCTATAAATTCTCATCTTTAGAAATGCTCGCAGAATGGTTTCGACTTCCCTCGAAACTCAGGCTCGCTTCCAGAAAAAAAACAGGGGAAACGCCAGAAATAAAACCTCGCGATATTACCCAGGATGAAGCAACGGCATTTGAAAATAAACAACAGGAAGGCCCTAAACGCCCATCCTCCTCAGGCAAGCCACGGCTATTGAAAAAAAGTGACCTGCCTCACTCTGAATAGATGGGCTTACTTACTCAGTGTTTGCCTCTAACAAGCCTGGCTTTCAGTAACCTGAGGCTTCAACGCACTCATCCTCCTGAATTCCGAGAAGTACCCCTGCAAAGCAATCGACAAACAAGCCCAGTCAGCCCTCTCAAACCCCATCCCCTACATCGCCGCAGAACGATACATCTGAGACAGGCACCAGCAAAGGCGAGTGCCATCCGAAACCGTCTCATCCTGCCAAGGATAAGCCTACGAAAAAGTAAAGAGCATCACTTTTAACCGTCAATCAGCCCAGCTTGGGAGGACCGTTTTTGGAGTGTCATTTAAGGCACGAGGCAACCCAACACGAGCATTGATATTTTAAAAATTACATGCGTGCTGTTCCAAATTCATTTATTGGAGAAAGCCATGGGAGCGCCCTATAAAGATACTCTCTGTGCCCAGTGTCAAACCCTAATCATTTCTCTTCAGCCTTGTGCACCACACAAACTTATGCAGCCCATTACTCAACTCGACGACGTGGGCAGGCATGGCTATGAAATGCTTTTTCGATGCAAGGCATGTGATACGCTCTGGCTATACCAAGAAGACAAGTGGCAAACACATCTAGGCTTCAAACTTTGGCCAGGCAGTTTGGCTGATTATATTTTCGACCGGCCCCACGATAACAACCAACTACCTCCTAGGATGTGGGGTGCAATCATTAAAGGGCCCAAAGAAGATGAGCCACTGCACTGAAGTGGCTCAAAGTCTCTATCCAATGCGCAAAAGAGAGCCGGCCGTGACGGAGTACGCAACCGCGATCCAAGCATATATACCGGATGACGCCTCTACTTCTGGCACAATCGCCCCCAGGTCTCAGCCTCCGTTTCCACGTAACGCAACACTCTGATTGGCGTCGCATCTATCTCAGCGTCTGAACGCCATTGAAACGGGCGCTGAGCGGCAGCGCAGTAGCTACCGCCCCCGAGTGTCCCGCATCCGCTTACGAGCGCGATCACGCACAGCATCATCGCCCAGGCGCTCAATCGTTTCAGCTGCATCACGTCCCACCTCCCCAGCGGAGAGATCCGCCTCATATTGTTTCTGTTCTGCCTGTGCCCTGCCCTGGCGCCGCCCGACCTGCAGCAGCGCCAGGGCGGCAATGATCAGGCCGCTCAGCAGCCCCAGCCAGCCTGCGACTCGGTTCCATAACGCCTTAAACAATGGCCGCTCCTATCTTGATAGCCTCCGCCCCAGATGCGCCCAAGAAACGAGCACGATCAGCAGCACGTCGACGGCGCAGGCCCAACAGGACTTTGCCACCTGACTTGTTCCAGCGCGGGAATTGCTCAGCAGCACCGGCCTGGTCGCCGGCATTGAACAAGCGGACCAGCGTGGAACCTTGAAATGCTTCCACGCCGATGTTGTATGCAAGGTCCACCATGGCATCGAGCTGCGCCTGATTTGCTGGACGAGTCAGCGCGGCGAGGACGCCAGGCACAAACTCACGCGCCAGCCGACGCCGCAACCGCTCGTCGGCTTCGGCCAGGGTGATGCGCAGGCCTTTCACTACGTCGGGGCCGGTATCGCCCCAGCCGATGGTCCACACTTTGCCGTCAGCATCCCAATAGGCTTCCAGCTCACAGCTCTCGAAATACCGCAGGATGGCCAGGCCGTCGGCAGACATGCCGGCAGGCTTCGACTCGACCGGTGCCGGCGCGGACTCCACTTTTCGTGGACGAAAAAAAAGGGCCAGAAGGCCCGTGATAACTTCGAACAACTTGTTCACTTACTTCCCCCTTGCCAGGTTTTGAATTTCGCCAACTACCTCGGCGATATCGGCCTTGCGCCGCTTGTCGAAAAAGTTGAACGCCCAGCGCACCACCGCCCAGCCGGGCAGCCCGCAAGCGAACGCCAACCCCAACATGGCCACCAGCCCCACCGGGTTGTTCGCCCAGTGGTGCAGCTCGTAGTGCTGGATCACCGCGGCACCGCCTGAGATCGAGGCCACCACCGTGCTGATCACCCCCACAATCCATTCGGACTGCGTGCGCGGCCGCAGAATACACATCACCACCAGCGTGGCCAAGCCCGCCCCGATGGCCCCCATTCCTGCTATTCCTCCCATCGCCTTCCAAACGGCCAAGCCAGCGGCCGATGTTCCCGTGCTTGTCGGTTCCAAGTCCTTCCCCTTGTGTAATACGGTCGGCATGGCTGTCTCCCGTGATGCGCTGCAAAAGCAGCAGACGTAAAAAAACCGCTTAGGCGGCTTACAAAAACTACTGCTAAGGTTCGACTATCTGCATCCCCAGAATCCACAAATTTGCGTTCTCAAGAAAGACATCTCCAGCGTTGAGTTTGACCGACCCTCTTTTAATCGAGAATGTCCCGCTTCCTTGTTCCGCTATCACACTCACATCCCGTTGATAGAAAAAACCTGCGCCAGGCGGCACAACCGAGAGCAGTTGCCCCGTAGTCGGGTTGCGGAACTCCACCGAAAAGCTGTTCAGCCCTTGCTGTGTGCCTGCTGAGATACTGATTGGCACATTGGTTCTTCTTGGGGATATAAGCGCAAACTTCTCTTGAGCAGCCGAAATAGGCTGGTGAGCGACTGTCAGTACGCCTGCATTGAATGACAGTGTCGGCTTCACTTTTGCAGCTGTGACGACATTCCAATTCGAGCCGTCAAACACTACACTCCCATTCAGAGGAACAGTGGGTGCAATGGTGATTGTTGTCGATGTGAAATCAACAATTCGCGCATCGACATTTCCGACAAAACTCGGACTCATAACTGGCGCTTCAAAGCCGCTGGGCACAGGTGGATGGGTTACTGTGAAAGTTCCATCGCTATTTTCCGTCATCGAAACCCTCGGCCTGAAATAGGTCTCAGCGTCGATCGTCTTATCGCCCAGATTGACGATCAAAGACATGTCCTTGCTCATCGAAATCGCGGCAAAGTCTAGCCCCACAGAGGCACCAACGGTAATTCCAAACAGTGCGAGCGTCTCGTCGGGACAGACCAGCAGCCCACCTACTTTCGGAAAGCCCCGATCAAAATTAACGATAATATCGCCATTGCTATCTACGGCTGGCTGACCAGAGAAACCACGGGGCCGGTGATCTGTGTCGCTAATAAAGCGCCATCCACCGCCTTGTACTGCCTGACGAATCGCCCCAAACTGAATATAGGTTGGGCCAAATTGTCTCAGCAGATCAGAGACTTTCCACTTTTGATTGAACTCGTCACTAAAGCCAACCAGTTGCGCACCGTTTTCAAGCCCATCCGCATCTGCAAGGCTTTGCCGTAGGGCTGCATCCCCCACCGCAACAAAATAGCCGCCCTCCACCGCCCATTCGCCTGTTGTCGTGTACGGCAGAGTTAACGATGCGCCGGCACGATACAACTCCCCGTCACGCCAGAAAATCTGGTTTCGCTCAGTGATCTCCAGCCCCTGGCGGTACACACCAACGTCTTGATAACCTGAACTTCTCAGAAAGTTGTCAAATCTGCTCTCGAATACATCACGTTGACGCTCTGCTTTACGCTCAATGCCGTACCAGGTCAGCCGATCTCTGCCAAAGCGATCCGGCCAGATTTCTTTCTCGGTGTCGTTTTCTCGATGATCAAGGTTTTGCGAGTTATCGAACAGATCCTGGGGCGCAGGGCTGCCCAGCGGGTTGCCGGTTTTATATGTCGTCATATCAAACGCCCATAAAAAACCCGCCGAAGCGGGTTGATTGATGCTGGTGCCGGTGTTAATCCGGCGGATTGTTGTTGTCATCGGCGTACACACGCACGTCGTAATTTGCTGCAGTCACATCAGTAGCGTCTGTGCCTCGGGCCTGGATGTTCGTAATCAGAGCTGGCTTTATCCAGTCAGCCGTCAGACCAAAGTAGATGTGCGGCAGCTCCTGTTTCAGGCTGACCTCTGGCCAAGGCTGCGGAATATCGGCAATGATCGAGTAATTATCAGGCCCTGGAGACGCCACGAACGGACCGATGAACTTGCCTTCTGGGGTCCTGTGGCCCATAGAATGCGGCGCACCGGCAACCCAGCGCAAAGGCTCGCTGATGCGCAACAACGCGCCACCAGTGGTGGGCCGGATATCGATCAGCAAGCCCATCTGCGCGTTACCAGGCTCATCATCAAACAGCGGCACATAAGACAGGTACTCACTATTAAATGCGTCCATCTCTGTGCCAAAGCTGTACTCACGGTTTCGATAGGCCTGCTCCCGGCGTCGGCGCATACCGATTCGCCAGGCCCGGACCCGGTCTGTCACGCCGTCGAGTTTCAATTTCTCCAGCTTGAACCCCTGATCCCCTGGCAATAAGCACTTCACCGTCATTGACGTCCAGGTCTCCGCGTCGATGTACTCGACCTCCACCCCGTCCGGGTCCATGGGCTTACGAGGACTCACGCTTTCACGCAATGGCTTGGTCATGTTCAGCGTTGAGTAGCTTTGCTCGAACTGCGTGCGCACATCATCGCGGACTGGACGAATCAGGCCATGCGACACCGTAAGATCAGAGAACCCGGCCCGGAAAGCAAGTTTCAGGGCATCTTGAGCCGTTGTTAGGTCATACACATGGTCGAGCGTTTCGCCCCTAGTCTTCCAAATTGCATCCAAGCGCCTCAGCTCGTCGGCATCCAGATTCAAGTCTGAGTACCCGATCGAGCTGGTGATATAGCGAGCAAATGCAGAGATGTCCCGCGTTGGCTGCGGTGCCGACCAGGTGCCGTCGCTTTGCAGAACTGGCAGCATCCGCGTAGCCACCACATTAATCTGGTTTTCCGACTGCGCACCCAGGCGCCCACCGACTCGCAGCTTGGCCGCCATCGTGGTCCAACGCGGGTAACTTGTTCGCGTCCGCAGACGGCTTTTTAGGCCATACCACTGGATGGTGTCTTTGACCTGCGTTGACGTGGCGCTCGCCCCTACACGGCGAACCCGTACAGCCGGCCGCATCTGGGGAACACTGATGTGCTCAGTCACACCGATCTGATCCAGCGTCCAGTTTTCGTACCACTTGCTGATCGTCGCACGCGGTCCACCATCTGCATTGCGGTACTGTATTTCAATACCCACCCCCTGCTCCGTAACATCACCGTTCTCGCGTACGTACCCTAAGCCGTTTGGAAAAAAGAAGTCGATTTCAAGAGCTGTCGTTGTCTCTTTGGCTGGCGTAGCCACAAACTCGCTGCTCCACTCGCCATAGACGGTGCCTCCCTCGTAACTCACTACCGCGCCACTGCTCGTCAGGGAGGGGAAACCAAGCCAAGCCGGATCATTTAACCCATTTGGCAATAATCGCCACACTACTATTTGATGCGGCGAGTATTGCTCAACGTACCACTGGCGGGAAGGATGCAAAGTGAATGTGAGGACGTACTCACCGGGCTCGAGCGCGTTGTACCATGGCCCTAGCGTCCCAGGGGTCTCCGTATCAGAGGGCTGCAACCGCAACTCAATCCAGCCTGTACCGTGAGCATCCAGGCCACTGGCAACCACCACAAGCGCTATAGCAGGCCCACTGCCGACGCGCATTGTGACCTCCGCGCCCGACAATGGCATCACATGCTTGAACTGCCCGTAAAAGCGATTACGTATATTCAGAACCGTCCCCTCTCGCGTCACAGAGTAAGTTAACAGCAGTGAAATACTAACCAGCGTGCCCGCCCCCCATCCAGAGGGAAACTCGCTTTCCGAAGAGCGCCAGATATAGTTCCCATCAAACGAGTAACTTGCTGGCTGCGTGTTCTCCCGGTTTGCCAGCTCGGTAGACATTTCCAGACCTGCCGTGCCCGACGAGGTGCCGCCCACCGCTGCCACAGTGTGCCAGTGCTCGTGCGTGGACGTTCCCGAAAGATCAGCGCCTGGACCGTAGATGGCATATGAACCGTCAGCACCCAGAGCAGAGAACGGCGTGTCCCCTACTTTCACGTCCGCATCATTGATTTGGTACTGGCCAGGGCCGATGCAGGCGTGGAACTCCAGCCACTGCTCGCGCCAGTTCACGAACCGACGGCGCGGCGGGGTCAGGTAGTCCGGGAACCGACGAAACCGGCCGGCCAGCTCGGGTACGACATCACCCAGCTTTGCCTGGTTGGCCTTGGCTGAAGTCGTCTCAAGACGCTGACCCTGCTCCGGGGAACCGAAATTCTGGCTCCCGCTCTTTGGCATCAGCCATCCAAAGGCAAAGTTGAAGATGCTGCCCAGTAACTTGCCCAAGCCCGAGAACACGCCGCCATACTGAATCAGGCGCATTTCCACGTCATCATCAGGAGCCAGCTGACGATCCGCCCATTCCAGCATCGGCAGTGGCTGTCCGTTGACCGTAACGTGCGACTTGGGCAACTCGGCCAGCGTATACGTCAAGCCTTTAGACGCAAAAAAACCGGCTAAAGTGCCGGTCCATTCGTGCGTCTCGCAGGGCTGCTCACACGTCCCGCTAAGAAATACTCTGATCGTCATAAAAAACAACCCGCGTATAGCGGGCCTCAAAAGCATTGATTTTGGTAAGCACAGGGCCGGTACCGACGTCCGTCTCTAACACCCAAAGCCTGCCGTCAGCTTCTACGACAAGCCCAACATGGACACAGAGCCGTGCGCGCCAGCCGGTGGCGATGGCTCCAGGCTTGGGCTGCACTTCCTTGAACCCACCCTGCTCCCGCACTTCGCTGGCCGCCATGGTCAGGCCCGCTTTATCGTCCGGGTCTGTTTCCGAATAGCTGGGCAGCATGGGCCTGCCGAACAGCGAAGCTCTGGCCAACCTGACCAACCCCCAGCAGTCCAGCTCCGGAACGGTACGGCCAAACGGCTTGTACCGTGTACGCAGAAAGTCATCAATCGTCATAGCCATTGAATCCCCGGTGCCGTCTCTGCCGTATAACGCTCTCGCGGCCAGGCAGTATTGAGCAGGTCGTAGTAACTGGCCTCAGCAACAAACGCGCCGTTTTCAAACTGCCCGCTCAGCACAGTCATGACATACGGCCGCTCGGCCGGCGCCGTAATATCGCTGGCCAAGTACGTCCGGCTTGTCAGCGTCACCATCTGTCCGGATTCAAGCATCGCATCGACAATAGGCCGAATGCGGTCATTGGCCCCGGCAATAGCAAACCGCAAAGTCTGCTGGCCAGAGGCGTTACGCGACGGCAGCGACAACTCGACGGCCGCCGCTTCAAACAGCACCAGTTGGCCATCAACCCCCAGCATCCGATCCTCATACCCCTGAACGATCCGCACCGGGGTGACACCGGGCGCGGACACTTCCAGCGTATAAAGCAGCATCGCATCCATCGGAGCGCTGGCATACACAATTTCTAAAATACTCATGCTTCTGGCCACTCCCGATTAAGTGCAACATCGATGATGCTCGCCCCCAACACGAACTCGGGGAACTCGCCCCAACCGACCGGCATCAGAGGACGCTCCCATACCTCCAGCTCCGCAGAAAACTGCCAGCGATCCACGCCAAGCAGTACAGGCCCCCGGTACATGCTGGAAAAGCGGCACACCAGCACAGACATGCCCAGTGGCGTCAATCGCTTGATGTTGAACCACTCTGCCCCGTCTTTAATGGCGTCCCGAAACCAAGCCTCAAATAGCGCGGCTTCATTGGCCTTAAAGATCCAGGTAAAGGTCTGCATGCTGGGCACGGAGCTAAAACGACGGCGCTGTCGTGCCCGTCCATCAGCCATGGTCGTACGCTGGAACGGCTGAACATGGTTGGCTTGGTGGTCTGCCCGGAGTCCATTCGGGAGACCTGCAGGGAAGTCAATGTTGGTTTCTATCATCCCGGTTAACGTTCCTTTGCTATAACATCAACAGAGCCTTTTCTAATTACGGAGATACGCATGTCTGAAAAATCATTGGAAGAACGCATTAAAGAATTAGAAGACCAATCGAAAGGTCTCGAAATGGCAACGTACTTGCTTGTAAATGCCATTTGCGACGAAGGCAGAATTAGCATCGAAGGTGTGGCGTCAGCATTCAAAAAAATGTCTGAAGCAATGTCCGATACATACGGATTTGGGGGAACAGCTACCGGGCTACCATTTGAAAGGATCTCTGCACTGCTTGACGCCACAGCATCCTCTGTCAAAAAACACCAAGGCGAAAAATAACCAAACCCCAACTGCTCACCTTCCCTGCCTCCGCCAGCCCAACATAGATGATCCTGCCTCAGTAAACCTTCCGCCAGTGGCGACATCCTCAATCATCACATCAATAATCAGCTCTTTATCAGATCGCTGTTGTTCCACTTGCGTTCCTGGCGGAGCATTATGAACATTCACGACAACTGAAACGCCATTGCTTTCGTTTGTGGTGGTGTCCTTGTTGCTCACGACATGGCCACGGGTATTCGGCAACATGAACTGCTGACCGTTCGCCGCATTGAACACCTCAGGAGCCCCGTTTTCGTTGATGCGGTACATCTTGCCTGGCTGTGTGGGACCGCCGTATTGGCGGCCACTATAGCTAGCGCCACTGATTGCCGACACTACCGACATAACTTGAGGCGTCGTTGCCGCAACTGCCCCAAGGTTTGCTGGAAACGGAGCAGAGTTCCATGCCTTCGAGATTGCGCTGTAAGCATTGACCGTAGCATCTGCGATAGCAAAAGCCTTGGAAGCCGCAAACATCGCTTTATAGATCCCTGACTGCTCACCTTGAGACTGCTTCATCACGCCAGCCAAAGCGCCAAACGCATCGCTCGCCGAAGCCAACATCACATGATTTTTCGCCTGCTCAATCTGAGCCATTCGGTCTGCATGCTGCTTAGCCGCCTCTTGCTCCAGCTCATCATAGGATCGCTTTGTCTCGATCTGCAGTTCACGAGCTTGGCGTAAACGCTCCAACTGATCGTCATACCGCTTCTGCTCGGCTTCAGCCTCGGCCTCATACCGGGCATATTGATCATCAAAGGCACCTCCCGAAAGCGGTGAGGTGTCCCCCATGATGTACTGGTCTGCATCCTTAGGCTTCTCGCCGAACTTACCTCGTTGGCGCTCAGCTTCCTCCACACTCCACAGGGCGCGAGCAAGGGCCTCAGCAGCCAACACTTCATCTTCTGTGGCGGCGGGATTAAGCGCCATTTTCGCTTTGGCTGCTGCCAGCTCCTCGCCTTTTAAGCCAGCCAGATACAACGACGTCGCCAAATCGTCGATCACCTTCTTATTTTGTTGGGCGGCTTTCTCGGCATCGGATAGTGATTTTTTCTTTTTCTTGATGGATTCATCTAGCTTGGTTGTCGCCGTAACCGCCTTCTCAGTTGACTCACTGTACTGTTCCATCCAGTCATTTATGCTCGAATCGATGGCGTTGTCAGTCACTCGTTTCAGAGTTCGTTCGTATGCGCCAGCCCCGATTGCGGCATTATCCCAGCCGGATTTAAGTGCATCCGTAAGATCTATGAGGCTTTCCACCTCCTGCGCCCCGAAGGTGACTTTTGAGAACCCCTCCAACCCAACAGCCTGTAAAGGCTTGTTCAGCATGTCAGCCAAGGCGTTAACCGTGTCAGCCGTATCTCTCTTTACGATGTTCCAAGCGTTTTTAAAGAGCGTGGGGATGTTATGGGCCAATGCATCCCAGAGTGAGCCGATTGCGCCAGCCGCACCCCTTGATGCGGCCACCATGCTATCCACCTCTTTGGCGGTGGTTAGCGCCATCTGCGTGAACGATCTTTCTGCTGTCCCAGCCATATCTGGGAAGTGCCTCTTGAAAACAGCAGAAAGCTCCTCAACGCCGTCCACGACAAGGCTAATTGTGCCTTTTATGCCCTCAATTTCCTGAGCCAGAGAATCTAAGTCGGCTTCATCGATGGCTTTTGAGACTCGCTCAATGCTATCAGCCAAGCTATTCGACATATTTGTCGCACCGCTTAGCTCACCAACAAAGCGGGTTACAGAGTTTCTTAGCTCTGTCCAGGCCTGCGCAGCGGTTTTGACGCGAGTGTCAAATTGTTCGTTTACCGAATCGCCTGCGGCTTTCAGGGCCTTAATAAGCTCTCCTGCCGTAATCTTCCCGTCTTGCCCCAACTGGCGAAGCTGACCGATGCTAACGCCTAGACCAGTTGCAATTGCCTGCGCCAATGCAGGCGTCTGCTCCATTACTGAGTTCAATTCTTCGCCGCGCAATGTGCCGGAAGCTAAACCCTGACCGAACTGCGTGAGGGCAGCACTAGCCGCCTCTGCTGAGGCACCAGAAATTGCCACCGCTTTTGCCACAACATCCGTCACTTCTGCAACGTCATTTAGGCTCAGCCCTAAACGGCTAGCGTTCTGAGCGAATCGCTGATAAACCTGAGCGACAGTATCAATCTCTTGGCTGGTTGACTGCGATATGTTGAAAACCGCCTCTGTGGCCTGCGCAAGCTCTTTTGTCCCGTCAGTCACCAAACGCAGACGGTTTTGAAGCTGTGTCCACGCGTCGGCAGTGGCGATAATATCTTGTGCCAGCTTCACCAGCGCAGCCCCAGACAAGACCGGCAGAAGCCCTCTCAATGCCTGGGAAGCGGCTGAACTCGAGCGGCCCAAACCTTGCACGGCACCAGCCACTTTAGTCAGCCTCATTTCAGTCTGACGAGCTGACTTATCTGTTTTATTAAATCCTACACCTAGGGAATCGAGGCCTTTCAATACGGAGCCGAGCTCACCTATTAACTTCGCGGTTTCTGCCTCAACTGTGTAATAAATAGCTCCGACATTTTCGGACATTTCGATCTTCCATAAAAAAAGCCACCCGAAGGTGGCTAGTGCCAATTAACTGACGCAACTACATGGCTAGGCTCTCAAGCGCCCATTTTCCTGACTGACGATCGTATCGGACATTCGCCGAATACGTCGCCCTTAACATCGCGCCGAATGAATTCTGCGAATCCACATACCCAAGCACGGTAAACTTGCACTCGCCTAACTTAGTTACCTTGACATCAGAGAACGGCGGGAATTTCGCGGTAGCTGGAGCAACCAGCTTGGTCTTCACAAAATCCTGAGACATAACATAGGCCATTATCGTGTCACTACACCTAGACCTCTCTTGATCTCGCCTTTCATCAATAGCAGCCACATATCGGTCTGCTGCCGTCTCTTTCTCGCGCGGATCACCTATCCAAATAGTGCCAGCGACTAAAGAGAAAACAACCAGTGCAATTCCAATTAGAAATTGATGCTGTGGCTTAAACTTTGACGCGAACTTTGGAAATATTCGTGGCAGCAAAAGTACACCACAAACCAAGGTAATCAAGCCCCCAGGCCCTGTATTCGTGGCCATAGACGCCAGCCCGACCACAATCAGAGCAAGCCCGACCAAAGCACCTACCAATTGCCCTAAGCTGGAAACCAATCTACTCATCACCTATCTCCCTATATGCATGAGGAGATAATACCCAACGCCGAAAGCCCATACCAGGCAGAGTTAGCGCACCCCTTGATTATAAGTATCCATTCGGATACAATCCATCTCATGAACACGATCAACCGCACCGAAACATTCAGCACTTGGCTAACAGGGTTGAAAGACCTCAAGGCCAGGGCGAAGATCGTGGTTCGCATCAAACAAGCCGGTCAAGGCAATTTCGGAGACGTGAAGCCGATTAGCGATGGCGTCTGGGAAATGCGCATCCACTTCGGCCCTGGCTACCGCCTCTACTATGCCCGTGAAGGCCGTGTGGTGTATCTCCTACTTAGCGGCGGTGACAAGTCCACCCAAAAGCAGGACATTAAGACCGCCATCGCTATGTGGAAACAAATCCAGGAGGATCAGTCATGACCACCATCAAAACAGCCCCCTTCGACGCTGCCGAATACCTTGACAGCGAAGAAGCCATCGCCGAATACCTATCCGCTGCTTTGGAAGAAGACGATCCCGCCCTTTTCCTATCTGCACTTGCCGATGTAGTCAAAGCCAGAGGCATGACCAAGATGGCGAAAGACGCCGGCGTTGGTCGGGAGAGCCTATACAAAGCCCTCGCCCCTGGTGCAAAGCCTCGATATGACACGGTGCTGAAACTAGCTCGTGCTGCCGGGGTCAAGCTTACGGTGGAACCCCTTCACGCCTGACATTCGCTATCCCCGGGCCGCCAGCACGCGGTCATGCCAATCCAGCGCCTCTTCCATTTCTGCCTTGCTCGGTGCGCGCGCGCCGGGCGCATCGCTTTCCTGCGGCGGGAACTTCGCACGCAGCGCCCCCACTAACCCGGTCATGGTCATCTGCCAGGCATCCCGTTCAGAAACCCCAAGATGTGCCATTGCCATGGAAACGTGAGCACGGGCGTCGAACTCCTGCACGTACTCAGGCTCTTGCTCGGCTGGCCGGGGCAGTTCTGGCAACGAACCAGTAACGCCGTGCTTGAGCAGGCAGCGCGCCAGCACCACAACGGCATCCGGCCCCACCAGCCCTGGCTCGTAGGTAAGCTTTTCACCCTCGGCCGACACACAGCCAAACAGGTCAGACAAATCCTCATCTGAGCAAGCCAAAACAACCGCCAGCGCATCCACCAAACTTGGGGCCTCACCCATCACTGCGGCGAACAGCTCCACAATCTCCCGTGGCTCACCGAGTTGCGACATCGCGTAGAGCGACGGGCGCAGGAGATGCACCCGCTCGCCTACGTGGACGCCGACCTCACCGACATCCGTAAGGATCATCATGCAGTCACCGTAACGGCGCACTCTCCCTTCTTGGCGGAGTCAGCCGTGCTGGTTGCTGTGATCGTTGCGGTACCGGCGGCTACGGCGGTGACCATCCCGGTCCGGGAGACAGTTGCTGTGTCGGTATCCGAGGACGACCAAATAACACCTTGGGCCGCACCGGTGGGCGTGATCGCAGCGGCCAGTTGACGGGTTGCGCCTTCGGCAATGCTGGCAGTGGCTGGGGTAACCACCACAGTATCCACGGCTGGAGCGTCAGGATCTGGCGTATCTTCCACCATCAAGCCGAAGTCACTGGCCGTTGCACTGGCCTCAAACGAATAGGTAGCCACATCGTCATAAGGCGCAGAGCGCGACATATTCGTCACGATGGCAAAGAAGGTGAACGTCAGGTCTGGGAACGTCAGACGAATCCAGGCCACTGGCTCACCGCCCGTTGCTTCTGGCTTAATGACGTGCTTGGTCAGCGCGATCAAGGCAGCAGCACCGGTACCGGCTACTTTCAGCACGCCATCGCCAGATACGCTCAGGGTCTGGAACGTGGCTAGGTTCTCACGCAATGCGCCAATGGAGTCATCAGCCGTCGCATCGGTGGTTTCCCATTCGATAGTTAGCTCTTTGGCGCGCATGGCGCCCAAGCGTTTCCAGTCTGCCGCGGCGGGCATCACATCGCCACAACCAATGGCATATTCCAAAATGGCCACACGGCCAACAAATTTCTGATTCTTGCAGGTAGCCATCAGGCCCTCCTAAATAATGATCTCAAAATCAACCTGAGCCCACGCCCGGTTTTCTGTGGTGAACCCCGGGCCGACTGGCTCGGTAATTGCTCGGATACTGGCGGCACCGCATGGCACGGCATCGCCCATTGCGGCCTGTAGCAGCACCTCGGTGTCTGTCATGACCTTCTGCGCGTCGCTGCGGTCGTTGCGCTTACCCAGCAGCACCACGCGAAATCGTGGATAGCGGGTTTCAACAACGGGTCCAGCTCCGCCTGTTTGCTGGACGATGCAGTAGCGGCTGGCGGCATCCTCGGGTCTGGATGATTCGACCCATGAGAACATTGCCAAGTAATCTGCTGGCAGAGCCGCCACTACCCAGTTACGAACGTCGATCAAAAGCACGGTATGCGTTCCTTAAAATGCGCGGCACGTCAGCGGCGATCTGGTCGAAGCCTGCCGTCAAGAAGTGAGGTTCGCCGTTCGGGTCCCAGTACTGGCCCTGGCTTTTCCCTTCTCGGTCGGGCCGGTCTTGGCCTTTGAGCACGCCAGGCGCTGAATGGACAGCGGCGGCATACTCGGCGCTATAGCCGTTTCGGCCTGTCACCTTGTTGCCATCGGCTTTGATGTCCACGAAATGGCTGTTGATCAAGGTGCTGGTATCCACCGGCGTCATTGTGGCGGCAGCCGCGCCGCCTTGAGACAAGACCGCATATACGGCCGCCTCTGTCCGGCGCCCTTGGATCTCGGCCTGGAGCTTGCGCATGTTGTTCTTAACCTGCTTGATTCCCCGGACAGCCATCACGTCACCAGTAGAAAGTCAGGCTCTTCGTCGAAGAAGGACATATCCCAGCCGGTCACGGCCCGGATCTCCTGCCAGTCGGTAGAGCCATTGAGCAGAATCAGATCCAAGTAACGCGGTCGGTGGTCCTCGGTGTAGATTTGGTTCCGTGTCACGAACTCCGCCCCCAGCGAATCCCGCATCTGTTCTGACTTGGCTGCCCAGGTGCAGGCGATCTCGTATGGCTCACCGTATTTGCTGCCGCCCCACTCGTCCGTGCCGATGTAGGGCTTCACGGTGGCAGTGTTGGTATAGCTCCAGTTAGCTGTTTCGCTCATCAACGCCCCCCAGAATGACAGCCGCCCTTGGCAATCCACAAACCGCCATAGGCCTGAACAGTCGGATCAGGCGGAATCAGTCCGTTGGTGCAGCCATGTTTGTCCAGTCCACGCAGCAGCCCAAGCATCCCGCGCCACCGGTCGGCAAAGCCTTGATAGCGGAAGGAGCGGGACGCGCCGCTCGGTGCAGTTTGGCTGCTGATGTACTTATCACCCTGCCCGTAAGCCATGAGGGCCAACAGATAGGACTGAATCAGCAGCGCTACCGCTGGCGTGTAATGCTCCTCCAGGCATCCTTGGATGCTGTTTACCAGTTCAATCCAGGCGACCAAGATGAAATCAGGGACTTTGCTGATCCCTTGGCTGGCCAGATATTGCTGGGCTTGCTCTGCGGTGATCATGTAGCCCCCCAAAAAAAGAAAACCCGGCGCTTGGCCGGGTCAGTTGAGTGTTAGGGACGGCTGGATTTCATGCTCCAGCCGTTCGCGCCGCTTTCGCAACTCTGGGATGGCGCGTTTTCGCTCCAGCATCAAGCGGGAGCCGAAGGATGCCTTCACCTGAGTTTCCACTTCTTCGGCTACCAAAGCCTGAAGCTGCTGATAGAGATTCTGCGTTCGCTGATTCAGTGCATCACGCATGCGATAGAACTCTCGAATCAACCGCACTTTGAAGGCAACCACGTCGTCGCTGTTGCGCATGAGCGAGATCAGTAATGCGGCTTGCTGCTCATTGAGCATTGCGTATTCAGTTGGCGAGCCTCCGCCCTGGGGACGCTTTACCACACGCATTTCAAATGCCAGTGGCCCGAACTCCTGCAAAGTCGTAGCATGCTGGCGCACCAGCTGAATGACGCTCTTGTGTTTGGCTCGCATACCCTGAGCAATCACTAGACTGGATGCCAGCGGCTCACCACTGACGACAGAAACAAGCGGTTCAAATTGATTCATTTTTTAGATCCCAGAAAAGAAAAGGGCCGCCCGCAATAGGCAGCCCCGGACTTTTCAAAGCTCTTCCACCCTCTCGGGCTCGGCATCTACCGATTTAAGGTTGCTTGGAAGCGTCTGCCCGAATGATCGGACATAAAATAACCGCCTAGATGGCGGTTACTTGGCTTTCGTCTGCTTACTGCCCGCATCTGGCGTTGCTGGGGTCAGTTCCCCGGCCTTCTGCTGTGCTTCTTGCTTGATGCGCTCAGCTTCGGCGGTTGCTTCACTGATGATGCGATCAGCCTCGGCCTGAGCCTCCTGCTGAGCTTCGGCGACACGTTGCGCGAGCTCAGCTTGGGCTTGTTCGCGCATCGCATCGATTTCCGCCTGGGCTTGCTTCAGTAGATCGCCGGCCTCATCGGAGGCTGGCGCAACTTGAGTCAATGGGATGACGTTGGCCTTGAGAGATGGGTGTACCTTCTCCATCTCTACTACCTGACCAACGATTACCCCGTGCCAAGCACGAACGACTTGATATTTAGCCATCCCCATCTCCTTAGTCCAGGTCAGCGCCGTACAGCACGCCGGACTTACCGTCGCCGTCGCGCTTGATCTGCAAGCCCATGGCCGACATGATCTGGAAGTTGTGGTTGTCCTGCGGGCGCAGGCGCAACAGCGGCACGGTGCCGACGGCCATGCCGACCAGAGGGGAAACAACGTCTTGGCGGCGCTGGTAGGCGATGAACTCGTTGCCGGACAATGCAAACGTCTGGCGAATCGAGCGGGCAGGAATGAAGCTCTTGACCGCATCCAGAACGGAGCCAGCAACGGTGCCGCCACCAGTACCAAGTTGAATCAGGTACGGCTGCGACAGATTCGCCCAAATCTCGGGCGACACCCACAGCACGTCATAAACATCAACCTTGTTGGCACGGGCCGCCTGACCAAAAGCCCCCTTGGTGAAAAAGTCTATGATCTGCTGCTGAGTGGCTGTGCTCAGATCAATGCTCGCGCCGCCCGCCCCGCTGCCCAGATTCAGCTTCACCGTGTTGCGGTGGTTCTTCAGGCCCTGACCGGGCTTGCCATCCACGCGGATTCGCTCGGAGCCGCTCAGCACATAGCTGACGATACTCTTATAGAACTTGCGTAACTTAGCGGCCTGGGAGTCCAGCACCAGGTCAATCCCAGCGGTACGCAGGCCAGCATCATGGCGCCAGTTCACCCCGTAACCCGCAGTGAAGATTGGCACCGGGTCGCCGTCGTTATCGTATTCGGTGTGATCAAACGAGTACGGAGCCTGGCCGTCGATGCTGATCGACACATCATCAGCGATATCGCCAGCGATGTTGTACGACTTCACGGTCTTGCCAATGTCCAGCACCGTTTGCACGGCCAGCAGGTCATTGACGATTTCCATGCCGGTTTCTTGGTCACGGAAGGTGACGATCTGGCGGTCCACCTCCTGCCAAAATTCGCGGCCCAGGCCCGCCAGCGCGTTGGCCTGCAGCATTTCAGGCGTCATGACGGCGCGGTTGGCCTGGATCAGCGCAGCGTCTTGGTTGTTCCAGATATTGCGGTTGGCCTGCAGTGCCTGGAAATGGCCCAGCAGCCGGGGATTGGCCGCAATCGCGGCTTGAGTCAGAAACATGTCTTGTTCTCCTGTTTAGGGTGCTGGCGCAGCCACAGTGCCCACACGCATGCGTACGCGGATAAAGTCGGTCTGGCCGGAGGTGATCACCGCTTCATCCTGGCTGTAGCCGATCACGGTGTCGGTGTCGCTGGTGGCGATGGCACCCTGACCATTGGCGCCGACCTTGATGGGCGAGTCCTTCTTGTAGGTACCAGCCGGACACAGCACGGCCAGCTCGCGGCCTTCTTCAACGTAGTCACCCACGGCAGAATCGCCTGCAGGCACAACGTCACGAATGCCCAGACCTTGGTGATAGGCGCTGTTGATGACGTAGACCCGACCCACGGCTGCGACAGCCTGGGCAAACTTGTCATTGGCATCGATCACAGCGAACGTGCCAGGCAGCAGCGCAGCGGCAGCCACACGGGTTTCGGTGACGGACTTGCCGTCGATATTGATGCGGCGATAGCGGCTCATGGCTTACTCCTGCGGCAGTGCGGTGACATCAGCAGTCAGCGCGTTGCTATTGGCCTGGATGTGGCCGGCGCCCAGCGGCGCAGCAGTGCCCAGGGACTTGTGCATGGCGTCCAGGGCTTCGCCCGACAAGGCGTTGGCGACAATATCGCCATGCGCGGCCGCCACGGCTTTGCGCTTCTCGGCTTCTTCGGCCTTGGCATTGGCGGTCAGCTGATCGGCCAGTTCCTTGTGGTTGGCCTGCAGTGCCGTCACGGCATCGGAAACCGGCTTGATGGCGTCGGCCACGGCTTGGCCAATATTGGCAGTTACGGCTTTACTGATATCGCTGGTCAGCTCGGCCTTTTCTTCGGGAGTCAGAGGCATTTCGCCCTCCTTGTTGTTGACTGCAGGCCGGGCCTGCGGGGTAAAAATCTTCTGCGCGCCTTTCTTGATGCTATTGGCGACTACTGCCACCCAAGACTCTTGGCGCACGACAGCCGCGCCGGTGTCGTCAAAGACGATCTTCCCGGCCTCGGTCTTGTATCCGTAAACCTCAGCGGCGCCGCCATTGCGAACGATGATGGCTTGGCTGTCCGTGAAGTCGGCAACCCAGGCATATTCGTCAGTGCCTTGAGCAAATCGCTCTTTGGCAGCTCGGTCCAGGCGTTGCTCGCGCTCCCGGAAGGATTCGCCCACCAACGCGCCAGAATTGGCCTGCAAGGGCTTGGCTTGATCCGCATTGACCATGAGACCAACGCCCTGCTCCGGCGTGGCCGCCCCCACCTCATCCATCAAGATGGCGTCATGGTCCATGCTCTTGATCTTGGCAACCCACTCCGCGCCGGCCGCTTTCTGTTCTTCGTTCGCCTCCAGGCGATCCAGAAACACTGCCACGCTGGTGTGGATCGGCGGCACATCATCGCCACGCTCAAGGGCTTCCACGCGCTCAAGCAAGGCTCGGCCTTCCTCGGTGCGCTGTGCAACCTCTACATCCACCCACTTTTCAAGGTAGACGCGGTTGCCGGATTTCTTTACGTTGCGGTTGAACGCGCCCACATGGCCGACATTGATGCCCTCGGGACTGAATGCCGACACGAACTGACCATCCACTTGCGGATGGCCCAGCGGTGCTAGCGTTCCTTCCAGCCCCTGATAGTGGGCATCGATCTCGCTGGCCGGGTACAAGCCGCCGTTCATGACCACGTTGGCAGGCAGCGTGTAGCTGGGCAGAACCCAATGCTCTCGTCCGTTGTGAGTGATCTTACGAATCTGCCGGCTGTTGACCTGCGTGGTCACATTGACCTGCATCGGCCCGCTATTCTGTGTCTGACCAGGCATAGCCTCGTTTCTCCATATTGGTTTTTGCTTGTTGCGCACGTTGAATGATCGAAGGCACAACAGGTTTCCCATCGTCATCGACCATCACGCTCACTGTCGTGCACTTGCAGTTGACTGAGTTTCCGTCTTGACTCCACCAGTCCTGCACCTGGTCCCGCGTGAATAGCTTTCCGTGCCGGGCCGCATGGGTGGCCCGCGTTGTGGGGCTCAGTGCTGACAAGTGGAGCTCTTTGGTTTGCAGGCCGTAGTCCTGCTCGGCATCGCTGGCCTCGTCCCACTTGGCACGCCTGAGCGCTGTGGTGATTTCAGTGCGTGCAACCCGATGCGCCCGCCGTGTCTCGATACCGGCCTGGGCGGTCAGGTTCTTCGCTACCTCTCGGGGATTCAGGCCGCGCCCTATCCCCTCAGTCAGCACCCGAGTCATGTTTGACTTCACGTCGCCGACAACGCCCTTCATTTCTTCGGCTACCCGAGCACTAAGCAATGCCATACGGCGGCGATGCGGCTCACTGCGTAGAATCTCTTGCAATGAGATGCGCCCGCCCCTGTACGCTGCGGACTGCTGAGACAGGTTGGCGAACACCTGGGCCGTGCCACGTGTAGCGGCTACTTCCACGTACCGGTCAAAGAGCCAGATATTCTCATCGCCCCCTTCCAGTAGGATCTCAGCAACGATGGCATCCAGCCTGGCCAGCAAGGTGCGCAGCAAATACGTGTCGAGTCGGAACTGGTAGCGCCGGTTAACCACTGGCTCTACTGGTATCTCGTCTAGCGCAGCACAGTAAGCCTTCGCTACCTTCTTGATGCGCACATTCAAGTCGCGCATTGCACGCCGCTCCAGCGCATCTACGCCAGCAGGGTCACGCAGGTCACGGGGTAGGATCGGGGGTTTTGGTTTCGTCGCCATCCTCGTCCTTATCGTCGCCTTCCTCTAACGGCTCGCTGTCTTTAGGGTCAAAGCCACCAGCAACCCGTATCTCGTCGTTGCTGAACACTTCCTCGCCCGTCGCCAAAGCGGTCTGGTTGATCGTGCTCATTTTGGCGGCGTTATCCAGCCGCTCGGCAAAGGTCTGCTCTGTGAGGTCATCCCACATCACTGTCTTTTCGCCCGTGGCATCAAGCACGCCAATGCGCACCAAGTGGTCAACCAGATCCTCGATCTCAAAAGACAGATCCATGCGGCGTGACTGGCAGCGCGCATAGAAAAACTTCAGGTCTTCGGTGCTGGCGCGTTCGCCCTGTTGATTGCCGACCAGTACGCGGCTTGGAATATCCAGGCCGGCTGAAATGGTCTGCAGGTTGATGTTGTAGGTTGGCCCTGGGTCTGGGACCGCTGAGACCAACGGGGTTACCGTCGCTCCCTGCGTCGGCAGCAGCACATCGTTGCCCCGGTTCACCTCTTTTGCGACCTCATTGAATCGCTCCTGCAGCTCATTAACCGAAACGCCGTACATTGAGGCGAGATTATTAAAGTCGATCTCTTTGTCGAAATTGACGTTGAGCTGGCGGGCTGCATTCTTTAAGAACGACTCACCCGAACCGCCCTCCACCTTTTCCAGTGAAACGAAGTTGTTATAGACAGGCTCAAGAAAACCGATGGCGTCACCTGCGTAATCGCCCAAGATGAACACGCGGTCAGGGTGAATCTTGATGTTCCGCCCAGGCTGTCCGTTTGTGCTCTGTTCTACATAGCTCCAGAATTTGGGCTTGCCGTAATCCTCTGACGACAGATCGGTATCCCACTCTGATACTCGTAGCGTTGCGGCCCACACCGGCACCACATCGACAAGGGCCTTGGAGCCGCCCTTGACTGGTTCATGCCATTTGCCGCTGTCCTTGACTCGCAAAACAAGACCCGAGTACCGGCCCACCAAGCGCCGGGCATCAGCCTCACGAAACCGACGCCACAACCGGGCCGTCAGAACTCGCTTTGTTTTCTTTTCCCAGTCCGTCTCTTTGCGCGACTCATCCTCTTCGTCACCCTCAATTACCCAAGGGTTCGTTTTCCAACAAGTCCCGGACAGCTTCTCTACTGCACCACTGGCCAGCCCGTTGCGGCGATACAGCTTATAAAAGTCGTGAAAGTCCAGGTTTTGCTTAAAGCCGTACTCACACCAGGCTGCAGCCCGCTTATCATCCAGCCCCATATCCAAGGGATTGAGCAGATTCATGCGGGCACGCGCCAACGCGGCAACATGCATGGCATGGTTCACCGCCAGTTGTAGATTGCTTGCCGTCATGTCGTAATCCGCTTAAGTATCCCGTTCATGCCTTCGCTGAAATAGCCCAGGCGCTCCGGATGGCTGACCAGATCAACACTGGACAGATCAGGATCACGCCACAACCTCTTTTCATGCACAGGCGACCGATCAGCCGCCAATTGCCGCGCACAGGACATGCAGCGCGCACGGATAACCAGCGAAACGCTGCCGTCTCGCGCTGAAACATTGAAAATTGCCATTTATCTGCCTTGAAGTAGGCGCTTTGGAATCATCAAACCCATGGCCTGCGTGCCGCCCAGCTCAGTCAGCGCCCAGACCATGGCGTCAAGCCGGTCGGGCGATTTCTTGGCCGTTGCTGGCACATATTCCATAAGTTGGTTTTCAAGCAGGTACAGAGCGCCTTTGTGTGCGACCCGGCCCTGCTCGTAGAGTGCAGAGATAGGCTCAGCTCGGGCGAACTTGCCTTTACTGGCATGGACTCGCACGATGCGGCCCTTGAACCCAGCATTCCTCAGCGTGGACTCTGCCATGTCGCCGCCCTGGTTTGTCTCGATAACAATGGCGTCAGCATTGTGCTGCTCGTATGCACCGATGGCCTTCTGCGCCCAGCCGTTCGGGCTGTACTTGCCGCTGTAGTCGCCATCTACCGAGTACTGGCGGTTGTCGCCCGATCCGTAAGAGCTGGCCGCCACAATGCCGGTCTCGTCGCTTTCGTCGCTCGCAGTCGTGGCCGGGTCAACAGCCACCACGGTGCGTATCAGCTCATGTCGAATCTGTAGCGCGTGGGCCGCTGCAATCAGGGCCTCAGTCCACAGCGCCCCCTCGGCGTTAAACCGGCGCGGACGCTGCATGTACTGCGCCTCTGCGGTTCGCCGGTGAGAAAACAGCGCGGTCCGGTGCGATTCGTTGTGCTTGAAAGGCCAGAGCCAGCCATCAGGCAGGCCGTGGTCAATCGGGATGCCGTGTGTATTCTCTTCCGGGTACGGTAGGCTGTTGTCAATGATCACCGGTAGATTCAGGTGATGCCATTTCTCCCCAGACCCGCCACGCAGCAAATAGCCGCTCAGGTCCTGGTAGTGAATCCGCTGCATGATCACGATCATCGGCGTGGTTTCAATCGCCAGCCGGGATTTGATCGTTTCGTTGAATCGGTCGTTAATGCCGCCGCGCACGGTATCGCTGTATGCATCATCAGGCTTGACCGGATCGTCAATGATCAACGCTCCCTGCCAGCCTGGCTCCATATGCCCGGCCCGAAAGCCAGTGACCTGACCGGCAGCAGACGACGCATATACGCCACCGCCATGCTCAGTCCACCACATGGCCTTACTGTCGGCATCGTCGCGCAGCACCATGGGCCACATGCCTTGATAAGCCTGCGACTTAACAATGCCCCGCGCTGTACTTGAGTTCAGTAGCGCCAGATTGTGCGAGTAAGACAGGTGCATGAAACGGGCGCGATTATTCAGCGCCAGGCCGCGCCCGATCATGTTAATCGTCGCCAGCTCGGTCTTTGTATATCCAGGTGGGACATTAATGATCAAGCGGGTAATCTCACCAGACACCACACGATCTAGCGTTTGCTGGATCACCTTGTGGTGCGGGGCCACGATCATCTTTCCACCGGTGCGCTGCTTGAAGAAGTACCGGGCAAAGAAAAGTCCCTCGTCCTGACAACGGACCTTTGCTACTTGGCGCAGAACATCAGGCTCAACATCAGTACTCATCTTCAAGTGCTGAGACGGCGGCAGCGACTGATTTTTCATCGACCACCACCGTTCTATGTTCCATGGGCTTTCCGCCTGGCCCGCTCAGCTCCCGCTTGTTGGTGAACATGCCGCCCATCTCCTTGGCAGCCTGCTCCATCAAGGAAGCAGCCAGGACAATATTCTTACGGCGCATCGCCTCGTTCGCCATACGGTGAAGCTGACGTAGGCGGAAGGCCTGGTCAGCAATTGGGATCTCTGCCACTTCCCGTCGGAATCGAGTGCGGGTCTCATCGAAAAGGTCCCGCCATTTCTTTGCCAGCGTCTTTCCCATAGTTTTCGTCGGGTCGTAGCTGGCCGCCTGTTGGCGCGTTATTTCGATACCAAACTCTTCTTTGACAGCTTCCGCCACCTGTGAGGGCGTGTCGTAGCAAGCAAGCGCTTGCACAATGAAGCGCTGCACCGCCTCATTAAGCTTTGCCATAATGTGGAATCCGTATGGTGCAAGTAGGGTTGTTTAGTAAAATCAGACAGTTAAACTCAAGGTAACCAAACCATGTGCAATGAACCTAAAAACCAGCCGAAGATATGGCCATCTGTATTTCTCTTCATCGTTTTTGCAGCGCTTATACTTTTGGGTGCAATTTATATTTTTTGCGAGCATGCAACTGGGATAAGCCTTCTTCTTGTAATTTGTGCCTCCCTATTAGGCACCGTGATGGGGATGATCAACTTGCTTCTTGATCATCAAAAACTCGAAATCAAAGGCCTCTCGCTTGCCCCACTGACTCTACAGTCGATCCTGTACTTGGGTTACAGAATAATCACCGGAATGGCTCTCGCGGTAGCTGTCGCTACCGTGTTAAAACAGAACGACGTAACTGAGAGTGCGATTTACCTTTCCGCTTTTTTTGCCTCCTATGTGTTTGATGTCAGCAAACTTCTCTATCCAAAGTGAGAAAATTCAAGCCACCCTCAAACAGGCACCGCATGCGTGTGCGATATTGGCTCTTGCCACCGATGGGCCTGCCTTGGCTACATCAATCAGCCGCTGCACATCTTGAGATGCGCCGTAGCGCTGGACGACCCCAATGAACTCTTCCACGTCGTGACCGACCATGCGGAGCTTGGGGAATCCTTCTTTATCAAACTTGGGTGAGCCGAACTCATCCATCTGCTGGCCAATGTGCATCAACTCATGCTCGACCAGGGCGCAGAACTCGACGTCGCTGCACTGAGAGCAGTAATCGGCTGCCAGGGTGATGATGAACTGCGGGACGTAGCCGAACCATTCGCGCATCTGTTGCTCTTGGCGGGCTTTCTGCCACCCGCCTGTGCGGAACATCACTTGCTCACACTGCCCCAGAACCGAGCGGCCTTGCTTTGTGAAAGCTGTTGATGCCCACAGAAAGCACAGATCAGCGTCAATTAGGTGGAAGTGGTCGGGATTATGGATGGGGCCATCGTCTGCCAGAATGTTTCGCTGCACCCATTCGCCGATCTCTGGCGCGGGACGAAGCGTAAGAAATAGCTGTGCGTCCTCACCAACCAACTCAGCAGGCGGGCATGGTCTCGCTGGCAGGGGCATTTCTTTCATCCATATAAAAACCGCCCGGAGGCGGTCAATGTCAATCTGTTACTGCCATCCCAGGAGGACGGCTTGGTTTAAATCTATTGGTTTCTGGAATCTCAATATCAGGCAAGGCTGGCATTTGAACCCAACCCTGACTCCCGTTTAACCACCATATGGTCCCATCATCCGCCAATGCAGCAATCCCATCAGAGTGTGGGCAAATTTGAACTGCCTTTCGTTGCTTCATAAATGGCCTCTGTCGGTATAACTTGTAAATTAGAATTATCTACTGAGCCCACAATTAAATCAAAGAGAGATCTTGTTAGGCGGCATATATATTCGACCAAATTAGATAGAAACAAAATGTAGTGATAAGTTGGGCTTTCCATTACCAAAGGAGATCCTTCCATGAAGAAGCCGGGAGAAATAGCCACTAAGTCTGGGCAATACGAGATTCGCGGACCAAGAGGCGGGAAGACAGGAGAAGAAAGAACTGTCGTCAAGGGGGAGCCATTACCGCCCACCCCAAAATCAGGGCAAAAGTACGTCCTTGCAGACCCCACCAAGAACAAGAGCGGGAAAGGCTAATAACAGACGAAAAGGATTAAGTATGAAATACAGAGTTCCATTTGTGTACGAGGGGCAGGAACGGCATGTGGATGTCAGCAGGCCGGAAGACGCATTCGAGCCAGCAATTCTAGAAATCATTGCGGAGCATATTAAGTTCACGCCAATAATTCCTGATCAGGCCGAGGGTCGGCCCGCTCCTTTATATACAGAACTACTACAAGAGCAGCTTGGCAGGAAGCTAACTATCATGAAAGCCCAGCTCATTTCAAACGACCATTGAACCGATAATCTCTTAGGCTGTTAGAAAAACCCGCCGATCTTTCGATGGGCGGGCTTGATTCAAAACCTACAGGCACAGTTGTGCTCACTGGTATTCTTGCAGTTTCCCTTGCAGTTTTCCAGCCGGTAATCTTGCAGTTTTGGCAGCCAAGTATAAGTGGCTGAAGTTGCGCCTGATTTTTCAACCCGGATCTGCCCTGACTTGCTCAACTCAACCAACACTTGTCGTACCCCTTCCCTAACCGCTCCACGGCGTGAATCACTGATGCTCTTCGCTTGAGTGACGTGTCGAACGATTTGCGCCATCCTAAATCCTAGCCCCGGATACGCCGCCAGCAGATCAATCACCTCCGACGCATACTTCAAAGCAATATCTCCTTTTCTACCTTAGCCCTGAATCCTTCCAGGTGCCGTTTGTAATCCTCGTCCCGCAAAATGGCTCCCGTAATCTGGCGAATCCACCGACGAGCTACCACCAGGCGCTCAGATGCCGATAGATTGCCAAAGTGCGAGTTCTTGCGGGTGTACTCAGCCTGCACCACCATGGCCTGATAAAGCGGCAGGCGCTGGTACAGAGCGTCCACAGCCTGGGCGTGGTCTTGGTTGATCGGGCGGTAATCGTCCTCCCAGGGCACATACCGCTCCATGTTCCCGACCGTTTCCCCGGACCAGCACCAGCGGGCCCAGTTCCAAAGCAAATCATCGCCGCTCAGTTTTTGCATGGTTGCCCTCCCCGAATAACGCTTTAAGTCCTTCCCGCGCCCGCTCCCTTTTCGCCTCGGGCTGCCGCTCCTGGTGCTCTTTCCGCTTCCGGCGCACGAAATCAACATGCTTCGATGGGTCTTGGTACATCCAGCTTGGGTATGACATATCAGACCTCCCGCACCGAAATGCCGTGGACCTGGAGCATGAGCTTGCGCTTTACGATGTAGTCCCGCGTGCGCATGCCCTTGGTGTCCTCGATTACCTGCTGACCGGTGCGGACGTCCGTATACCGGAAGTCAGCCACATATTCACAGGCCCGCTCCGGCTTACCGTCGTCGCGGCGCTGCTTGGGGATCAGCTCGAAACGGGGCTGCAGCTCCAGGTCGGTTATCTGCCCTGCCCGCTCCAGAAATTTGAGCTCGCCATATCGGCAGGCCTCCCGTTTCGAGTCAAAGGTGTGGCCGTCCAGCGTGACCTTGCGGTTTCCGTACTTGCGCTTCATGCCTGCAGCCTCCGCGGTGAGCTGGGAGCCAATGCCTCCTGCATTTCTCTGTCGCTGAGCTGCTGGAACCCGATGCGTTGCGTTTCGGAGCCGTTCTGCAGCACCAGCTTGGCGCGCACAGCATCACCGATCAGCACCGGCGGCTCTACCGGCTGGCCGGCCTGGCTGTTCTGCGCTTCAGAAATACCCGGTAGCCAACGGGGGTATTCCAGGCTGGGGCGCGTGGCATAGCCTCGGTAGCGGTTCTCGAACTCACGCGCCACGAACGGCCACTCGTCTTCTTTTTTCGTCCCCAGGGCGATCCAGCCGCCCATATCCTGCAGAACCAGCAGAATGATCGGGTCGTCAAATGTCACGCTGCGGTATGTGCCGACGGTACGCACGGCTTTATCCACTTTTGCCCAGGCCACCAAGGCGCTATCCTGAGTCGAGCCACGCAACAGCTTCACAATGTCCGAAGGCTTCGGCACATACTGGCCGTTGTCCGGGTTCACGCAATGCCGGTTTATGGCTTCGTTCACGGCTGGGTAATCAAAGGGTTTCATGGCCTCCCACCAGACGTTCAACGCAAAGCGCGATGTGTCCCTGTGGTAGAAGGCATAGACGTCGGCCATAAGGCCAAAGAACTGCTGTTTTTCAGTGTCGTGCATCTCAGGACTCCAAAGCGGCTAGACGGGCAATTTCTCGGTTTCGGGCTTCTAAGGCCTCCTGGCGATTCAAGGCTCCGGACTGCGCTGAGAGCCCTTGTCCGGCGTTGCTTTCCTTGATGCCAAAAAGCCCAGTCCAACCACGCTCAATGCTCTGCTCGATGGCGGCTATGGGGTCCTGCCCAGCGGCATGTAGCTTGCCAAGTGTTCGCAGGGAAAGCCGCTTGGCTGCCTCCGTCCAAGCCTTACCGGATTTTTCTTTTCGGAATTCATCCCACATCGACCACGCATCAGAATCCAGCCAATCGGGCAAAACCAAGGCGTCAGCCTTTGATGGTTTATGACGGTTACTTGATGGTTCTATGGTGGTTATATGCGGGTGCAACCCGTTGCACCCTTTCATGTCGTCGTTTGCACCCTTTGTGTCGTCAGATGCGCCCTTTATGTCGTGAATTGCGCCCTTTTCAGGTGAATTAATGGGCGCAAAATCTGCGCCGTTTTTTCCATCAGAAATGGGTGCAATTTCTGCACCGTTTTCTTGGCCCGGCACTTCGCCACCTTTAATCCAATCGAGGTTGATTCGATACTCGCGGGACTGGCCACGTCCACCATGACCGCTATTGACCAGAATCAGCCAGCCAGACTCCTCCATCCTGCGCAGTTGATACTGGACCGTGCGGCGCGATTGCCGCGTCTTTATCATCAGATGCTCAATGGACGGGAAAACCTTGGCCCCATCGTCATCAGCGTGATCGGCCAGCGCCAGGGCGAGAATCATCTCACCGCCACCGACCGGGTACCGTTCAAATACGGCCGTCATTACCTTGACGCTCATACAAACTCCTTATCCCGCACTGGGCGCCAAGCAGTGAATGCACGCTCCCAGATCGCTTTCTTCTCATCGCGAGTAAACCGTCGTCCTTGGTCCAGCTCTGCGTGGCAGGCATAACAGCCTGGGACGGTGTAAAAATCAGGGGCTTTCAGTCCGCCTGCCTTGTCGTACTCCAGCCAGTTGGGATGGCACGGGACCACAGTCGGGTCATCGGGATAGCTGCGACACAGTCCGGGAATCTGCAAATAACAGGGGTGACCACGCACGGCATTACGCAGCTTGGCGTCGTGCCGCCCGACTCGTGTCTTAGGCGCCCGCTTCTTCCAGGCCGTAGCTTTCATCGGCTTATAAGTGCGCAGCGGTCCGCTGGCACGCAGGGTACTGTTCCAGGCTCTCATGAGAACTCCACTCCATACTCTTGGGCGGCATGAGCCTGAACACGCTCGCAATACTCCGAAAACTGCGAGACTGTCATATCGGTAGTGGAGAGTCGGCGGGTAACTACCTCGCCATCAGGCAACGTGATGTCCTCGCAGACTCCGAACATCCTGCCATACAGTTCGTGCCAGGACTCTTTGCTGAACTGGTGCCCGCCTACCCAGGCCTGCTCAGCGATCGGAGTAATCACCGCGACCCAGTAGTAGCGATTCTGGACGCTGCGACGCTTTGCCTCTGCTTGAGTCACGATGACCTTGAGCGGCTTATCGTTGTCGATCGCGGCACGCGCATTCGCCCGCACCAATGCCACAAGATTGTTCCAACTCAATCCATCCCGAAGCGTGAACTCCCGATAAATCAAACGCATATCAGGCCCCCACATGCTTACGCTGGGCGATCTGTTCTTCCAGTGCTGAGCGCGCTGCGCGTTGGGTACCGATGGATTCTGACAGCTCCTTGTGCGCGGCTTCCATCGCATCCAGGCTGCTGTCTTGGGAAAGATTCAGCACCGCCGCCATGGCTTCCGAGCCTTCCTTGTTGATCGCCTTCACGCGGTCCACCACATCGAACTCTTGCCCGAAGCAGAAAATGAACTTGCGCGCGGAGAAGCCCAGCGGACGCAGCATTTCGTTTACATAGGCGTAGCGCAGGTCTTCTGGCATGGCCAGGAGAATGGACTGCTCAAAGTTGGCTGGCATGTAGTTGTTGTCTTTCGTCTGATCGTCGAGCCAGCGGAAGATCCGATCAGCTGCATTCTTGGCCAACGTGAATGTGTCACCGGCTGTCTCGAAACGGATTTTGCTGCTGGACTCCAGTCCGTGGCGTTGATGGGTTTCCACAATGGCCAGGGCCACCGCCTCCCGGCTCCCCACGCGTGCGCGCCATTGATCGACGTAGTGCAGCAAGGCCTTCAGCTTGGATTTGTGCGACTCGTTTCGCATGATTGATCCGTCCTGCTTTCGTAAAGTAGCCCTGAGACCTTTGCAATCCTCGGGAACTACGTATGGATAAGAATCTGAATGGGCCGGACACTACCGGCATGGAAGAAGAAATCGACTTAGAGCGCCTGGAGCTGCTGGACCGTGCCGAAGAGCTGGCCAGGCAAATGTTTGAATACCCAACAGAGGCCCATGTAGAGGGCGTGCTGGATCGACTGCTATGGAATGAATTTCACGGCTTGGGCGAGGCCGGGGCCGCGACGCTGCACTAGACGTCTGTCGGCCCAATCGGGATGGGCTCGCGGTCTTTGGGATCAGGCATGGCTGTTCCTTTCCTTCGGCGCCGGTGCAGGCACCACCGGATTCATGTGGTGGAAAACCAGTTGCCAAGCCCTTGGAATTTCGCCGGCCTTCTCCCACTGAGAGATCCGACCTTTGGTTAACCCCGTAATCTGGAGAACGGCTTGGCGACCGCCCATTTCTTGGATGATGTTTTTTGCGTCCATGCATCAAGTATAGATAATTCTAAACAAAAAGAGAAGAAACATCTAAACCAATGTTTAGTTTTTTCTTGCTTTAATCACGTGATGGACATCTACGCCACCCGCCGCAGGAACCTGCAACAGCTGATTGACGACCGTGCGCAAGGCAATGCTGCCGATTTCGCACGGTCAGTCGGGCGCGAACGCGCGCAAATCGCTCAGTACCTTTCGCCGACCTACAACAGTGGTCGAAGCATCGGCGAACGCGTGGCTAGAGCAATAGAGAAAGAAGCAGAGCTTGAGGCAGGAAGTCTAGACCGCCCTGAAGGGCTTGGGCGGCCAAAATCTGAGGGGTTTGACGCCAACGTCATCCCCGCCGCAGTAGGCGAGCGCCGCATCCCTCTGCTGAACTACGTCCAGGCCGGCGTGTTCTGCGACCCAGGCCAGAACTTCACGTTCGAGGGAATGGAGTACCTGCTGACCGACTTGGATCTGTCTGAGCGCGCCTTTGCGCTCCAGATCAAAGGCGACTCCATGCAGCCCGACTTCAGGGAGGGTGACCGTATCATTGTTGATTGTGAGGTCAGCCCCCGGCCTGGTGATTTTGTGGTAGCCAAGAACAGCGACGAGGAGGCCACGTTCAAAAAGTATCGCCTACTGCGCATTGGCGAGGACGGCCAGGAGGTTTTCGAACTGGTGCCGCTCAACCAAGACTACCCATCAATGCGAAGCGATCAGCATCACGTCCAGATCATCGGAACGATGGTAGAGCATAGGAAGTACTACAGAAGATCGTGAGAAAAGGAGCCGTTTGGCTCCTTATTTTTTAACAATCAAGTAACTAGAGTTTAGTTATGCATGAAAATATAAGAGGCAAGAGGATGAAAAAGACACTGGTTGTTGCTTTGCTAATCAGTTTGACTGGATGCGCCACATGGTCCACAAGCACAGTGGACGGAGCAACTACACACCCCCACCAGGCTGTTGTCCCTCAAACAAATGCTAGCGAAATCTTAATCACAGAGTCTGATATCGAAAATCGAAAATATGAACGGCTGGGCGACTTAACGGTGACAGTTAACAAGACAACCGTTTTTCATGCAGACCCCACCAAAGAAATGGTCAATGACAAGCTAAAGGCAGAGGCCGCTAAACTTGGTGCCAATGCTGTAATCCATGTCACTTACGGGAACACTGGTGTTAGTTTTTTTAGCTGGGGCAGCTTAGAGGGGAAAGGCCGTGCGATTCGCTTTATTGAGTAGCTTCTTTTTGGTAATGCTGACTGGGTGCGCTACCCGGGCGCCTGACCTGCCACCGTACCAACCCAAAGCAGAGCAAGCCCTAGACGTGAAGAAAGATGGGAGCAAGTGAATGACTGGAAACGTGACCCAGCCCAGGGAGGCTGTACGTAAGAAGGACTGAGCAGGAAGAGACAAGGAGCCATTTGGCTCCTTATTTTTCATCCATAAAACAACAAAGGGAAACAATGAACAATCTACCTCTACACCACCGCTAGTGCGCTAGGAGCCCCCTACGCACCTGCTATATGCATATCCCAACCCTTAGGAGGAACAGTTGTCATACGAACTGAAAGAGCTTTCTGAAGAAACATTGAACCTTACTGAAGAAGCATGGTCCAAACTGACAGAGCCAGATGTCTTTGCTCTGGAGTTAAAGAGCCATTTTGAGTGGGCAAAGCAACACATTGACTACACAAACAGTAGCAAATCGTCGTTTGCTTATGGTATCTTTAAGGTTGATGAGGGTGAGCAGACGCGAGGCGCTGAGGCCCTTATCGAGATCATTCAAAGTCCTACTGGACGACGTGTCACTAAGCTTTTGAAGCTTGTAACGTCCGCTAAATATTGGGATGTAAGTGACTCCTCGACTATTGGAGACCTGCATGACGTACTACACACTGCAATTACGGGCACAATTGAACTTAGCAGTCACAACTCCTCTCGTGTGCTTAAGTTCTATGGTAGAAATGCCCATCTGCTAAATATTTTAATTAGCATTAATAGAAGCCTTAACGATGCAATTAAGCAACCTAATAATCCGCTACATGGGAAGTTAAATTCCAAGATGGTGGATAGGTGGCTAGAGCTCAGCATTAGTTAACGCTTTTTATCTTTAGGAAGTTATCATGTCAAACGTAAAGTATGTTTCTCTCGCTGCAGCCCTTTCAAGCTGCCGAAATGAATTCGCGCAAGCAATTCGAGAAGGAGCAGAAATGGCATTGTGTCGCATGACTTCGACAGAAATCGCATATGCATTTTGCGGTAAAGAAGACACTAACTCAGTACTAGTTAGTAAAGCCGCATAATATCTAGCGACTACCTAATATTGAAAGCCCCTCCCGGGGCTTTCTTGTTGGGCATACAGAACAGGCCCTGACGCCCCTATGCCCCAGGAAGCGTTACAAAGCACTTCTATGCCTAAAGGGGCGAAAAGCCCATACTGGTACAATGAGACTGATCTCATTCAAAGGTGGCAATCTCGCTACCTCACTATCCTTCAAGTTCTCTGCTGAACCATTGCCTTGGATCACCTCCATTTCCAGGCTGCAGCGGTAATTTGAAGTCATACAGAAGGTATTACTATCTACGAAAAACTTAACCAGGCTAGTCGCAGCCCACTCCACACTTCTCCGTTGCGCGAGCCCGCTCGCCGAACAGTCGAAAGCCATCAAACCTATACTAAGCAAGTGGTGTCGACCCGGCAAAAACTTATCCGACAGCTAAAAGACCGGTTCCCCGGCCTTCCGTTCTGATACGTCAGCTCACGTAACGAGCCCATACGACAAAGCCCCTCATGAACTGCACCCCAAAAGTTGGACATTAATCCGACCTTTGGGGTGCAGTTCATGAGGGGCTTTTTCTTTGCCTGCTTGCCGGGTAGCGCCCTCTTCCATTGCGTCCAGGTGTGGTTGACGTCACACCAGACGCACTGCCTGAAGCGCACCTCATGACATCTTTCGTTCGTCGCATAACCAGGACGCTTACAGATCCCATCAGATAGCTCGGCTCGCGATTAACTTCCCAATTACGCAACGCCTCCGCACGGCACAGCCGTTGTGTTTAGATTTTTCTTGACTTATATGTTTAGAGAAATCTATACTTTATCTAACGCTTCACCAAAACCGCAGAACACCTTTAGGCAAAGCCACGGTAAGTAACGGTACAGAGAGCGCCAGCAGCAAAGGCTGCGCCCGCCAAGGCGGAGGCTCTTTAAAAACACACCTGCCGATGTTGCTCACCTCACCTATGCGGGGTGTTCGTCCGGCTCAATAGCACCCACAAGCATGGTTGTGGCTCTGCGCGGTATCCCTGCCGTTTCCAGTCCGCCAAGCGCGGTTCACGGAAAAAGAGGGTGAGGCGTAGACGGCCAAAAACGGAAACGGTCACGCTGGTTGGAATCCCGGCAACGGCCTGGAAACAGGCCGCTTTGGTAAGCATCAATGGTGGTGCTTACTGAAGCGAGAAGATTAATGACTGAGAGAAAAGATGCCCGCCGAAGGGCTATTGATAGGGCCAATCAGGCCCTAAAGGCTGCAAGACTAGCGATGTGCGCGACCAACAACACGCTTACAACCGATCGTCCAGATCTTCCGCGATCAGAAGGAACCTCCTGGACGATCGACTTCAATAAAGAAATAGGCCTTATCGACCAGGCTATTCAAGCGCTATCTAGCACTGATAGCGATCACGAATAACCCTGTCGAAGTAAGTGCCCTTGGATGGCGCAGACATAAGGCCGTCGTATACAGATTGCGGAACTCCGCAGTATGTATATGTAATGCCACCGCTAGTAAACCGTATCTGCATTCTTTTAGTGTTGGGGTCGTACCCAACCGCAGCAATAGCACTGGATAGAACAGGAATCACGCTCTCCCTCCATGTCTAGTTGTAATCGGAATTTCCAACTTAGCACGGAAGGTGACAGCCGGGAATAGACCGGCATTATCCGAGGCGGGCTTCATTGAGAGTCGCGCCGGATGGCAACCAAGGGAGAAAGCGATGTCAGCATTTTGTGTATTTGGTATGACCGAGCCGCTGGCCAAGACGCTGGCAGCGCGTAAAGCCCCCCCCAAGAAGGTGCGGGAGAAGATGACTGCCCAAGAGCTGAACGAGTGGTACGCGGAGCGGGCGGCAACAATTCTCAAATCGAGCAAGCCCCGACAAGTGTCGCCTGAGTTTGACGCACCGCAGTTCTGCCAGGACTGGATCGACTTGGCGCACAAGACAGTCAAAGCCAACGGTCTGCGCGTGATGTTTCGCGGACCGAAACCCGACGGCTCCATCAATAAGCGTACAGGCAAGCCGCTCATGGCATGGCTGCCCTACTGAATCATCACCCGCCCAGGCGGGCCGGCATAGCCGGATCTCCTCGGGCTCGCGGCGGGCCGACCTGGGTAGCCGTACTGGCAGCAGATAGTGATCTGCCTCCCCTGCGCCAGGACAGGGGCATCATCATGGCGGCGGCGTGGAAAGCAGACACGCAAAACTGTCGCATATGAAGTCGGACGGAAGATTGCGACCATTCCCGGGTGGCATAGCTAAGAGTCTCCGAAGCCGACACAGCAGGAGTAGCGCCCTGCCCGCCTTGATGATCAGGAAACTATGCACGCGATCTAGACACGTACCACAAGTAAGCAATGCCCAGAGGTGCAACAAACCAAGCACACAGAAACAAGGCGAAATTAATGATTAACTTAGCTATGAGCATCACTATGGCGTTCAGAATAAAAACGTTGTCGCCGAGCACAAAACGCTTTAACTCGTCATAAACAAGCTTCGAGAATGGGAACAGTGCCAAGCAAATTAAGCCTGGGAATGTTCGTTTCCAAAAAAAACCATCAGGCCAGCCTGCCTGGTAATCCATGAAGACGAAAAGGGCAAAAAAAGCTAAGCCTATGACGTAAGCCCTAAGCAAATACTCACGTCGTACTGATCCAAAGATTCTAGTAAACATTCAACAGCACCCTGATAAAAAAACAATTCGAGCGAGGCGATCATAACAGCACTTGATTATTAAGGCTCCCAAGCCCAGCGAATAGAACACAAGCCCCAAAGCGGGCACCCTCCAGCCGCAGCATTCCCACTCCCTTAACCAATTCGATATCAAACCCGCCCACGCCATGGGCGGCGGGAGTGCTGCGACTAGAGGGCATAGAACCCCGAAACCCGCCAACACCTGCATTTGCGCAGATGCAGTGACGGCGGCAGACGCAGGCTAACCCTCTCCCCTTTCAATGGCGCCAGTCTCGGCGCAATCCCCGGAGCTAAACATGAACGCTATCGCAGAGCGCGAGGTACGCGCTTACGAGCTGGCGGAGCGCCGCCGCGCCTATATCGCGGAGCAGATCCGCAACTGCCTGTACGGCAAAACACTGTACGTAAACATCGCCTGGACCCTGCAATCGATTCCTCAAAAGGTAAGCCGCATAGGGCTGATTGAAGAAATGGAGAATGCGCTTCTGGCGTCCAGTTCGGCGGGTTTCGACTATTCCGCAAAACTGCTTGCTGCGCTGGATGATGAAAGCCTGCGCCCTGCTCTGCGCACCGAACGCGAACGAATCATCGGCGACTGGGCAGACACCACGCATAACTGCATGACCCAGCAAGAACTGGAGGCACTGCCGTGCTGATCGAGTTTTTCATCTTTGCGGTGTTCTTTTGCTGCGCCGCTTTCTTTATCGCACTCGGGATTGAGGGCGTTCTTAGCATCTGGGGGCAGCCGTGACAGACCAAAACCCCGGCTTTCCCCGCACTCGCCGCCGTAACCCTTTCGATGGACAGGGATGCTACGCACCAAATAGCAGCACCCCGCCCTGGGGCTGGCTCCCTACCTTCGCAATCGCAATTCCTGCAGTCATCGCGGCAGGCGGCCTGTTTGCATTCGGCCCTGCCCTGCTGACTTACTTAGTTGGAGCATGACATGACCGAAGTCTTAGAGCTGACGGAACTGCCGCCGGCAGAAACGGCGCTGCAAATTTACCAAACACCAAACGGTCTGGACCCGTATATCGAGCGCATCCGACAAGAAGTCACCGGGCATGCGCCGAACCTGAAGACCGACAAGGGCCGAAAGGAAATCGCCAGCCGCGCATTCAAGGTGCGCAAGATCAAAGCCGCTCTGGATGGCTTAGGCAAAGAGCAGGTGGACAGGCTCAAGGAAATCCCCAAGCTGATCGACGCTGAACGCAAGCGCATGCGTGACGAACTGGACGCACTGGCTGATGAAGTCCGCAAGCCGCTCACGGACTGGGAAGAAGCAGAGGCCAGCCGCGTAGCACTCCACCGTGCCGCACTGGACGGCATGGCAGAGCAAGCTCGGGAAGTGGGTGGGCTTGATGTTGAAACCCTCCGCCAGCGCATCACAATAGTTGAATCTGCGGTGATGGGCGAGTCCTGGGAAGAGTTTGAAGCAGAAGCTCACCGGGTCAAAGCCAAAGCGCTGGAAATTCTGAACTCAGCCCTGGCTGAACGCCAGAAGTACGAAGCCGAGCAGGCAGAACTGGCCGAGCTACGACGCAAACAGGCCGAACAGGATCAGAAAGACCGCGAGGCCGAGATTGCCCGCCAAGCCGCTGAAAAGGCCCGAGCCGACGCGGAAACCAAGGCCCAGGCCGAGCGCGATGCTGCCGCCAAGCGTGAAGCGGATGCAAGAGCCGCAGCCGAACGCGCAGAACAGGATCGTCAGCAAGCCATTGAGCGTCAGAAACAAGCCGAGGCCCGTGCCGAAGCGGAGAAGCTAGCCGCCGAGCAACGCGCCAAGGATGCCGCCGAATTAGCCCGCCAGGCAGAAATCAAGCGCCAGGCCGACGCCAAGGCAGCAGAAGAAGCCGCCCAGCGCCGGCGCGAGGCCGATATCGCTCACAAGGCCAGCATCAACAACGCCGCCCTGGCTGCATTCATCGAAAACGGTTTACCCGACGAGTGCGCCAAGCAAGCCGTCATTCTGATTGCCAAGGGGCTGATCCCGGCTATCCGAATCCAATATTGATTGAGGACACCATGAGCACAGAAATCATTGAGGCGCCGCAGCGCGAACTGGCCGCGCCGGCAGACCAGGTACCTGCCAATTCCCCCATGGGAATGATGATGGCCGCCATGAAACAAGGCGCCACACTCGACCAAGTGGAGCAGATGATGAACCTGCAGCAACGCTGGGAAGAACGCGAGGCAGAGAAAGCGTTCAACGATGCCTTGGCCGCCTTCAAGTCCGAGGCTGTCGAAATCATCAAGCGCAAAACTGTCGACTTCACCGGGAAGAACGGGCGCACTCACTACAAGCACGCAGAACTCTCCGATGTGGTCGAAGCGGTCGGCCCTGCCCTTTCAAAACATGGCTTTGCCTGGAGCTGGAAAACCCATCAGGAAAAAGACCTGATCCGCGTAACCTGCATTCTCAAACACCGCCAGGGTCATACCGATTCTGTGTCCCTTGAGGCCAATGCGGACCAAAGCGGGAGCAAGAACAACATTCAGGCCATCGCATCCACCGTCACTTACCTTCAGCGCCACACCCTCAAGGCCATTACTGGCGTTTCTGAAAAAGGTGACGACGATGACGGGCTAGGCAGTGCGAACTCGAAGATCAGCGCAGACCTGCGCGACGAGTGGATCAGCGAAGTGGCCAAAGCCGAAACGCTGGAGCGGTTGGAAACCATCTGGCAGGAAGGCGGCAACGTCATTTACGCAACCAACAACCTTGCCGATTACAACGCCTTCAAAAAGGCTGTATCGGACAAGAAGAAGATGCTCACGGAGGCTCAATAATGGAAGGCTTAATCATTCACACCGCAGAACAAGGTACACCGGAATGGCTCCAGGCCCGCAAAGGCGTCATCACCGGGAGCCGTTTCAAAGACTGCCGCGACCGTCTGAAAAGCGGAGCCCCTTCTAAGAAGTGTCTGGACTACGCTATGGACGTAGCCCGAGAGCGCGAAGGCGGTGAACCCATGCAGGTCTTTGTAAACGGCGCCATGCGCCTGGGAACCGAACAAGAGCCCTACGCCCGCGCCGTTTATGAGCGCAAAACGGGGCACATCGTTGACGAGGCCGGTTTCATCACGACCTCAGACCGCCTGTTTGGGGTTAGCGTGGACGGTCTGGTGGGCGATGACGGGATCATTGAAATCAAGACGATGGTCAGCAGCGACACGCTGTTCACCGCCTTTGTGAACGGCGATATTGCCGCCTATGTAGACCAGTGCAATGGCGCAATGTGGTTGCTCGGACGTAAATGGGTGGATCTGGTGCTGTGGGTTCACGACCTGGGCCGCATGAAGATCATCCGCATCGACCGAGACGACAACCAGATTGAATCGCTTGAGTCCGATCTGATGGAGTTCGAGCGAACTGTCACCAAGTATCAGCATGAACTGCGGGACGCCCTGCTGGAGGCTGCGTAAATGGCCTCAGTCAACAAAGTCATTCTGGTGGGCAATCTTGGCCGGGACCCAGAAGTACGCTACAGCGCAGAAGGCTCGGCCATCTGCAATATTTCCATTGCCACGACTTCGCAGTGGAAAGACCGTACCTCCGGCGAAAAGCGCGAGGAAACGGAATGGCACCGTGTGGTGTTCTACAACCGTTTGGCTGAAATTGCCGGTGAGTACCTCCGCAAAGGCCGCCCCGTTTACGTAGAAGGTCGTCTGCGCACCCGTAAATGGACAGGCCAGGATGGTCAGGAGCGCTTCGCGACTGACATCATTGCCGAGCAAATGCAGATGCTGGTTGGTCGTGACGGTGGTGATGGTGACTTTGGCGGCAATGACTACAGCGCACCACGGGCACCGCAACAGCAGCAACTACAACAACCAGCCGCCAACCCATACCAAACCCCTGTCGATAATTCTGCTGATATGGATGACGAAATTCCGTTAAGAATGACATGAAATCTACATCAACTCGAAGGGAGAAAGCACCCCTAGCAACCGCTCCCCGTCAAGCACTAGCCACAAAGAGTGCGAACTCTTCCTATTTTCTAGAACTGAAGAGACCTCGCAATCTAAACTGAAAGAAACAGCCTTCTCTAGCTTTAAACGAAACTCTCCCTCATCATCTTTTATTGCATCAGCAATGCTTTTGTTTAGATACTCAAGCCTAGTAGCGCCGTCATGGGGAAAAAGGTAAGTCGCCATTTCAAGCTCAGACAATAGTTTCCACTCCGTGCCGATCTGTACAGGTAAAAAGCTAAAGGAGTGCGTGAGCATTAGTTGCCTAGCAAAAGCAACAGGGTGCCAACTTTCAACAAACACTGGATTTCTAATCATGAAATCGCTCACGTTCTTTCGCTTAATATTCACAAACAGCGCCTCCTCAAGCATCAAACATAAGTTAATACCGGCTTCCGTTGCATGCCTCGCATAAACCCCGGAGTGCATCACGTCATTCCGAGCAGCTTTTAATGTGGCATAGAGAGCGCCAAATTCAGCGAAAAGTCCAATTTTTTTGCTAACTATTTCCGATGAATAGCCTGAGTTATGAACTATGGTCTCCAGCGCTAAATAATAATCGCCTAGCCCATGCCCCTTACCAGTCAAATACCTCCCCAGGCTCTCGATGGCATAGCAAATCTGGGGAAAACCCTCTGAATCTGCTAATGCGAGATACCTTGCTTCACGAAGCTTATCTCTGAAGTACAAGGCACTATCCTTGTCCAAACTTCGTGCTTTTGATCCTTTCTTTTTCTTAACCAACACTCTCCCCCTGAATATGCAAATTAAGAACCCACGGATCCACCGTTTAGATCCCGTGTAGGCGCTTGATGCTGCCCAGCTTTCCCAATTGCTTAACAGCACCAGTTTCAGCCCGGTACCAGCCAAGATCTAGGCGGATCGCATCAGCTTTGTGCTGACCGACGCCCTGGACATCAAGCGCATCAGCCCCCTGGACATCCTGACCGAAAAGCAGGATGTCATGGCCGTCAATGACGATGAGATCTTCGACGCCGACATGACACTGATGACCGCCGAGCTCGCTAACCTGATCGCCGATGTGGTCGGCGTGCTGGGCGGCGAACGATCCTAGCCCGCTCCGCTTGCGACTAATTGATCTATCAGCTGATGTGCGATGCTTATCCCGCCCTCTCTGGCCTCTTCGTAAGACGAGTAAAACCGATCATGCTCTCGCTTCTCGGGTAGCAGAATATCCCCTCCTACCTTACGAACAACTACCCCCACTTCCCATGCAGTGTTTCTGTCATTCAAGCGGTAGCAGTGCACATCAAATTCAAAGTCGCGATACTCGTTCATAAAAGTCGGATTCTCTACGCCCATGATCATCTCCAAGAAATCATCGTCACCACTCAAGCCACTAAGCATAGCCGAACCAGCGCGGCTAACGCATAGGATGCCGCCCCTATGACGCATCTCGACTACAGCAACACCCCATAACCCCGCTTGATTTACTCAACCGGGGTTTTTCTTTTCTAGGATCAACCCATGACCGAGAACCCGCACCCATCCGACGCAGACAAAGAGCGTCATATCGCACGAATCAGAAAACTACTCGCGCTCTCTGGCTCCTCCAACGAGCATGAAGCGGCAATCGCAAGACATCGCGCCGAAGTACTGATGGAGAAATACGCCGTTTCTCAGGCCATGCTCGGCCAGGCCGAGTATGGGTCTGGAGACTTTGAAACGGACACCAAGGATCGCGCCGCTTGGAAACACAAGCTCTTTGGGGTGCTGGGCTTCATATTTGGTTGCGCAACTGCGTTCTACACCAACCGCAATCAGAAACTCACATATACCTTCTATGGGAAAAAAACGAACGTCGAGATTGCCCTATACATCTGCGAAATCGTCCACCGGTCCTTAAAGAACAGTTGGAAGAGGCACCTAAATGATTTGCGACGCCAAGGCGTAAGGCCAACCGCCAAAGCAAAGGCAGATTTTTACTATCACTTCGCCATCGGCGTCAGTCGCAAAGTCTCCGAAGTATTTCAGAGCATGACCGCACAAGAACAGGCAAGCCTTGATGAAGAGCTCACTGAATCCGCCAAGCAGACAGACCATATTCCAGAAGCTCGATCAAGAGCAGTGCGCGGGACCAGGCGTGACGCAGCAGCCTCTTTTGCGGGCTATCGAGCAGGCCAGTCACAAAACATCCACATCGGTGTCGGACAGCACAAGAGTGGGCAGATAGGAGTCAGCCATGCCTAAGTCATGGCACTACCTACCGCTGGCCCACGCGCTGGTACTGGCCAACTACTCCGATCAGCAGATCTCCCCTCGGGAGAAAGTCGCATGACACAAAACGCCTACAGCAACAAACCCCTGCCCCGCCTTCGACACATCGAACCGGGGCAGTTTTTTACCCTTCGCCATGACCCCACGCCTCGGATTCTGCTGCACAAATCCAAGCATCACGGTCATTTCAATAACGGATATGCATCCCTGTGCCATGAGCTCGATTACAGCTGTGTGGTCTGGGGTGAGAACGGATGGGAGGCCAAAGTTGACACTCACACATGATGCTCTCTGCGACCTAGCCGTGAAGTGGCTCAAGCGCCCTCACTCCCAAAATGGCCATGGCTGCAATGTGGCCGTAAGCGAGGCCCGCAGTGGCTGGGGCGGAGAAATACCAGACGCCATCGGATTTCGCATTGCTACCCCGAACGTTGGCAGCGTGGTGGTCGAGTGCAAAGTAAGCCGCTCCGACTTCCTTGCTGACAAAGCAAAGCCCCACCGGAAAGAAAGAGGAATGGGCCACTGGCGCTACTTCATGTGCCCCGAGGGGCTAATCGATATTGAGGATTTACCGGAAGGCTGGGGCTTGCTGTGGGTCAACCAACGCAGCCATATCAAGATCAGGTGCGGCGCTGCAACTGGCGTAACCCTGGGATATGACGCCATGAAAGAGGTCTTCAGCGCTTGGCGACAAAACGCCAACGAGGAGCGCGAACGCTTTCTGCTGATCAAGCTGCTATCCCGAGTAGGCGATGCCGATCAAATGAACCGCTGGATACGCGAAGCCAATACAGAGCGACAGCGGATTGCACGTATCGCAGACGACCGTGCCCGCCAGCTCCGAGAGCTGCAGGCAGAGCTAACAGCCATCCGATTGAAAGAATGGAGCACCACCCAATGAACGCCCACCCACACAACCAGGCGCGGTCTACCCCGCAAGAAGCGTTCAACCTGCAACGACCAGCACAGGTATACGGAACACGCGCATTCATCCCTGTTACGTCCAAAGCCGCCCCCAATCCTAATTACCCGCAATTGATGGAGAAACGTCGATGAGCACAGATACACAAAACAACGCACCTGTGAGCGCGGAGCCAGTGGCCGTGCCAGATGCAATTCTTCTCATGGCCCAGCGCATCGCCGCCGATGATTTCGAGCACTGCACATCAGATCCGATATTCACCGTTGAGAAACGCAATCTGATTACCGGCCTGGACTTGGATTACACCGACAACATTGGCTGGTTCTGCGAAGGCGAGCAGATTGATGACGAGGATGCAGCGGTGCTCGAAGCCGCATATCAAGAATCTGGAAACGTGCCGGACAATTACACCCGCACCGGTATAGAAGAGACATGGGAGCATTTCGCCACTTATGTGACGCTGGAAGCAGCGCGGGAGTTCGTGAGCAAGAAAGGTGACCAGTACCGGGTTTACGTTGATAGCGGATGTCGTAATCACGAATGGAAGGCTCTACGCGCATTCCTGCTACAGATAGCCGCCAAGCCGGTGCTCGCCGCCCCCGTTGCCGCCCAGCCTGACCTCACACAGCAGGACGCCACCTTGCACGCCGAAGTGCTGGACATGGTGCGGATGCTGGAGGCCAACGAATGGGCCGATCATTGCGGCAAGTCTGAGCTTGGCCAACGCCTGGAATGGGCAATCACCGCACTACAAAACCGGCCACAAAATATTCCAGAAATTATTCCTGAGTCTGCCCAGCAGGACGCCGAAACCGGGGAAACGGTATTGGTTAAAAATCAAGAGCTTATTGAGCCAGCAATCGAACAGGACGGATACGGCTGGGATGGCGGCGAAAACCCACCGAATATGGTGCTGTATCAGTGCATGGCACCGTTTCACCTGAATCTGTGCCGAGGACAGGAACTGCGCGCAGTCATTGATTATGGGCGGTTGGTCTGGCAGCAGGCCAAGCAGGACGCCAGCAAGGTGGATGCAGCCCTGGCCGAAATGGTTCACGCCATGTTCCGCAGCGCCAACAGCATCCCTGTCACTCGCATCACGATTGACCGGAAACAGTACGAAGCCGCCATCGACGCAGCCCGTAAGGAGCCAGACCAGTGGCTGAATCAATCACGGCCATGATCGCCGTGACCGCTAAAGAATGGAACCCACCCGGCCTTGCGCCGGGTTTTTAACACCCAATCCGAAGGAGGCTAAAAGATGCAGACAGCCCGTTTTCTGCGCGCTGGCAAGGCACACTCATATCTTGGCATGTGTCGGGCCGTATTCGACCGCGACGTGCGCCCTTTCATCACTGAAATACCTATCGGCGCTCGTGGTATAGCATTCGACCGCCTTGAGCTTGATCGTTGGGCAGACCAATACAAGCAATCCAAAGGCAAAAACAGCACAAAACCAATGGAAGAAACGCAAAAGACATGGCAAAGAAAAGTATCCCAGGGCTCTTCAAGCGTGGTGGCGTATGGCACGTTGACAAGCAGATCGCGGGATTTGGACGCCTTCGCTGCAGCACGGGCACGGGCGACCACGCAGAAGCGCAGACGTTCCTAATCTATAAACTTGAGGAAATTCGCAAGCAGGTGGTGTACGGGGCCCGGAGCTATCCCACCTTTAGGCAGGCTGCCACACGATACTTGAATGAGTACGCTGATCAGCCGTCTGCCTGGCACACAGCCACCTACCTTGGGCAGCTCGACAAGTACATTGGTGACATTCCCGTCAATGAGATTAAGCACTCAAGCTTTGAGGCATACATTAAGGACCGCCGTGAAACCGCCAGCAACCGGACGATCAACATCGCTCTCCAGCGCGCTGTCCGTGTCTTGAATCTATGCGCTAGAAAATGGCGAGACGAACAAAACCGCCCTTGGCTGGACAGCGTACCGCTAATTGAAATGCTGGACGAGAAGAAAACAGCGCGCACGCCCTACCCACTCGACTGGAAAGAGCAGGATCTGCTGTTCTCGGAGCTGGCGCCACATCTTAAAGCGATGGCGCTCTTCAAAGTTAATACCGGATGCCGGGAGCAAGAGGTCTGCAAGCTGCAGTGGGACTGGGAAATACCTGTACCGGAGCTTGGCATAAGCGTATTCCTTATACCGGCTGATTTTGGTGGTCGATTTGAAACATCGGGCGTCAAGAACGGCGAGGACAGGCTGGTTGTTTTGAATAGCGTCGCCCGTTCCATTATTTCGAGCCAGCGTGGACAAGACCCCGTATGGGTTTTTCCGTACAAGGGAGGTCCTATGGCTCGCATGAACGCCTCGGGATGGCGCGCAGCCAGGCGGCGTGCAGCTCAAAAATGGGAGGATTTATATAAACGCCCTGCGAATGTCGGTTTCAGCACTGTACGAGTGCATGATCTGAAGCACACATTCGGCAGACGGTTGCGTGCTGCGGGAACACATTTGGAAGACAGGCAGGTTCTGCTGGGTCATACGAATGGTTCAATCACCACCCATTATTCAGCCGCTGATTTGTCCAAGCTACTGACCGAAGTTGAGAAACTTGCCCACAGTGCCGAAGAAGCACCGGTAATCACGCTACTGCGCAGACGGGGGAATGGGTGAAAAACGAATCCCCACAAAATCCCCACAATAACGAACAAGGGCTTACAACAATAATGCTGTAAGCCCTTGATAAATATGGTCGGAACGGAAGGATTTGAACCTTCGACCCCTTGCACCCCATGCAAGTGCGCTACCAGGCTGCGCTACGCCCCGAAAGAATTAAACTATAACCCTGTTTTTTCTGTTGTGCAAGCTTTTTTTGAAAAAGGTTTTGCTTAGGCCGAGTGGCTTACTACAAAAAACCAGATGGTTTACATCAAAAGGCCAATTACTGCCAGAGACCCAGACTCCTAGGATACCCCTCAAGACCCTTCTGACCGCTCAATAACGAACAGTGGGCCGAAGTATATACAAATAACAAGGGGAAGAGAAGTGTCCAGGCGTTCACTAAAAAGACGTGCTCTGCAAAACGTCGGCCTCTTTCCAGCCAAAACTTCGTTTTTGCGCCGGTGTGGGCTGGATTCCTTAACCCTGCTCGTCCTGACCGCGTGTAACAATAGCCTGCATGCCGCCTCCTATGAGGACTGGATCAAACAGGCACGCCAAGGCCAATATCAATCTGCCATCGTCGGCTTGCAGCAGTACCAGCAACAACATCCGCAAGAGATGCGTGCCCAGCTTGATCTGATGCGCATTCATGCCTGGGCAGGTCAGCCGCAAGAGGTCATCCGTCTGTACGAAAACTGGCCGACCAAGCAGCTTTTGCCGGCCGATGTCCTGCTGTTGGTCGCGCGCGCCCACAAAGATACGCGCCAATGGGCTCCCGCCCAAACCCTGTATCGGGAAGGAGTGCGGCGCTTTCCACAGCAAACGGCCTTCACCATGGGCCTGTGTATGAGCCTGGCCGATGCCGGCCTGACTGCCCAGGCCTTGAGCTGCACCCAGCAACTGAGGCCGGCCACACGTGAAAATACCAATTACCTGCTGACCCGCAGCTACATCTACCGCGCTGCCGGCCAGAACTACGACGCCCTGCGCGTCAGCCAGGATGCCCTGGCTGTCCAGCCCGACAAAATCGATGTCATCCGGGATTATGACCAGTCCCTGCATGCCGCCGGCCTGCATCGTCAGGCGATGGAATGGCAAACACAGCATCCCGGCATCTTCTCGAACGCAGACATGGCTGACCGTCAGGCCGACTATGCTGCTGAATTGACCCGGCTATCGCCCCAGCCCACACGCACACTGACCGAACGCTTTGTGATTGCCAACCGAGCCATCGCGTTGCAAGACAGGCTGGCTGACAGCGGCAGCTTTCTGGGCAATCCCGCTTTCGCACGCCGCATTCGTGGCGACCGCCTGATTGCTGTGGACGCACGCGAAGACGCCCCCTCGACAGTGGACATTGCCCCCGAACGGGCGGCCCAATATCCGAGCTATGCTTACGCCTCGCTAGGAGCACTGCAACTGCGCGCCCGCCACCCCGAACAAGCTGTGTCCAGCTACGAGCGGGCGTTGGCCGAACCCTCGCTGGACGAAAAAACACGCACACGCTATCAAACCGGATTAGCCTTTTCCTTGCTGGAATCTGGCCGCGAAGACCAGGCACTGGCACTGGCCGAGCGCATGGAGAAAGACATGCCCGCCACTCGCTGGTTACGCGGCAATCCCATCGCCCAGCCCAATCCGGGCTATACCGACACCTTGATTTTAAAAAACTCGCTCTATACCTATACGGGTTTGCTCAAGGACGCACGCGAAAATCTGGCCCAGGCCAGTGCGAAGGCACCGAGTAACGTCAACCTGCGCGTGCCGCTAGCCGACGTTCAGCGCATATCGAGCATGCCAAGGGCGGCGGAACGCAATCTGAAGATCGCCGAAACCTACGCTCCGCGTCAAGAAGACGTCATCATCAGCCAGGCCCAGACCGCCATGGACCTGCACGAATACCGCCAGGCCGAAGAACTATTAGCGTATGCAAAAGCGCACTACCCCACCAATATGCGGGTCACCGAACTGGACAAAGACTGGCAAACCTACCGCAAGAACGAACTGATTTTGCGCAGCGGTTTTGAAAAGAGCAACGGGGGCGATGTCTCGGGCAATGACGGCATACGCACTGAGGCGCAATGGTACAGCGCCCCCATCGACTACAACTGGCGCGTCACCGCCCTGGCCGGGCATCTGGATACCAACGACGAGCTTGGCCACAACGTGTTCTGGCAGGGAGCCGGTCTGGAGTACCGCGGCCGCGACTGGCAGTCGCAGTTAATGATCAACAACCAGAACGCGGGCCAGGGCAACAAAATGGGGGCCAGCCTGCAGGTCGATCACGAGCTGAATGATCACTGGAGCATCGGCGGCACCCTGGATTACCGTACCCTGGATATTCCGAATCGCGCTCTGGACGCAGGCATCACGGCCAACCAGGGACAAGTGCGGCTGCGCTGGCAAAACGGCCCCGAACAGTGGGTGCAAGCCGCCTACACCGGGACTAAATTCTCTGACGACAACGTACGTCAGAGCCTGCAGATCACCGGTAACCAACGCATCTACACCCGCCCGCGCCTCAAGGCCGACGCCCAGCTGGAACTATGGGCTTCCGCCAACAAAGACGAAGACAGACCCTACTACAGCCCACGGCGCGAATATATGGCTGTGCCTGCCCTACGTCTGGAGCACCTGATTTACCAACACTACGACGAGCGCCTGACCCAAGCCCTGACACTGGGTGTGGGCCTACATCACCAAAGCGGCTATGGCAGTGGCGCCGTAGGTTCCGTCGCCTACGAACTGAACTACCAGCACGACCGCGATCTGGAAGTCGGCCTGCGCCTGCAGGCCCTGTCCCGCCCCTATGACGGCCAGCGGGAACAGCAGTACAGCGGCATGGTTGAACTCAAGATCAAATTCTAAGCGGCCACGACAATGAGCACACGAATCCTGCCCCTTCTGATAGTAGCCTTCAGCGCCCTTTTATCCGCCTGCAGCACTAGCCCGCCTGCCCTGTATGTGCCGCCCGAGCAGCGTCGCCTTGAACAACAGGAACAGCCCTGGCGCAACGATGAACTGCTCATCATCGCTTATCACGATGTCGAAGACCGCGACCCCAATCAGGCTTATCTAAGCGTGAGCACCGAGCACCTTCGACAGCAGTTCTCCTGGTTACAGGAGAACGACTATGTGCCGGTCAGCGTGGAGCAAATTATGCGCGCTCGCCTCGGTGTGGAGCCTCTTCCTGAAAAGGCGGTGCTGCTGTCGTTTGACGACGGTTACCAAAGCTTCTATACCCGCGTGTTCCCGCTGCTCAAAGCCTATCACTGGCCTGCGCTGCTGGCCCCGGTCGGCAAATGGCTGGACACCCCCGACAACGAAAAAGTGGACTTCGGCGGACTTTCCACCGAACGCTCGCGCTTTTTGCACTGGGCGCAGGTCAACGAAATGGCCAACTCCGGTTTAGTGGAAATCGGCGCGCACACCCAAAACATGCATTACGGTGCCATCGCCAACCCACAAGGCAATGTTCAGCCGGTGGCTGCCGCGCATCGCTATCTGACCGATCAGAAACGCTACGAGACCGATGCCGAGTACACCGCCCGCTTTCGCGAGGACGTGCGGGCTATCAACGCCCGGGTCAAACAGCACGCTGGCAAGACGCCGCGCGTCTGGGTCTGGCCCTACGGCCGGATTAGTGGTCTGGGCCTGCAAATTCTGGAGCAAGAAGGCTATCAGATGGCCCTGACGCTGACCGACGGCGTGGCCAACGTCCACGACCTGATGAATATGCCGCGCTATCTAGTGGATAACGACCCGGACATCAGCACCTTTGCAGGCTCTATCACTGCCCGTGAAGACCGTCAGGCCGAACGCGTCGTCCATGTGGATCTGGATTATGTGTATGACCCCGATCCGGCGCAGATGGAACGCAACTTGAGCGCCCTGGTGCAACGTATAGCAGACTTGAAACCACGCAGTGTCTATCTGCAAGCCTTCGCCGACCCCACAGGCGATGGCCTGGTGCGCGCGGTTTACTTCCCCAACCGCCACCTGCCCATGCGCGCCGACCTGTTCAACCGTGCGGCCTGGCAATTAAGTTCGCGCGCCCATGTCAATGTCTTTGCATGGATGCCCGTGCTGGCCATCGAGACGGCCGAGCCGGCGCAACACGTACTGCAATGGCGTGCCGACGGCAGCCCGCCTTCCCTGCCCGCACAAGGCTACCGCCGCCTGTCCCCCTTTGACCCGCGCACTCACCAGATCATGGGCGATCTGTATGAAGACCTGGGACGCAGCGCTATCTTCTTTGGCGTCGTATTCCATGACGATGCCACACTGACCGACTTTGAAGATGCCTCACCCGTCGCCCTGGACGCCTACGAAAAAGCTGGTTTTGGCAGGGACATAGGAGTGATACGCGCCAATCCCGAGCAGTTTGAGCGCTGGACGCGCTTTAAATCCCAAACCCTGATCGACCTGACCCAGGAACTGGCTGATCGGGTGCGCAAACAGCGCGGCCCACAGATCAGTACGGCCCGCAATATGTACGCCCTGCCGGTTCTGCAACCTCACAGCGAAGAGTGGTTCGCACAGAACCTGAACGATTTTCTGCAAGCCTACGACTGGACTGCCGTGATGGCCATGCCCCGCATGGAAGGCATCCACGATCAGCATGCCGTGTCCTGGCTAAACGAGCTGGTCGATCAGGTAGCCAGCCACCCAGAGGGCTTGCGCCGCACCGTGTTTGAAGTGCAATCCGTAGATTGGCCCGGCCAAGATCAGCCACCCCGTCCTCTGGACTCCCGCCTGGTGGCCGGCTGGCTCAATGCACTGACAGCAAGAGGGGCGCGACATGTCGGCTATTACCCAGACGACTTTGTCAACAATCAGCCCAAGATGAACGTGATTCGTCCGGAAATCACGATTGACTGGTATCCAACAAAAAATGATTGAACGACTGATCGCCCTATTGGCCCTGTGCCTGATCGTCGGTATCCCTCTGGGAATCACCGTCGCCCTGACGAGCCACCTGCTGCTCTACTTCATCTTCATGTACCCGCTGTTCATGTCGGGCATATGGATAGGCGGTGGCTTGATCTTCTGGTTCCAGCACGAACGCCGCTGGACCTATAAACCACACGCCCCACCCGCACTGGAAGGTATGCCGCTGGTTAGCATCCTGATCCCCTGCTTTAACGAACAGGCCAACGCCCGCCATACCATTCTGTCCGCGCTGAACCAGGTCTATCCCAACATCGAAGTCATCGCCATCAACGACGGCTCTAGCGACCAGACCGCCCAAGTGCTCAACGCACTGAGCGAGGAGCACGACAAGCTACGCGTTGTTCACCTGGCCCAGAACCAAGGCAAGGCCCTGGCCCTGCGCATGGGCGCCATGAGCGCCAGCGGCGATTACTTCGTATGTATAGATGGGGATGCTTACCTGGACCCGGAAGGCGTCAATTACCTGGTCGCCCCCATGCTGCGCCACCCGCAGGTCGGTGCCACTACCGGCAATCCGCGCATCCGCACGCGCTCTACCCTGATTGGCCGCATCCAGGTAGGCGAATTCTCCTCGATCATCGGGCTGATCAAACGCACGCAGCGCGTCTACGGAAAGATCTTCACGATTTCTGGGGTGATCGCAGGCTTTCGTCGCCAGGCCCTGGAGGAAGTGGACTACTGGAGTCTGGACATGATCACCGAAGACATCGATGTGACCTGGAAGTTGCAGTTGGCCGGCTGGCAGGTGTTCTATGAGCCACGCGCACTGTGCTGGGTACTGATGCCCGAAACACTGAAGGGCCTGTTCAAGCAACGTTTGCGCTGGGCTCAGGGCGGTGCGGAAACTTTCCTGAAATACACCCCGCAGGTGCTGCGCTGGGAAAATCGCGGCATGTGGCCGCTCAGTCTGGAATACCTGTGCTCGACTTTATGGAGTTTCGCCCTGGGCGTGGCGATGCTGGTCTGGTTGCTTGGACTCATGCTCCCCTTGCCCGCTGCAACCCAGATCGACGGTCTGTTCCCGCCCTCGTTCACCGGTATGGTACTGGCAGGCATGTGCCTGCTGCAATTTGCCATCAGCATCTGGATCGACCGCCGTTACGAGCCCGATCTGCCCCTGACCATGTTCTGGATCATCTGGTACCCATTTGTGTACTGGCTGATCAATTTCTTAACCACACTGTGGAGTTTTCCCATGGTCATGCTACGCCTGCGTCGCAAACGCGCCCGCTGGAGCAGTCCTGACCGGGGCATCAAGGAGCTGTCATGATCATTACGACCCAACGCCATCCCATCACTCGCTGGATAGACCGCCTGCTGACCATCGCCGGCTGGTTCGCCTTCAGTTACCTGATCGCCAAAGGCTTGCTCCTATTGATCAATCACTCCATGGACAAAACCGGCTACAAACAGCTGGACCCGATCTTCCCGACCCTGGCCACCTTTCTATTCTACGGGGCGGTTTTACTGACCAACGGTTTGCTGCTGCTGGCCTGGTCACGCTGGCGGCGGCATCAGCGCCAGCAGCGCCGCCTTCGTCAGGCCCTGTACCGTCACCGCAGCCGCTCGCATCGCGCCAAGCAGCCTCCCTTGCCGCACTTTGACCCCGAGCAGATCGATACCGTGCGCCACAGCCGCATCGTCGTCCTCTACAACGCCCAGGACGGCGCGGTACAGCATGTGGAGGCAGCCCATCCGCTGCCCCTGCAGCAGGCCACCGGCACCCGCGACGAAAAACCGCTGGCACCGCTGATCTTTCATCCTCGCGCTTACTCCAAACAGCCTACGCCGAATCAGTAGTACCGATGCCAGACAGCCCTGCGCAAGGGTAAACAGCCTAGGGAATGCGGCTCATGTAAATGCAGGTAACCATCTCTACCATAGTCAGTAACGCCGATGTATCAAGCCGTAAGGCGAGGGAACAAGAGGTGCTGCAATGACAAAACCATACCAACAAGGGGCCGTGCTGCTGGCAATGCTGTGTGTTATGGGCAGCAGCGAAGCACAACCCGGCAAAGGCACCGGCAAGCCCAAACCGGCCAACTTCATGGAAGCCATCCAGCAGGCTGAAGTGGTACGCAAGAACCTGTTTGACGATCCGCTCTCGGGCATCGTCATCAACCGCACCGTAACGGTGCAGGGGCACGACTTTTACCGCTACTTCAGCAATCGCTGGCGCGAGCTCAGCGGTGCCAGTCCTTTCACCTTGACGGTGGTGGAACGACCGTCGGCCCGCTGGGGTAGCGAAATCTGGGTCGAATACCGCCGCCAGCGCATGTATCACGCTTTTCTCGCACCCGCGCGCTCCGGCACAAAAAAGACCAGTGAGCGAGCCGTAGATCTGGTTCTGGAAAACGTCAATAAAAGCGAAATCGAACGCGTACTGACCAACAACCCGGACCTTGCACCGGACGAACTTTAATAAGAGAGACATAACGTGAAGACTTTCCTGCCCCTTGCCTCCGCTCTGCTGGCCGGTTCGCTATTTGCCCCCGTCCATGCGACCGAACTGATCTATACCCCTGTCAATCCGAATTTCGGCGGCAGCCCGCTCAATGGGCAGTGGCTACTGAACTCGGCCCAGGTCACCAACAAGCACACGGACCCAGCAGCCGAAGACCTGAGTTCGACCTTTGAGCAGCGCACCCCCTTCCAGGACTTCAACGATCAGTTGGAGCGCTCGGTACTCAGCCGTCTGGCCTCGGCCGCATCCTCACAGTTTGTGGACAGCAATGGAAAATTTGTACCGGGCACCTTCGAGACCGGCAGCTTTACGGTCAGCGTCGTTGATGTCGGCGGCGGAGCACTGACGATCACCACCACGGACCGGATCACCGGCGCTTCCACTACTTTCCGGGTGATGCAGCCATGATGAGCCCGTTGACCATCCTGAACGCCCGCCCAGCGCGCCTGCTCGGCGTGCTGGCCATGGCCTCGGCCCTGGCGGCCTGTGCCCTGCCCTCCACCCCCGCCGACGTCAAAAGTTCCGCCTACCTGACGCCCGCCTCGCCAGCCACGCACGATCTGCTGGAGCTGCCAGCGCCCGCGCAGCGCCTGACCGTGGCCGTCTATGGGTTTCGTGACCAGACTGGCCAATACAAGCCCAATCCGGACAGCTCCTTTTCCACCTCAGTCACCCAGGGAGCCGCCGCCCTACTGGTCAAAGCCTTGCGTGATTCGCGTTGGTTCACTCCGGTCGAGCGCGAAAGCTTACAGGAACTGCTGACCGAGCGGCGCATCGTGCGCGCCCTGGACGGATCGCAAGAAAACGGCCAACGCACCGCCATTAATATCCCCCCGCTGGCCCCGGCCGAAATCATGATGGACGGAGGCATCATCTCCTATGAAAGCAATGTGCGCACCGGCGGCGCGGGCGCACGCTTTCTAGGCGTAGGCCTGTCTACCCAGTATCGGGTCGACCAAGTCACAGTCAACCTACGCGCCATTGATGTACGCACCGGCAACATTTTGCAAAGCGTGTCCACCACCAAGACCATCTTTTCCTACGAAATCCGCCCTAGCGTCTACAAGTTCGTGAACTTCAAAGACCTGCTGGAAATCGAGGCCGGGGTGACCAACAACGAACCGGCCCAGCTATCGGTCAAAGAGGCAATTGAATCGGCGGTTGTGCATCTGATCGTGCAAGGCATGAGGGAAGGTCAATGGCGCCTGCAAAACGAGGCTGACCGTAACAACCCCATCGTGCAGAACTACATGAAGCAAAACGAAACTTACCGCAACCTGCGCACCCAGGCCGCTGTGGTCGATCCTCAAGCCGCGCAAGCCAATGCTGCCACAAGTGATGAGGTGCAGACCGCCCCCGTCTCCGGCAGTTGAACACGAGCAGACAGCGCGGTGGTTCCGAGAAGACCGGCCACCGCTCTCTTTCCTGACAACGGTCTTCGACATGCACTGAGGAGAAGTATATGAACGGCAAACTGTCCACATTGGCTATTGCCCTGGGCACCGCGCTGGCCCTGCCCACACTGGCGCTGGCTGACAACGCCACCGTGACGCAGACCGGCAGCTTTAATAAAGGTGTAGTTCTTCAAAACCACAACACCAACGCCAACGCGAGCATCGACGTGAAGGGAGACCGCAACGACGACTACATCAATCAGTGGGACAACGGTACGGTTCGCACTACCGTGAAGGTCATCAACGGCAACGACAACAAGGCCGTGGTGGAACAAAGCCGCAGCGGCGGCAACTCCACGATCACCATCACTCAATCGCGCAATCGCAACGACGCTTTCGCCAGCCAATGGGAGGCCAATGGGTCGCAAATCGGCATCAAGCAATTGCGCTCGGACAATAAGGCGGTTGTGGAACAAGTCCGCAGCGCCGGTGACCAAGCCTGGGTAAACCAAACGGGACAAATGGGCGATGCCTATGTCAATCAATACCGAACCCGTGACGCACTGGCTGTCATCAACGACAGCGGCGAGCGCAACGACTCGGTCATCGAGCAAAACAACAGCAGCAATGTCAACGCCTTCATTACCCAGTCGGGATACAAAGGGGATGCATACATCAATCAATATAAAAGCACGGGCTCGACGGCCAGCATCACCGATAGCGGCAAGTACGACAACGGCGTGATCGATCAATGGAATGTCTCCAACTCGAACGCCTCTATCGTCCAGGGTGGCGGCCACAAGAATGATGCCACCATCAGCCAAACCGGGACGTGGAGGGGCAATTCGGATCGCCTGCATGCCAGTATTATCCAGAGCGGCTCGCATAACAAAGCTGTTACTGAACAGACCGGCTACAGCAACGACAGCAACATCATCCAAAGTGGCCTGGGCAATGACGCCTACAACTCCCAAGCGGGTATCGGCAACGACTCCTACATCAGTCAGGGCGGCGGCTACAACACGGCCGTGGTTACCCAGGTCGGTTTCAACCTGGATTCGTCGGTAACGCAGAACGGTTGGGCCAACCGCGCCCAAGTGGTGCAAAGCGGCCTAAACCATAACAGCACCGTCACCCAGACGGGTAATTTCAACAATGCGTATGTCAACCAGCATTAACCGGCTAATGTAAGCCACCTGTCAGCGGCAATATGTTATATAGTAGGCGCCGCTGACAACCCTCAAATCATTGATACGTAAGGGATTTAAGGGTTATGGAGCGTAGGAGTAACCCGAATTTATAAGGCTATTCAAATAGCCAATCCGCGCTTTTCGGCACAAACTGACATTTAAAACATCAAATTTTGACAAATACAAAACATTTTTAACAATTTCAAATAATTCGTCAGCCCTGAGTGCGACTCGCCGCCGGATAATTAGGCCGCACAACGGGTATAGAGAAACGAAAACACACATAACTACCAAAGAAAATGACACACGCAACCCAACAAAAGGCTTATTCAACACAATGACATAGAGCCTATATACGCAGTGAGGGAGATACAAAATGACAACAATTATCGTCGTGGAACCACACACCTTATTCAGGTTAGGTATCATACGACTGCTGGCAGACACTCTGCCCAGCGCGGAACTGCTCAGCATGGACTACGAGTCAATGGAGACAGGTCTGCAAACACGACGTTGTGAGTTGCTGCTATTGTCGGTACCTTCCGCCGAGGCCTGTATGAAGCTGCTAGCTGATGTACGCCGCAGTCTGCAGCCTAGCGCCGTACTCTTGATGGCCGAATCCCACTACGCCTTACCGGCAATTCAGGACATGCCTGCCGGCGTCATGGGGCATTTACTCAAGACCGCCACGCCGGAATTGATGGCGGCTACCATCAATCTGGTATTGGCAGGCGGTTCCTGTTTTCCATCGCCTGCGCCCCAGCGTCAACCGACCTCAATGGCCACGCCTACAAACCAGCCTTCGAGCCCATTGCCTTCTAAAGCGGAGCCCGACAGGCTGATTACGTCCTACGAACCTGAACGCTGGCCACCCGTCAATCGAGAAATCGACCCTCTTGACGAAGCACGGCTACTGGGTCTGACGCCTCGCCAGTACGAGGTGCTTGTGCTATTGGCTCGTGGCATGACCATCAAGGGCGTGGCCCGGCAGTTGAATATTTCGTCGGCCACGGCCAAGGCGCATGCCGAAACCCTTTATATACGAATGAACGTACATAATCGCAACGAGGCTGTCTATCGCGCGGTTTCCAAAGGGGCCAGGCTCGGGATGCCCAGCTCCCACATGGAAAAAGCCTGCTGATCGCAGGCTTTTCAAAATTACAACATACCCAGTTGCAAACGGGCGGATTCGCTCATTCGCTCACGACTCCACGGCGGGTCCCAGACAAGATCAACCACGGCTTTCTCGACACCCTGAATCGTTTCCAGCTTGTAGCGAGCCTCGTCCGCAATCATGGTCCCCATTCCGCAGCCGGGGGCTGTCAACGTCATTTCCATCGTAATGGAAAAGGTTTCGGGCCCCGTCTTAGTCACGTGACAGGCATACACCAGTCCCAGATTGACGATATCAACCGGAATCTCGGGATCGTACACACTGGACAGTACAATCCAGGCGGCATCTTCAATGGTTTTTTCACTCAGCGGCAGTTCAGGGACAAAGACCTCAGGCTTGTCCTGAGACTCAAAACCCAAGGCATCGGCATCGACGCCCTCAATCCGGTAAAGATTGCCTTCCACCATGACGGTATAACTACCACCCAGCTTCTGGGTAATCGTCGCCGTACACCCCGCCTCGATGGTGACGGGAGCGCCGTAAGGAATGCTCACTGCCGGGCAGTCCCGACTGACCAGCACATCATGTCGTTCAAAGTAACTCATGGCTTGCTTGCGCCTTTATTCCGTTTGCGCGGTTTCTTTGGCCTGATTGATGGCGTTGTGCAGGGTATGCCAGGCCAACGTGGCACATTTAACCCGTGCAGGAAATTCACGCACACCCGATAACACTTCCAGCTTGCCCAGGTCCCGATCTGGATGAGCCTCTGTCAGCATGGCATGCATATCTTGAAAGAGCGACTCAAACTCAGCCAGAGTCAGACCTTTAACAGCTTCGGTCATCAAGGACGCCGACGCCTTGGAAATGGCACAGCCATGACCCACAAAGCTGACTTTCTGCACAATGCCGTCTTCGACAACGGCATACACCGCCAGCTGATCCCCACACAAAGGGTTGTGGCCATTGGCGAAATGGCTGGCATTTTCTATTACTTCAAAGTTACGCGGGCTACGGTTGTGGTCGAAAATGACCTCTTGGTAAAGCTCGCGCAGCCCGTTGAAATCCTGGCTCATTTAGCCAACTCCAAATAGTTTTTGCGCTTTGCGCAGGCTGCCCAGCAAAGCATCAATATCAGCGTAATCGTTGTACAGGGCAAAAGAAGCACGCGCCGTACCCGGGATGCCAAACCGCGTCATCAAAGGCATGGCACAGTGGTGACCGGCACGCACTGCTACCCCATCCATATCCAGGATAGTACCCAGGTCGTGCGGATGAATACCGTCAACCAGGAAAGACACAATCCCAGCCTTGTGTTCCGCCGTCCCGATAATGCGAATGCCAGGCATGGCCAGCAAGGCTTCGGTGGCGTAATCCAGCAGCAGTGCTTCGTGGTCGGCAATACGCTGCATGCCAATACGCATCAAATAATCGATGGCGGCAGCCATGGTAATGGCACCAGCGATATTGGGCGTCCCCGCTTCAAAACGCTGCGGCACGGGCGCGTAATTGCTTTTTTCAAAGCTGACAGTGGTGATCATGTCACCGCCACCCATCCAGGGTGACATGCTGTCCAAAATGTCGTAGCGCACATACAAGGCGCCCATGCCGGTTGGCCCGTAAAGCTTGTGAGCCGAAAATGTATAAAAATCGGCATCCAGGGCTTGCACGTCCACCACACCGTGGGGGACGGACTGGGCACCATCCACCAGCACCTTGGCGCCGACCGCATGGGCCTGACGCGTCATTTCAGCAATGGGGTTAATCGTCCCCAGCGCATTGGAGACATGGACCACGGCCAGCAGGCGGGTTTTCTCATTGAGCAGTTGCTGGAATGCTTCCTGATCCAATTCACCGTTGTCCAGCACGGGCACCACGCGGATGATGGCGCCGGTACGCTGGGCAACCAGCTGCCAGGGCACGATGTTGGAGTGATGCTCCAGACCTGTCAGCAAGATCTCGTCGCCTGCCTTCAAGTTATCCATGCCCCAGCTGTAGGCGACCAGATTAATGGATTCCGTGGTGCCACGCGTAAATACAATCTCTTCATCACGGGCGGCATTCAGAAATGCCCGCACTGTACTTCTGGCCTGATCGTACAGCTCAGTAGCATGTTGAGACAGCCAATGCACACCCCGATGGATATTCGCATTGGACTGCTCATAGAATCGCGCCTCGGCCTCAATGACCGAACGCGGCTTTTGCGTCGTCGCACCGTTATCCAGATAGGACAAGCGTTGCCCCCGGATCGGGCGGGCTAGGATGGGAAAATCCTCGCGGTGATTCAGCAAACCAGCAGCAGTTACGGGCATGGGCGCATTCATGCAAGATCTCCAAGGGCGAGCCCGCCCGGCAACAACGCATTAATACCGACAGTGGCACGGCTACGCAGGCTTTCAGACGCAATGCGCTCCAAGGACTGGGCGGCAAATGCATAAATCAGCATATTGCGGGCATCTTCCATGCTCATGCCTCGCGAGCGCAGATAGAACAGGCTATCGGCATCCAGTTGGCCCACCGTGGCCCCGTGAGCACACTTGACGTCGTCAGCGTAGATTTCCAGCTCGGGGCGGGAATCTGCCCGCGCCATCTTGGACAAGAGCAAGCTGTCCGAACGCTGTACCGAATCCGTACCATCGGCACCCTTGCCCACCAGCACACGACCACTGAACACACCGCGGGCGGTGTCTGCCAGAATACCGCGGTAGAACTCACGACTTTGGCAGTTGGGCTGGGCATGGTCAATCAGTGTGTTGTGGTCGACATGACGACGACCATCCACAAAGTACAAGCCGTTAAACAAGGTTTCGCAACGCTCGCCGTTGAAAACGGTAGCAATATCGTTACGGGCAATACGGGCACCGAAGGACAGCGAGTGCGAATTGAATACCGAGCCGCGACCTTGCTGCACATCGATGGCCGCCAGGTGAAAGTCTTGCAGCGCTTCCTGCTGCAACTTCATGTGCGTCAGATTGGCATCTGGGGCCACGTTCAGACGAGTCACGACGCTGCTCAAGGACGCATCCATGCCGTCCTGACCTACATAGTGCTCAACCACCGTTGCACTGGCACCCGACTCCAGAGAAATCAGGTTACGCGTGAAGCTGGCGCTGCCCCCTTGGGTGCGAACAAAAACCAAATGGACCGGTTGCTCCAGGTGCTTGCCAGCGGCGATATGCAAGGCGGCACCATCCTGAGCCAAGGCCAGGTTCAAGGCTGCGGTCGAAGCGCCCTGGGACTCATCACCGTAAGCCTGCTGCAACCAATCTGCATCGCGCTCCAGACAGGCGCTGAGCGAAGCCAAACGCACACCAGCGGGCAATTCGTCCAGGTGCGACAGCGCCGCATCGTAGTGACCATCCACAAAGACCAGGAAGTACCCGTCCTCTTGTTGGCGCACCGACGCCACCAGCTCCGCTGCCGATGCTGATTTGCGTGGCGCGAAGCTTTGTTGTTCCAGCAAAGCCAAGGAGGTGTGATGCCAGGCTTCAATGCGTGTGGTTGGCCAGCCTTCTTGTTCGAAACGCTCCAGCGCACGCTGACGCACAGCGCTTAGCCATGGCAGACCGGCTCCAGATGCTTGTGCAGCCTGAGCGGCAAAGCTGTTGACCCAATCCGGCAGACTCATACCGCAGCTCCCTTGGCTTTCTGTTCGGCCTCTGCTTGTTCCAGCACCCAGCCGTAGCCACGCTCTTCCAGTTCCAGGGCCAACTCACGGCCACCGGAACGAATGATCTTGCCACCGGCCAAAACGTGCACAAAGTCAGGCACGATGTAATCCAGCAGACGTTGGTAGTGAGTGATCACCAGCAAGGAACGCTCGGGGGAACGCAGACGGTTCACGCCGTCAGCCACCACGCGCAAAGCGTCAATATCCAGACCGGAGTCGGTTTCGTCCAGAATGGCCAGCTTGGGCTCCAGCAGACTCATTTGCAGAACTTCATTGCGTTTCTTTTCGCCGCCGGAAAAGCCTTCGTTCACCGAGCGGTACAGAAACTCTTCACGCATACCTACAATCTTCATTTCCTCTTTCACGCGCTTGAGGAAGTCCATGGCGTCCAGCTCAGGCAGACCCTGATGACGACGCACGGCGTTCACCGAAGCACGCAGGAAATAGGCGTTGGACACACCGGGAATTTCGATGGGGTACTGGAATGCCAGGAACAGACCGGAACGGGCGCGGTCTTCAATCTTCATTTCCAGCAGGTCTTGACCCAGCCAATCAACCGAACCACCTTCCACGGTGTAGTCTTCACGACCCGCCAGAACCTGGGACAAGGTGCTCTTGCCCGAGCCGTTCGGACCCATGATGGCGTGAACTTCACCGGGTTTGATTTCCAGGTTCAGGCCTTTAAGGATAGGTTTATCTTCAACCGAAGCGCGCAAATCTTTAATCGTCAGCATTTCATTATTCTCCTTAACCTACACTGCCTTCCAAGCTGACGCCGAGCAAATTCTGTGCTTCGACCGCAAACTCCATGGGCAATTCTTTAATCACTTCTTTACAAAAGCCGTTCACGATCATGGAGACGGCGTCTTCGGCTGTCAGGCCGCGCTGCATGGCATAAAAGAGCTGATCCTCTCCAATACGCGAAGCCGTCGCCTCGTGTTCCACACTGGCACTGGGATTCTGCACTTCCATTGTCGGGAAGGTATGCGCAGCGCAGCGCTTGCCAATCAGCAGCGAATCACACTGAGTGTAATTGCGGGCGTTCTCTGCCTTGGGAGTAATCCGCACCAAACCACGATAGGTATTGATGCCCTGGCCGGCCGAAATCCCCTTGGAGATAATCGTGCTGCGGGTATTGCGCCCCATATGGATCATCTTGGTGCCGGTGTCCGCTTGCTGACGGTGATTGCTCAGGGCGACCGAGTAGAACTCCCCTTGGGAGTCATCGCCACGCAGCACCACGCTGGGGTATTTCCAGGTAATGGCCGAGCCGGTTTCAACCTGCGTCCAGGAGATGTGCGAACGTGCGCCACGGCATTCGCCACGCTTGGTGACGAAGTTGTAAATACCGCCTACGCCGTCCTTGTCACCGGGGTACCAGTTTTGCACGGTCGAGTACTTGATCTTGGCGTCGTCCAACGCGACCAGCTCCACGACCGCAGCGTGCAATTGGTTTTCATCGCGCATCGGCGCCGTACAGCCTTCCAGGTAACTGACCGACGCGCCCTCTTCCGCAATGATCAAGGTGCGCTCGAACTGGCCGGTGTCGCGGGCATTGATACGGAAATAAGTGGACAGCTCCATGGGGCAGCGCACCCCTTTGGGGATGTACACAAAGGAACCATCAGAGAACACAGCCGAGTTCAGTGCGGCATAGAAGTTGTCGCTGGGAGGGACCACCGTGCCCAGGTACTTTTTGACCAGTTCCGGATATTCACGTACCGCTTCGGAAAAGGAACAGAAGATCACGCCCACTTCTTCCAGTTCTTTGCGGAAGGTGGTGGCCACCGAGACCGAGTCAAACACGGCGTCAACGGCCACACCGGCCAGACGTGCGCGTTCGTGCAGGGGCACACCCAGTTTTTCATAGGTGCGCAACAGTTCAGGATCGACCTCATCCAGGCTCTTGGGACCATCGGCCTTACTTTTGGGCGCGGAGTAGTAACTGATGTCCTGAAAGTCGATTGGCGGGTACTCCACAATCGACCACTTGGGGTACTTCATGGTCAGCCACTGGCGGTAAGCAGCCAGGCGCCATTCCAGCATGAACTCCGGTTCGCGTTTTTTCGCGGACAGGAAACGGATGACGTCTTCGTTCAAACCTTTCGGTATGGTTTCAGACTCGATGTCGGTGACAAAGCCTGCCTCGTAATCACGATCGAGGAAGGTGTCCAGATGTTCGTTGACGGTACTCATTCGGTTAACTCCACGTTGGAGGTGTTCGCCTTGTTTCTGTTTTTCAATTCGGGACCCGGCTTGTGTGTCAGGGGAAACTCGTTAACGGGCACGCGTATCATGTCTGCAACACTGACCTCTTCCAAGGTACGCCGGACAATATCGTTGATACGCTGCCAGTTACTGCGTATGTGGCAGTCTGACTCCACGGAACAGGCTCCAGGAGTGGCAACACATTCGGTCAAGCCAAAGGGCTGATCTTCCAGTGCATCAATAATCTGCGCTACACTTATCTGTTTGGCGGGGCGGCCCAACACATACCCTCCGCGTGCGCCTCGACTACTGATTACCAGTTCATGCTGGCCCAGCAGTTTAAGCACCTTGCTGACAGTTGGTTGGCCCAAACCCAGGATGGCGGCCAAGTCAGACGCACTGAACACACGGTCTGGATCGCCAGCCATGTGTGTCAGCACCAAAGTGCCGTAATCAATGATTTTACTGATTCGCAGCATTCCTTCTCTCTGAACAGGTCGTAGAACTATATAGTACTGCTTTGGTACTATATGGTCAAATTATCCCTGCAGACTTTGCTGGATATTCCACATACGGGCATAGGCGCCATCCAGGGCTAAAAGTTCGTTGTGCGTGCCCTGCTCCACTATCTGGCCACGCTCCAGAACCAGGATCAGATCTGCGTCCGTAATCGTGGACAGGCGGTGGGCAATGATCAAGGTGGTACGGTCACGGGCGATCTCATTGAGTTCGGCCTGAATGGCCCGCTCCGTACGCGTATCCAGCGCACTGGTCGCTTCATCCAGGATCAGCACCGGCGGGTTTTTCAGCAAGGTACGAGCAATCGCCACGCGCTGTTTCTCACCCCCGGACAACTTCAGTCCACGCTCGCCCACCACGGTCTCGTAGCCATCCGGCAGGCTTTGAATAAAGTCATGAATACTGGCAGCACGGGCAGCGGCAACAATCTGCTCCTTGCTGGCATCGGGACGACCATACGCAATATTGTGCAAAATCGTATCGTTAAACAGCACCGTGTCTTGCGGAACGATACCAATATGGCGACGCAGACTCTCTTGTGTCCACTCGTTTAGCGCACGGTCATTAAACAGAATCCGCCCGGCGGTCACATCGTAAAAACGAAACAACAGACGCGACAAGGTGGACTTGCCCGCCCCTGAAGCCCCCACCACGGCCACCGTCTTGCCTGCCGGAATCTCGAAACTCAGGTTCTGGATAACCGTGCGACGCTTATCGTAGGCAAAACTGACGTTCTCAAAACGCACACTGGCCTGTGTACAGGACAACTCTTGGGCATTGGGTGCGTCCGTCACCTCCTGCTTGCGGCGCAGCAGGGAGAACAAACGCTCCATGTCCGCCAGGGAGTTCTTGATCTCGCGATATACAAATCCCAGAAAATTCAGCGGTGCGTACAGCTGAGTCAGAAAGGCCGAGACCAACACCACATCCCCTACCGTCATGGATCCGGCCAACACCCCTTGCGCAGACATGAACAACAAAGCGGTAACGCCAATACTGATGATAGAGGCTTGCCCGATATTGAGCAGGTTCAGCGATACCTGATTACGGACGGCAGCCTGCACCCACTGACCCATATTCTGGTCATAACGATTGATTTCATACTCCTCGTTGCCAAAATACTTCACGGTTTCATAGTTGAGCAAAGCATCAATGGCACGGGAGTTGGCACGGCTGTCCAGATCATTCATGGTGCGCCGATAACGCATGCGCCGCTCCGTGACCAGCAGGGTAAAGACAATATAAGTCGCAATGGTTCCCAAGGTGACGGCCGCAAAGGTCCAGTCATAGCGCCAGAGCAAAATGCCGCACACCAGGGCGATTTCCAGCAGGGTGGGCAAAATATTGAAAACCAGAAAATTGAGCAAAAAGCTGACGCCCTTGGTGCCCCGCTCAATATCCCGGCTTAACCCACCCGTCTGGCGCTCGGTATGAAAACGCAGTGACAGATCCAGCAGATGCCGAAAGACATTATTGGCAATCAGGCGAACTGCGCCTTGCGTTACCCGTGCAAACAGGGCATCGCGGATTTCCCCCAAGGCACTGGAGGCCAGCCGCACCGCCCCATATCCGAGCAGCGCCGCCACAGGCAGCATCAGCGCCGTAGCCGGCAGACTCAAAGCATCGATGACCTGCTTTAAGTAGATGGGCATCAGGACGGTGGCCACTTTCGCCAGAATCAGGCAGGCCAAGGCCACAACCACGCGGGTTTTGAAACGCCAAACGTAAGGAAATAGAGATTTCAGGGTGCTCAAACCACCGGAGACACCATCAAGCACTTCAGGACGAGGAGGCACACGCAATAGAGTCGCGTTCAATAGCAAAAGGCCAAAGAACAGCGGACAGGTTCAAAAGAGGTTGCAGCACAAAGCTGAAATCAAGGTCAAACTGGCAGCATGCCCAGTCCACACACAGCCAGACTCCTGAGCTGTCCTTGATACGAATACAACAAAACGATTAGCCGCCTACTTTTCCTGCCAGATGAGCAGGCGTCAGGCAATCATCAAGTATAGCTCCGGGCACCTGACTCCTACACCAAGACCCTAACGCCGGCGTGCTTGTTTCAAGCCACATTGCTCCAAAAAGTGCTGTGCATCCAGCAGCCCGGTGGAACGAATGCACAGGATTGGCTCCCCATTCCCGACATCTCTGCCATTGCAATGAAAATGCTGGCAATCCAGCACTTTGTTACCTTCCGGCCTTCTGCGAAAGGCATACAATACCTGCTTGTCCGAAACGGGTACCCATCCGATCAGAATGGCGCCTGAGACACGGGCAACTGGCTTATAAATTCCTTTACCGTGCAAAAGTCATCCATGCCGTCTTCTTCTTTCTCGTATTCTTCTTCCCTGGATCAGTTAGCCGCACAGGACAGCCAGGCGCTGGATGTGCTGTACGACCGGGAAGCACCCTTGATGCTGGCTTTGGGCCAGGCCGTTTTGGGTCGCCGCATTGATGCTGAAGAGGTTCTGCGCGACAGCTTTGTCCTGTTGTGGAAAAATGCCGCAGGCTACGACCCCGATCTGGGTGAGGGCCGTGCCTGGATTTATAGCATTCTGCGTTTCAGATTGCTGGCCCGTTTACGCCAGCGTACGCAAAGTGGGGATAGCAGTTACGCTTTGCCCGCCATTAAGCCTCAGTCAGGACAACGATTCATTCCCGCCCTGGGGAAACTGGACGGTACCAGTCAACGCGCCATGATTCATGCCTATTTGCATGGCAACAGCTATGAGCAATTAGGCCCTCAACTGAATCGATCCCCCGCTCAGTTGCGCGCCGTGGTTCAGCATGGTCTGCAACAGCTCACCCCTTTAATCAATGAAGGCAATGCCAACGACCCGCGCCATGCCGTCATGATTGGCGAATACACATTGGGCTTGCTTAGTCAGCATGAATTGGCGCAGGCGCACACGCTGATGCAGCAAAATGATCAGGCCGCTCGTCTGGCATTGGCCTGGGAGCAGGCCTGGCTGGAGCTGGTGGATTGTCTGACCCCTACCGTCCCAGCCCCCACCAGTCTGGCGCACATCCACCATACCTTAGGGTTGCCGCCGCCTGCCGCACGCCGTCAGGCAGGCAGCCCGATTAGCCCCGAGAAGGAAGTTCCTGCGTCGCCAGGTGGCGGCGCAGGGGCGATCGCGGCAGCGAACAGCACAGCAGCTAAAACAGAACGTCAGGAACCCAGCATCAAGACCAGCAATGCGATTGACGGCACAGCCAAGCCAGCCATTCGTAATGAACCACGCTGGTCCGCAGACAGCACAAGCGCCACTGACAAGGCCGAGGAGCATGCTCCGCCCTTTCCCACTTTGTTGCGCGCCGACGCTGACCCTGCAGCCAAATCGATGATTCCCACGCCCGACTTGCCCCCTGTCGCGCCGCCCAGAAAAGGGAACAAGAAAAAACCTGCCAACAGCGAAGTGCCCCCCAGCCTGACCAGCGAGAAAAAACCGGCACCCGAGGCCGCAGAGGAAGGAAAAAAAGCGCGTGGCTTTGCAATGCCCTTGCCCCTGCTGCTCGGTGGTTTGGCCGTTGTCGTAATACTAGGTTTGGCCATTGCCCTGTTCATGAACATGAATTCGGAACCACCGGTCAATGTCATTGAAATGAAGCCACGTCAGGCAGCGATCCTGCAAGCTCCCGGCCAATCCTCGACGCCTGCCTGGATTGCGACGGTGGACCCGCAAGGAAATGTCCTGCTGGTGCCCAAGGTCAATACCGAAGTTAAAGCCACCCAATCCGTGCAGTTATGGACTCACACGCCCCGTGGGACACAAATCCGCTCCCTGGGTTTGATCGACCCCAATCGTCCCATCACCGTCCCCGCTGCCTTGATCGGCACGGTCGAAGACGAACAGATTTTTGAAATGACGCTGGAAGCCGAGGGAGGCTCCAATAGTGGCGCACCGGAAGGCCCCGTCCTTTATATAGGCCGCATTGTCAGTTTTGGACAATTGGACAATCTGCCTATCAGCAACAAGGAGGCTAGCTCGTCGGCAACGCGCTCCTGAACGCCGTATCCAGACGTTCCAGCTCATCAATCTCCGCTGCCGTAAAGCCTGCCTCCAGGCGGGCTTTACGATTGAACGGCCCCCGCAGGCGAGGGGCGCGGTAATGCTGCGCCAGTTCACCATAGGTATCGAAATCGGATAAACCCTGCTCCTGGCAGACTTTGCGATACCAGTAGTTCCCCAAGGCCACATGCCCCACCTCATCACGCAAGATGATGGCAATAATGGACGCGGCCTTCTGGTCGCCGGCCTCCAGCAGCTTGCTGTGGACCACCGGACACGCGTCCAGACCGCGCGCCTCCAGAGTTCGAGGCACCAAGGCCAGCCGTGCCAGCAAATCGAAGCGGGTTCGCTCTGCCATCTCCCACAGGCCATCATGGACAGGCAAATCGCCGTAGCGGACCCCCAAGGTTTGCAAATGATCGTTTAACAACTCAAAGTGCAAAGCCTCTTCCACCGCAACTTGCAACCAGCCCGCGTAAAACGAATCTGGCAAGCCCGGGTAACGCCATAACACGTCCAAAGCCAGGTTAATGGCATTGAATTCAATATGCGCCAGGGAGTGCAATAAGGCCGCACGCCCCTGAAGGGTGTGTACTGAGCGCCTGGGCACCTGTTGAGGACTGACAAAACGTAAGCCGGGCGGCCTTCCGGGCACACCAGGTGGCTCATCCAGATGCTCATGCGCCCCAACAGGCAAACCAGGGGGAATGGCTCGAACGGCAGCCAGCTTGGCAGCCGGTTCTTGCACCACCAGGGCTTGTAGAGCTCGACGACGTAGATTCACTGTTCATCCTTCCATGAAAAAAGGCCGGCACCCAGGCCGACCTTCCTTCCCACCGACAATCCGGAATTACTGGGCAGAGCCCGGGTCTGTCATGGCCAGGGCCTGATCCAGCATCGCCTGGATCTGTCCCAGATTGGTGCGCAGGGCTTGCATCTCCTGACCGGTCAGACGTACCGCCGCTTCCTGGTCAAACGGCATATCCGGACCATCGCCCAGACGATTGCGTGCGCCGCTGATGGTAAAGCCCTCGTCGTACAGCAAGCCGCGAATCCGGCGAATCAACAGCACTTCATGGTGCTGGTAATAACGTCGGTTACCACGTCGCTTGACAGGCTTTAGCTGTGTAAATTCCTGCTCCCAGTAACGCAAGACATGGGGCTTGACCAGACAAAGCTCGCTGACTTCACCGATGGTGAAATAACGCTTGGCAGGGATAGGAGGCAAGGTCGCCGTTTTTTCGTTTGTGCTCATGGCCACTGATGCTCATCGACAATAGGAATGATTTTACACGTTCAGTCAGGCAAAACTGTACGCAAACGTACCAGGATTTAGTCCCGGTCATCCTCGGGCGCCACCGGTGCGCCTTCAACGACACTCTTGAGCTTTTGACTGGCATGAAAAGTCACCACCCGGCGCGCCGAAATAGGAATGACCTCACCCGTCTTGGGGTTGCGACCAGGACGCGGGGGTTTATCCCGCACCTGAAAATTACCGAAACCGGACAACTTGACCTCTACACCGTCGGCCAGGGAATCGCGGATCTCAGCAAAGAAGGTATCCACGATATCTTTGGCTTCCCGCTTATTCAAACCAACACGTTCAAACAAGAGTTCTGCCAGGTCCGCTTTGGTCAAAGTACGCTCTACGTTCATTGTGTCTCCTTATGCCCGTGCCCGTGCACCATGCGCGGATACCAGTGCCGCCAGCAATGCTTCCAGGCATTGCTCGACACGCTCATCATCCAGCGTGCTTGCGCTGTCCTGCAGCCAGAAACGAATGGCCAGACTCTTTTCCGACGCATCGTTCTTGTCACGCCAGACGTCAAACAACTGAATGTCTTTGACAATTGCCGCGGATGCTACGCTGCGGCGCACTTGATTGAGCGTATCCAGCACCGCTTGATAGGATACGTCTTTATTGACCCAAACTGCCAGATCACGCTGCACCACGGGCTGCTTGGAGATCTCCTGGGCATGCACCACGTCGTCACGCGAAATCGCCTCGACATCCACCTCAAAAACCACCGGGGCCTGGTTCAGACCAAACTCACCCAACCACTGGGGATGGACTTCACCAATCCAGCCTATGGTTTTACCCTCCAGCTTCACACTGGCGCTACGACCAGGATGCAAGGCCGGATGAACTTCAGGTTCAAACCGTACGTGAGCAGCCCGTTGACCCAGCAAGGTCTCCAGGTCCCGTTTGACATCAAAGAAATCCACAGGGCGGTCGGCTTGGCCCCATTGCTCACTCACGACAGAACCCCAGGCCGCCGCCGCAATGCGATTCGGCTGATGGATGCCGGCCACTGTCAATGCGCCATTTTCTTGCGAAGCATCCCGCAGGAAAACACGGCCAAATTCAAAAACCCGCACACGAGACTGCCGGCGGTTGGCATTGTGTTCGATATTGGCCAACAAACCAGGGATCAAACTGGTGCGCATGACAGCCAACTGACTGGCAATCGGATTGAGCAAGCGAATCGGGTCAGCCTGCCCGTTGATCCCTTTTTCCCAGGACTCTTGCACAAAGGAAAAATTGATGACTTCCTGGTAGTCCTGCCCCGCCATGACAGCACGCAAGGCATGCGGACCGCGCAGGGCTTCCTCAGGAACGCGCATGTGGGCTGCGGCGACTGGAGGAAGATCAGGGATATTTTCAAAGCCATAAATACGAGCGACTTCCTCGATCAGATCCTCTTCGATCGTCAAGTCAAAACGGTAGCTGGGCGGCGTGACGGTAAACACACCGTCGGCGACCGAAAAGCTCAGGCCCAGGCGGGTAAAGATGCTCTCGACCTGATCCTGCTCCAAAGCGATGCCCAGCACACGACGACAGCGCTCCAGACGCATGGCGACAGGCTTGCGCTCCGGCAGGGCCACAATCTGGTCATCCAGGGGGCCAGCCTGACCACCACAAATTTCCAGTATCAAGGCGGTGGTGCGCTCCAGATGCTGGGTAATGGAATCAAAGTCCACGCCCCGCTCAAAACGATGGCTGGCGTCCGATGAAAATTTATAGCGACGGGCACGGCCCATGATGGCTTCCGGCCACCAGAAAGCCCCTTCCAGATACACATCTGTCGTGTCCAGCGTGACGGCACTTTGTTCGCCGCCCATGATACCGGCCATGCTTTGCACTACATCGTTAACCGCGATCACGCCAACATCGGTATCCAGCTCGACGTTCAAACCGCTCAGCAGCTCCAGTTGTTCGCCTTTACGTGCCCAACGCACTTCCAGGCCAGACTGTACGTGCTGCAAATCGAACACGTGCGTAGGACGGCCCAGCTCCAGCATGACGTAATTGGAGATGTCCACCAAAGCAGAGATCGAACGCTGGCCACTACGCTCCAGACGGGTTTTCATCCAGTCCGGGGTTTTCGCACGCGCATTGACGCCACGAATCACACGACCGGCAAAACGGCCACACAGATCAGCGTCTTTCACGGTAACGGAAACGCGATCTTCAATCGTGACAGGAACAGGAGTGAAGTCGGGCAGTGTCAATGGTTCGCCCGTCAGAGCGGCCACTTCACGCGCCACGCCCAGCACGGACAGGCAGTCCGCACGGTTAGGCGTCAATTTCAATTCGATAATCTGGTCGTCCAGATCCAGCAGCTCACGCAGGCTTTGCCCCACGGGTGCGTCCGTATCCAGTACCAGCAAACCATCGTGATCTTGCGACAGACCCAGCTCGCGACCCGAGCACAACATGCCGGCGGATTCCACACCACGCATTTTGACCGGGCCAATTTTCATGCCACCAGGCAGCGTTGCGCCAACACGAGCGACCGGGATCTTGATGCCTTGAGCCGCATTGGGGGCACCGCACACAATCTGCAGCAGCTTGCCCGAGCCGTCATCGACCTGGCACACGCGCAGGCGGTCAGCGTCGGGATGAGGGGCAATCTCGGCAATAAAGCCAACGACAACATTCTCGAACGCTGGCGCGGCGGCTTGAATTTCTTCAACCTCCAGGCCAGCCATCGTCAGTTGATGACCCAGTTCTTCAGTTCCCAGTTTGGGATTCACAAAGCGGCGCAGCCACGATTCGGAAAATAACATGATGCAAAGATGGAGACGTAAAACGGTGTATACCGGAACCGACCGGGCCTGTCAGGCCCAGCGGCGCGAAACAGGAATCAACGATTGAATTGCTTCAGAAAGCGCAGATCGCCTTCAAAGAACTGGCGTAAATCGTTAACACCATAGCGCAACATAGTCAGGCGCTCCAGCCCGGAACCAAAAGCGAAACCAATGTAACGCTCGGGGTCCAAACCGAAATTGCGCACCACTTGCGGGTGAACCTGCCCGGAGCCCGAGATTTCCAGCCAACGGCCCTTATTGGGACCGGAGGAGAACATCATGTCAATCTCGGCGGATGGCTCGGTAAAGGGGAAAAAAGAAGGTCGAAAACGCACGACCAGATCGTCGCTTTCAAAAAAAGCGCGCAGAAAATTCGTGTAGACGCCTTTCAGATCCGCAAAGGAAATATCCTCGGCAATCCACAAGCCTTCGACCTGATGGAACATGGGCGAGTGAGTGGCATCACTGTCAACGCGATAAGTGCGCCCAGGGGCAATAACCTTGATCGGGGCCTGGTTCATGCGCGCGTATCGCACCTGCATGGGGCTGGTGTGTGTGCGCAGCAAATAAGGCAGACCCTGCTCGTCGTTCATATCGATATAGAACGTATCCTGCATTGAGCGGGCCGGGTGATTCTCTGGATTGTTCAGAGCGGTAAAATTGGTCCAGTCATTTTCGATTTCAGGGCCGTCCGCCACATCAAAACCGATAGAGCGGAAAATGGCCTCGACTCGCTGCCAGGTCTGGATGACCGGATGAATGCCGCCGGTGCCCCGTCCACGGCCAGGCAGAGTCACATCAATCTGTTCTTGAGCCAGACGTTGGTTCAATTGTTCTGCCGCCAAGGCAGCACGACGATCATTGAGCAAATCCTCAATTTCGCGCTTGAGCACATTAATGCTGGCGCCTGCTGCTTTTTTCTGCTCCGGCTCCATCTGGGCAAGGCCTTTCATCAAGGCGGTGATGGCACCTTGTTTGCCCAAAAAGCGGGCTTTGGCGTTTTCCAGCGAGGCGGCGTCCTGAGACTGCTCAAACAAGGCCCGAGCCTGGGCGATCAGATCGTCGTGGGAGGAAGTCATGGCGTGTTACTTTCCAAAAACAAACGGAGCCCCAAAGGCCCCGTTTGTGAACTATACAGTCAGATACCGCTTAAGCAGCCAGAGCGTTCTTAGCCTGTGCAACAATAGCAGCAAAACCTGCCTTGTCTTTAACAGCCAAGTCAGCCAGAACCTTACGGTCCAAAGCGATGGAGGCTTTGTTCAGGCCGGCGATAAACTGGCTGTAGCTCATGTCCAGTTCGCGGCAAGCTGCGTTGATACGGGTAATCCACAGCGAGCGGAATACACGTTTCTTGTTACGGCGGTCACGGTAGGCATACTGACCTGCCTTCATGACAGCCTGTTTGGCTATACGGAATACATTACCGCGACGACCGCGAAAACCTTTGGCCTGGGCAATGACTTTCTTGTGGCGTGCGCGTGCGTTAACACCGCGTTTTACTCGTGACATGTTCGATTCTCCCTAATCAAGCGAAAGGCATCATTGCTTTTACGGAAGCGACGTCGGCTTTATGAACCTCGACGGCACCGCGCAACTGACGTTTGTTCTTGGTCGTCTTCTTGGTCAGAATGTGACGCTTGAACGCTTGGCCCCGCTTGATGGAACCGCTACCACGAACCACAAAGCGCTTGGAAGCGCTTTTTTTGGTTTTCATTTTAGGCATGAAATTACTCGACTAATTTGTGTCTGCGGGTGGCCGCCAAAGAAACTGGCACGCACTTGTATGACCCAAAACAGGCACTTATTTTTTTCTTTGCCCGCTGCAAGAACAAATCCAAACAGGGGAAAAGCTCTTGATTATAGGATGATTCCTGGAAAATTGTCCAGACAGACCCCGGTTTTTTATAGCCAGGTCGTTGCTGACAGGCCCTCAATAAAACCAGTCCCTGCCACACCCACTGTCTACCCAGCAACACCGTATCACGGCCCGACACGGTGCTCATGTGTCTGTAGAGCTGGCCTGTAAACAAACAGGGTTATTCGTTCTCCCCCTATCCGCCCAGTGCGAACGTCAGCGAACCGCCCCCTTCGGGAATTTTCCACATCGTCCTTGAAGCGGGCGGCACCCGTCCATGTTCAACCGCCATCACGGTCTTCTTGTAGCCCAGCAGGCTTAAGGTAAATCCGGGCGGAACTGTAGCGCCTCCGCAATATGAGAGCGGGTCAGCTGGTCCACGCCCGCCAGATCCGCAATCGTACGCGCCACTCGCAGCACCCTGCCCTGCACTCTTTCCGACCAATGCCAGCGCTTGCGCGCGCTGCTCAGCAAAGCCATGGCATCTGCAGACAGGCCGACATGCGCTTTCAAGCCCGACACCGGCAAGCGGGCATTGCGCACCGCCTGACGCCTCACTTGCCTTTCGATCGCCTCCTGCACGCGTAACCTGACCTGAGCGGATGGCGTCGCTTCATGATCGCTCTGCGCCCCGGACTCGCTCAAGGTGACCAAGAGATCAATCCTGTCCAACATGGGGCCGGACAAACGTTGCCGATATTGTTCTCGTTGAGCGGGCGAGCAACGGCATGCCCGATGCCGACTGGCCGCCCAGCCACATGGACAAGGGTTCATCGCGGCCACTAATTGAAATTGGGCCGGAAAGACCGCCTGCTTCTGTGCACGGGAAATATGTACGCAGCCTTGTTCCAGGGGCTCGCGCAGCGCCTCCAGTGAACGTCGGCTGAACTCGGGCAGCTCATCTAGAAACAGCACGCCCTGGTGCGCCAGAGAAACCTCCCCCGGCCGGGGGCGGCTGCCCCCGCCAATCAGAGCTGGCGTAGACACACTGTGATGCGGGGCACGAAACGGAGGGCGTAGGCTGTAAAAATCCCGCTCCTGAACAAAAGAGTACAAGGCCGCCACTTCGAGTTGGGCATAGCGATCCAGATCGGGCAACAGGCCGGGCAGACGTTGAGCCAACATGGTTTTTCCTACACCCGGCGAGCCGTTCAACAAAAGGCTGTGACCACCCGCCGCTGCTACTTCCAAAGCACGACAGGCCAAAGGCTGTCCACGTACATCAGACAGGCAAAGCGACGGATCGTAAGTGTGCTCCTCTGGCCAGGGCTGAGCCAAAGCTGGCTCAAGCTCTTTATCACCCCGCAGATAAGCGGCTGCCTCGGCCAGGCTCGCCACACCTCGAACCTGCAGTTCCGGCACATGGGCCGCCACCTCCGCGCTGTGTCTTGGCAAAAGCAAACAAGGCGCTGGATGCCGCCGCGCCATTCCCAACGCAATCGTCAGCGCGCCTTGAACGGGAACCACTGCGCCCGTCAAGGACAGCTCACCGGCCATGACATAGCGCTCCAAACCCGTAATCGCCTGCTCACGCTGCCCATCATCACAGCGGCTAAGCTGGCCGCTGGCCAGCAAAATTGCCAACGCCACCGGTAGATCAAAGCGCCCCGAATCTTTGGGCAGATCGGCCGGAGCCAGATTGATTGTCAGTCGGGCAGCGGGAAAATCAAAACCGCTGGCTTGCAAAGCGGCACGTATTCGCTCCCGACTTTCCCGGATACCAGCATCCGGCAAACCAACAATATGAAAAGCGGGCAAGCCCGGAGCGACATGCGCCTCAACCCGCACATCGATTACATCCAGGCCCGACAAGGCACAACTGTTCAACACGGCCAAGGACATAGACCTTTCCCCTATCCTGAGGCAAACAGATAGCTTGCCCAGCCAAGGAAGAAAGTGCCAGATGGCGGCTCTGACTTGATCACTGCGTACTTGTACGCAACGCTGCCCCTACTGCACCCGCACCCCCATGGAACTGACTAGCCCGACCGCCTGTTCCACCGACAGACACGCACCTTGAAAAGAGTGGTTCAAGTCATAAAAGCTAATACTGCCCAACTCCACACTGCGCAAATCTGCCCCCTTAAAGCAGGTCCCACGCAGGCTGGCCCCGCGCAAACTGCCGCCCTCAAAGACGGCATCCTGGAAATCGCAGCCACCGAGGTCCGCATCGGAGAAATCCAGTTGCACCAGATTTTGCTTGCGGAAACTAATCGCGCGCAACGTAGCACCCACTAGCTTGCACTCACGCAGCCTCAGGTCCAAACCACGGGTTTCGTTGAAAACCGCAGCGCTCAACTTGGAGTCCTCGATTTGCAAGGAGGCAATCCGAGTGCCTAGCCACTTGCTCACGTGCAGATCACAAGCCCTAAAACGGGCCGAACTAAGGTCCGCCAAGCTGAAATCTGACTGACTCAGCTTGCAACGCTGCCAGACCGTGTCTTGCAAATGGGCTCGTGTAAAGCAGGTTCTCAAAAAACTGCAACCCGAAAACAGCAAACCTTCCAGCTCCAGCCCCGACAGGTCCTCATCATCAAAAATACAGTTCTCAAAACTCAAAGACGCATGGGCGCCGGCCACCAGATCGGCCAACTCATCTCTTGTGATCTGGACGTTACTGACGAGCATGCTGCCTTCCCCTCAAAAAAAAACAGAGCCCGCCTGACGGCACGGGCCCCTTGACTATCTGCATCATGCAATCTGACCTTGATCAGAGCAAAACTTAACGGCTGCCAGGCAAACCCAATCGGGACAGACGCCAGGCAATGATCAAACCCAAAATTGCAAAGCTGACTGTCGCGACCCACGCCCACTGCCACCCGCCCAACATATGCACGACTGAAGCCACGACAGGCGGCCCTACAAATTGACCCAGTGAAGAGCATTGCTGCACCCAGCCCACCGACGTGGACGTCGTCTCCGGGGAAGGCGCGGCCGTGACGGCCAGAAAAAACAAAGTCGCGGGAATCAAGCCGCCCACAATCGAGAACACCAGGATGGCGACAAACTGAACCACCAAATTTTGTGTCAGTCCAAACGCAAGGACCGCACACGCAATCATGCCCAGGTAGCCTGCTTGCAGCAATCTATGAGGCGGGATACCCGCATGCAAACAGCGCCCTGCCCCCAGATTGCCGATAACATTCCCCGCAGCAATCGAGGCCGTCAGCAAACCGGCGGTACCGACTGCTATCTCTGCCTGGTTATAAATAGTGGGCATAAAACCCACGACTGCCGCCCATTGCGCCGCGTACACCCCAAAGGCCAAAGCCAGCAACCAAACCTGGCCCGAGCTTAAGGTCGTGCGCAACAGACTGGACCAGCGAAGCGCCACGGTGTGCTGCACTGCACGCTTGGCTTGAGTCTGAGAATCGGGGGGCACAAGAAGAAAGGTCAAAACCATAAAGATGGCTGTCAGTATGCCTAGAACCACCCACAAGGTGCGCCAGGAGCCCACTGCCAGCCAGGCAGCGCCCGCCCACAGCATCAAGACCGCGCCGGCAGGCATATAACACCCCCACCAACCCATGACTCGGCTCAAGCGTGCCGCAACCGTAATACGTTTAATCAGGGCCGGGATGGGCAACACCACCATCAGAAAGCCACAGCCTTCGATCATGCGACCGAGCAATACCGGCGTGCTATGGTCGGACAGAGAGCCCAGCAGCGAAGCCAGAGACAAAATACCCAGCCCCGTCACAATGCAGCGGCGCAGACCAATCTTCTCGGAAATCAGACCAATGCACAGCCCGAGCAACATGCCGGCCATTTGCACACTGGCCAGCAAGAAGCCGGACTGCACCAAGTCCATCCCCAATTCCCGCTGCATAAAAGGCAAAGCCGGGGGTACCTTCCACACATGCAATGCGGCGCACACCCCGGTCACGACCAGAAAAACAGCAGTAAAAAAGGGGCTGGCCAATGGTGTGCCCCCAGGCCTGACGGTAGGATTCAAATGCCGTAATCAGCCTTGGCTGTCCGCTTGCTCAGGGACCTCGCCCTTGTCCTGAACTACCGGTGCCTGACGTCCTTCAAGGGCTTGCAAGCGGGTTTCCAAAGCGGCCACACGAGCCAGAGCGCGTTCGAGCATCAACTTGTAGGTATCGAACTCTTCACGAGTCACCAGGTCCATGCGATTGAAAGCCTGTCCCATAAAGGCTTTAACATTGCGCTCAATATCGGCAGCCGGGCTTTTGGCGATCAGCTCCGAGACATTTTTTTGCAGATCTTCCAGCCACTCGCTACGATTAATCATGGTCCTCTCCTGAAATTAGTGACACTAACAGCAGTATAGAAAAAGCGGGTACCGAAGGCACCCGCTTTTTGCATCTGGCCGCAAAAGCGACCGATTAATTCAAACCTTAAGGCTTGGACTGTTCAGAAGGCACAGTAGAAGGCGAGGAATCTACGCCATTGCCCAGCTTGCTCTGAATAGCGCTGTCCGCTTTGGCAGCACCTTCTTTAATGGCATCGCCTGTACGGCTGGCAGCGTCGGCCATGGCATCTTTAGCCTCAACGGCTTTCTCAGCAACTGCATCACCCGCTGCCTTGGCGTCTTCCTTCAGGTTATGGAGATTTTCCTTGGCGTTTTCTTCCTGCTTCTCTGCGTCTTTTTTGACGTCTTCAGCAACTTTATCCGCATCCTTCTTCAGCTCTTCCGTTCTCTGCTCCAAGGTCTTGTCAGCCTCTGGTGCAGGTGGAGTGGTGGCAGGCGCTGTCGATTGTGGAGCAGCAACAGGAGCAGGTGGTGCACTCGTAGCGGCTTTATCGTCCTCTTTGGAACACGCAGCCAGCAGAGTCATCGAAGCAGCAGCGGCCATGACAGCAAAATGAGCACGAGTCAGTTTCATAAGATTTCCTTCCTACTATTCCAAGGTCGCTAGATAGAATGGGCCGAGATCTGTTGCGACTGCCAGCTCGGCCTTGGGTCTGTTACAACTCCCCTAAGAGCCATTCTATCGGTGCTGGGCACACAGACCAATCCATTAGTGTAAATCCTGATTTCAATGAATCTGACGATATCGCGCAAGCGGGATGACAAACCCTTTAACAACAAGCACCTAGCGACTAGCTCGGTTTTGATGCGCTGTTACAAATAGAATCCCTCATAGGATCACAGCCGGGGTTTGTTACATATTTACCAAATTAAATAGACCTATTTTCAACTACTTAGGCAGCTAAGGTGGCCAAATCGATGCGCTCGGCGCGGTTCAAGGCACTGGCAACTTTCACACGCAATGCGTTGGAATGCGATAGACGCACTTCCTTTTTGACATCCAGCAATTGCTGCGGATGCATGGAGAATTCTTTCAGACCCAGCCCGAGCAGCATCCGGGTCACGGAAGCATCGCCGGCCATCTCGCCGCAGATAGCCACTGGCTTGCCGGCGCGGTCAGCGGCGTTGATCGTATGCGCAATCAAACGCAAAACAGCGGGGTGCATGGGGTCGTACAAATTGGCCACTTCAGCATCGCCCCGATCGACGGCCAACACATACTGAATCAGGTCGTTGGTACCGATCGACAGGAAATCGAGCTCCTGCACGAAAGGTTCGATGGCAATGGCAATGGCGGGCACTTCGACCATGGCCCCCAGCAAATAATTACGTGCAAACGGCGTGCCGGATTTCTCCAGTTCGCGGGCAGCCGCTTCAATGGCCTGCCGGCTGGCGTACACCTCGTTCATGGACGAGATCATGGGAATCAGGATACGAATCTGCCCATGCTGGCTGGCACGTAACAAGGCCCGCAACTGCGTGGCAAACATTTCTGGTCGATCCAGGCAGTAGCGAATGGCGCGCAAGCCCAAGGCAGGATTGGTCGCCACCGTCGCGTCCCCATCCAAGGTCTTGTCGGCACCAATATCCAGTGTGCGGATCGTGACAACTTTGCCCTGCATGGCGTTGACCACGCGGGAATACGCCTCATACTGCTCCTGCTCAGAAGGCAAATCCGTGCGCCCCATGAACAAAAACTCACTACGGAACAAACCAATGCCATCGGCGCCCGCTTTCAAGGCAAGCTCGGCCTCCTCGGGAAGTTCGATATTGGCTTCGAGCCGTACATTAATACCATCCAGAGTCATCGCAGGGGCGTCTAGCAGCGCCTGGAGCTCGGCACGTTCACGGAGATAGGCTTCCTGCCGCTCCCGGTATTCGCTCAGAACCTGCTCGGAGGGATTCACTATGACGGCGCCTGAAAAGCCGTCCACAATCAGATAGTCCCCATCGCGGATCAAACTACGAAAACTGCCCAGACCCACAACGGCCGGAACGCCCAGACTACGAGCCACAATGGCTGTGTGAGAGGTCGGCCCGCCAAGATCAGTCAGGAAGGCGGCAAAATGGCCTCCCCGCAAACGCAACATATCCGCAGGCGAAATATCACGCGCCACGACAATCAGCGGCTCTTCGTGAGCGGCGGCAAAGCCGGGCAGCATGGCGGGTTTGCCAGCCAGGACACGCAGCACCCGTTCAATCACCTGACGCACATCGGCACCACGCTCACGCAGATATTCATCTTCCATCTGCGAAAACTGTTCGACCAGCATCTGGCCCTGCGAGGTCAAGGCCCATTCGGCGTTGTAGTGACGCTCGGCAATGATGGCACAGGTTTGCTGCGTCAACATGGGGTCGTCCAGCAAGAGGCTGTGCACCGTCAAAATAGGCGCCAGCTCACGCGGCGCATCCACCGGCAACTGGTCCACCATGGTGCGCAGTTCATCACGCGTACCGGCCATGGCGCTCAGCAAACGCTGACATTCGGAATCCACGTCCTCGGCGGCAATCCGGTAATGAGGAACTTCCAAGGCAGCTGCGCTCATCACCACCGCCTTGGCAATGGCGTACCCCTTGCCGACTGCTTGACCTTGAGCGGTAAACATCGCGGACAAATCAGACGCGGGGGTTCGAGCAGCAGCACTATTCATGACCGGTGTGGTTCCTTATTCGTTTTCACCAAACTTGGCGTCAAACAACGCCTGGATATCATTCAGGGCCTGATCGGCGTCATCGCCCTGGGCATCAACCACCACCGTGACGCCCATTCCGGCGGCCAGCATCATGACACCCATAATACTTTTTGCATTCACACGCTGAGAGCCACGTGCGATAAAAATCTCACTGCTGTAACGGCCGGCCAATTGCGTAAGCTTGGCCGCTGCCCGTGCATGAAGACCTAATTTATTACTGATCGTGATGGATACGCTGGGCATAGAGGCAACTGGAAAAATGAAAGTGAAAATTCAAAATCAGCAATGGCAGTCGGCGTGAACAATGCCACGCAATGCGCCTGCCATGACATCCTGAGCGAATTGCTCCGGATTGTCGCGTCGCTCGGTCAAAGCTTTCAATACCATGCACATATTGGTGCCGGTCAATAAATAGGCGCCCTGTCCCTGATCCTGTAAAGCCTGCTGGACCCGGCGCGCCACATTAAACGGAGTGGCGCCATACAGATCACACAGAATCAAGGTCGCCACGGCATCTGGCGCCTGCGTGTGTAATTGCCCCAGCAAGCGCTCTACCGCCGTGTCCGTGCATTCGTCCGCCTGAATATCAAAGACAAACAGATCGGGCTTCTCGCCCAGAACGTGCTCGGCGCAACTGGCAAACGCACTGGCCAGGGGCTCATGCATAATCAAGGCTAGGCGGATCACGCGCGTCCCGTCGCTTTCTCGACAGCCTGGACAAAGCGCTGTGCCACATCAAAGCCTGTCTGCTCGGTAATTTCGACAAAACAGGTTGGGCTGGTCACATTGATTTCCGTGACGTAGTCACCAATCACATCCAGGCCGATCAGCAGCAAACCACGGGCCGCCAGCACCGGTCCCAAGGTGCGGGCAATATGCCAGTCATGCTCGGACAAGGGCTGAGCAACCCCGCGACCACCGGCCGCCAGATTGCCACGCGTTTCGCCAGCCAGAGGGATACGGGCCAGGGCGTAAGGCACAGGCTCGCCGTCAATAATGAGGATGCGCTTATCCCCCTTGACGATCTCCGGAATGTAGCGCTGCGCCATAATGGTTTGCGTACCATTGGCAGTCAGCGTCTCCAGGATGGCACCCAGATTGGGTTCGGGATCCTGCAAACGGAAAATACCCATGCCGCCCATACCGTCCAGCGGTTTGACGATCACATCTTGATGCTCTTGGTGAAAGGCGCGCAAGCGACCCATATCACGGGTGACCAGGGTAGGCGGTGTGAACTGTGGAAATTCGGTAATGGCGAGTTTTTCAGGGTGATTGCGAATGGCTGCCCCTGAATTGAAGACCTTGGCCCCTTGCTCCTGCGCAAAACTGAGCAGGTGCGTGGAATAGGCGTACTCCATATCGAAAGGCGGGTCCTTGCGCATGATCACTGCGTCAAAGGCATTGAGCTCCTGCTCGATGGCCTGTTCGGGATGACTCCACCACGCAGGTGCACGCAAATCGGCATCCGCAGCAATGCTGACAGCCTGGCTGCGCGTACGAACCCGGCTTTGGGCGATATACAGATCAGACTGCAAGGTCACGCTGACGCGATGACCACGCGCCAGGAATGCACGCATCATGGCAACGGAGGAATCCTTGTAAGCCGACAGGCTGGGCAAGGGATCAATGATGAATAGAACGTGCATGTCACACCTAGAGAAAAACGCCTTTGCAAACCAGCTGCAAAGGCGATTGTGCCCGACTCGCTACTTGGGAGCGAATCGGGCAACGCATAATGCTCCTGGGCAGGCCCAGGCAGTATCGCGCAAAACGATCAGGACGCTTTCTTGCGAGGCGCGAGAACCATGACCATTTGACGGCCTTCCAGCTTGGGCATCGCTTCAACCTGACAGATTTCGCTAACTTCGTCGCGAATCCGCTCCAGCACGCGCATCCCCAATTCCTGGTGAGCCATCTCACGACCACGGAAACGCAAAGTCACCTTAACCTTGTCGCCATCGTCAATAAAACGTTTCACGTTGCGCAGCTTGACCTGGTAGTCGCCTTCATCCGTTCCGGGACGGAATTTGACTTCCTTGATCTGAATGATTTTTTGCTTGGCCTTGGCTTCCTGTTGGCGTTTTTGCTCCTGATAGCGGAACTTGCCGTAATCCATCAAGCGGCACACCGGTGGCACAGCCGCAGGGGCGATTTCCACCAGATCCACATCGTGCTGTTCTGCCATAGCCAAGGCGTCAGGTACCTTGACGATACCTAGCTGCTCACCCTCGACTCCAATGAGTCGCACCTCTGGAATACGAATTTCACCATTGATGCGATGTTTTTTCTCGGTTGCGATGTCGAAAACTCCTAAAAATGTCGATAAAAACGATAGCGTTCCTGTTTTATTGACGGCTATCGATCTCTTGTTTCAATCGTGCTGAAAAATCGGCTACCGGCATGACGCCCAAGTCCACGCCACCGCGTGCACGTACGGCAACGGCACCGTTCTCACGCTCTTTTTCACCCACGACCAGAATATAGGGCACTTTTTGCATACTGTGCTCACGGATTTTACGAGTGATTTTTTCACCGCGCAAATCAGAGGAGGCACGAAATCCCATTTTCTTCAGATTTTGGGCGACGGACTGGGCATAATCAGCCGAGCTTTCTGAAATGCAGCATACCACCACGTGCTCTGGCGCCAGCCAGGCAGGCAAGGCGCCGGCATGGTTTTCAATCAACATGCCAATAAAGCGCTCAAACGACCCCAAAATAGCACGGTGCAACATAACAGGCACGCGTCGCTGGTCCTGAGCATCCACATACTCGGCCCCGAGACGGGCCGGCATGGAGAAGTCCACCTGAATGGTACCGCACTGCCAGTGACGGCCAATCGCGTCTTTCAGGGTGTACTCGATCTTCGGACCGTAAAACGCCCCCTCGCCTTCCGAAATCTCGAACTCGCAACCGGTACGACGCAAGCTCTCGATCAGGGCTTGCTCAGCCTTGTCCCAGACGGCATCATCACCAATGCGCTTTTCAGGGCGAGTAGCGACCTTGTACAAAATCTCGGTAAAGCCAAAGTCCGCATACACCGCTTGCAACTGGGCTGTAAACGCCGCGCATTCGTCCTGCAACTGGTCTTCCGTACAGAAAATGTGGCCGTCGTCTTGTGTAAATCCGCGCACCCGCATCATGCCGTGCAAGGCGCCCGACGGTTCATTACGGTGGCACTGACCGAACTCGCCATAACGAATAGGCAGCTCACGGTAGGAATGCAGACCTGAATTGAAAATCTGCACGTGGCCGGGGCAGTTCATGGGCTTTAGGCCATAAACGCGATTCTCCGACTCGGTCGTGAACATATTTTCAGCATAGTTATCCCAGTGACCTGTTTTCTTCCACAGCGACAGATCCAGAATCTGCGGCGCTTTCACTTCCTGATAACCATTGTCCTGATACACGCGACGAATGTATTGCTCGACCTGTTGCCAGATGACCCAGCCTTTGGGGTGCCAGAAAATCAGACCGGGGGCTTCTTCCTGGAAGTGGAACAGGTCCAGTTCGCGCCCCAGTTTGCGGTGGTCGCGGCGCTCGGCCTCCTCCAGCATGGTCAGATAGGCTTGCTGGTCTTCCTTGCTCGCCCAGGCCGTACCGTAAATGCGCTGCAGCATTTCATTGTTGCTGTCACCGCGCCAGTAAGCCCCTGCGACTTTCATCAGCTTGAAGACTTTCAGCTTGCCCGTCGATGGGACGTGCGGCCCACGGCACAAGTCGATGAACTCGCCCTCGCGATACAGACTGATGGGCTCGTTGGACGGGATGGAGGCAATGATTTCTGCCTTGTAGTCCTCACCAATGCTTTTGAAGAACTCGACCGCATCGTCACGCAGCCACTCCTCACGGGTGACCACTTCGTCCTTCTTGGCCAGTTCAGCCATTTTCTTTTCAATGGCTTCCAGGTCCTCGGGCGTGAAAGCACGCTTGTAGGAAAAGTCGTAGTAAAAGCCATTGTCGATCACCGGGCCAATGGTGACCTGCGCGTCTGGAAACAAGCTCTTGACCGCGTAAGCCAACAAGTGAGCGGTGGAGTGACGAATCACCTCCAGGCCGTCTGCGTCCTTGGCGGTAATGATGGCCAGATTGCTGTCCTGGTCAATCACATACGAGGTATCCACCAGCCGCGACTCGGTGCCTGGCGTGCTGACACGACCCGCCAGGGCCGCGCGGCCCAGGCCAGTACCAATCGAGTTCGCCACTTCGCTGACGGAAACCGGGCCCTCAAACTCTCGCTGGGAGCCATCGGGCAGTGTGATTCGGACCATAACACTTCCTGAAATAAAAAACGCGGCCTTGAAAAAGCCGCGCTTTTGAATTGAACGTTCTTGAAAAGCAAACGAAACGCTACGCGGCCACGGCTAGACTTGCCGACGGGTAGTTCGCGTTGAGTTCATAAGATTCTGCTTCCCAAATAACACATTTGATTGGATAAGTTTATCACCTTCCCCGCCGTCGCGATGCGGTATCGCTACAAAAACCACATTCGAAAAAGAATTCAATCCATACGGGGATACCAGCTACGGTAAAACGCCCACTCCTCCGACTCCGACCCATCTTTCATCAAACAGGTTCCATAAGCGCCACTCTCGCTTTCATGAACAATGGTTTGCCCACCCATGCGCTGACAAAAAGAGGATGCCAGATTCGTCTGGGCAACAGGCTTGGCCACGGTTTGGGGAGAGTTGGCACATGCCGACAGCATCAAAGACCCTGCACAGGCAGAAACTAAGCGGAAAAACATGATTTCCTTCTCCTTGATCTGAAGGTTGCCGATGTCTGAGATGTCCTCCGAGATGGGGACTGTCCAGGCAATCGCTACGACGCGCAGGATCGAAAATCGGAGTGCGCCAGTCGCGAAACAGATCGTGGAAATAGCTTACTACACTTGTCCAGCACGAAAAGCGGGCACAGCCAAGCGTGCAGCAAAAGCAACACCTTCAGTCAAAAAAGGCGCTGAAATCATGCCTGAAAAGAGACAGGTTATGACAAGACGCAACAGCGTCAGGCCTGGCTTACGAACGATGCAGCCAGAAAGACAGGAGAATGAAACCTAAAATACCGCAGCCGGCCAGCATTAATACCATAGGTACATAATCGATCAGATTCGAGGCATTAATCATGGCGTACATCCCAAAGTCCAACTTACAACAAGCTTAGGACTATGGTAGCGGGCCAGGCTCCGAACATGAAGTCAACGATTGTCAAGTTCCAGCACAGGAACGACACAACGACTTGTATTAAGCAACATCAATTTACTTCTGCGGCATAAACGGCGTATACCTGCTTAAAGGACGCCAACAGGCTTTCAAACCAGAGGGATATCAGGGCCCCCATCCAGTCAGCAGAGAGTAGACAGCATAGGCTAGCGGCACCGCCAAAGGCGTGACCATCAACAAACCCGTATCCCGCTTCCAGCTGTTCGGGCGGGTATAACGCAGTGTCACACCCAACAATAGCGTTACCAGCAGATACAGGCTAACAATAATGACGATGGCTGCCATATCCCCTCCCCGCGATCAAATGAACTGTTATCCCATTTAGGGCACAGGACTTTCATTGTCATCCTCTCCCAGCAGAGGAGGAAACGCATTGGCGGCCCATTGTTCCAAGCGCATTGCCGCGGCCTGACTGGCCACTGTCAGGGCGCGAGTCGGCCCTACGCCACGTTTCCATGCCAAGGCAAAGCTGGACAGAAACGCATCGCCCGCTCCGACGGTAGAACACACTGTCACCTTGCAAGCAGGCTGTACGTAATGCTGCCCCTGGAACAGCAAGACAGCTCCCTGTGCCCCCAAGGTAATCAACAAGGCTTGTTGCGCATGATGTTGCAGGCGGCTGGCCAGCGCACAGGCGTGCTGAACCGACAGGTCCAGTTGAATATCGGCGCCTTGAACACCGGCCAGCATTTGAGCCTCCACGGCATTCAGGCCCAACACATCGGCCTGCGCATAAACCTGCCTGAACCCCTGACCCTGATGCTGTAAGCAGGCCACACTGGGGTTGACTACCAAACAACTTGAATTGGCACTTTTTCCAGACAAAGCCTGTGCCAGGCTTTCCATCGGTTGCAGCGCCAAGGGGGCTACATAAACCAGATCGGCCAGCAGATCTTGCGCCTGCACACGCAAACAGGCATTCGCCCCACGACGGGCCAATACTGACGCACTACCAGACGGCTCGACCAGAACGATCGCTTTACCGGTTGGCTGATCGGGACAGAACTGGATACTGCCGACTGCCACCCCTAATTGTTCAAGATGCTCATGCAAACGAGCACCCAGGCCGTCCCGGCCCAACGCTCCCACGAGTCTGACCGTCTCGCCTTGGCCCATAAAACTCGCTGTCGCATTGAGTGCGCCTCCGCCAGGATACAGATCAATTGATCCCACCTCCTGCTTGTCACCACGCGCCAGCTCGGCCGGCATACCTGAAACCACAATATCAAGGGTAATACTGCCAATTGCTACAAGCTGCACCGTATACCTCGGCCATGAATAAGAAAGCGCCAATCTGCCTGGAGCAGTATACCCAGCCGCGGCCTCTCTTGGTCCAGGATAGAAAATCAGATCTGCGCTTTCAGTCCGCTGCTGGCGCCACCCCAACCGGCCATGCCCAGAGCCATAAAACCAGCTTGCTTTCATGGCGTAGACTGACGCATAAAAATCTAGCCCAAGATAAAAAGTCGTGCTAAATTACTGTTCATCCATACAGCAAAAAAGAAGCATCATGTCCTATACCATCACTTTGCACGACGCTCCTTCCGATATCACTGAACGCGGCCGCCGCGAGGCTGAGGAGCGATTTCGCCGCAGCTTAGAAAAAGTCATGCAAGGCCCAGAGGCCGTGGTCCAGGCCTACCGTGCCTGGCAACTGGCGGAAGAAACCGCAGAGACCGAATTGTCTGGAGAAGATATTGCCTTGGCCAAGAAATGGATCGCTGCCGCCACGCGCGCCATGAGCGATGGTTTTCGTGATTTGGGTGAATCAGAAGCGTATTTTGAAGTTCGTATTGAGCGCTGATCCACGTCCATTTACGACACCCGGGCAATTCAAGCGATAAAGCACCGCTGGAACGCGGCGCATCACTACAAACAGGCTTGCCCCCAAGTCAGGCCACACATTTGATATCAAAAACATAAAAGCCAGCAATTTGCTGGCTTTTTAATGTCAAACATTACGATTGCGGCGATGGATGGTCACGGCGCATCAATTCCCATTCTTCAATCACGCTGCCATCTGGCAAGGTACACATACCCACTTGCCCTGCCGCCGTCTGCACTATATCGAGGCGCCCTCCTTTTTCCACACAATAGGCCGAAGCGGGATTGGCCATACTGAGGGCAGGCGGGTTGGCTGGCTGATTTGCACAGGCGGACAAGACGCTGACAAGTCCCAGGATTCCCCATTTTTTCATCATGTTCTCCGGATAAGTTCTGCCGTGCAGTGTACTGCGCAACGTCTAATGGTCGGGCGCAAAGGTTGAACCTGACACGGGGTGGACAATGCTGTCCCAATGCTGGCAGTACACCGAACGATGCTCTCCGTCAGACACCCGGTGACAATCCATACCAACCTGAGCCTTGCCATTCACAAAAGGAAAGGCAAAATCATAGCGGGCGGGGACCCAGATCCTTAGGGCCTCGTCGTGAAAGCCCATCTTCCCGTCATGCACAAAACGCGCCAAACTTTCTTCAAAATAATCCGGGCCATTATCGTAAATAAAGGGTCGCAACAGCGCTTCACCGCGATGATTCACATAAACCCAGCCGTGCTCATCTTGAATCAGGCGCTGACTGTATGCAGACGTACCAAACGTGAAGATCAAAAGCAGAAACAAGGCTTGAATCCAGAATAGCCCTTCTGCCCGCAGGCCTGCCTGCACGCGACGGACGATAGTACAAATCGCCCCCGCCATGCACAGCGGCATTTCAGTCCTGGCGCTTGTATGCTTCAAACGAGATGATTCCGTCGGTGTCCTGCGGCGTTTTTCCATACTGGTAGCCACCTGATACGCTTATCTCGGTAAAGCCGACCTGCTCCAGCGCCATCCGCATCTCCTGTACCCCCCACCAGCGCAGCGAAAACTGCTCCAGCTGGGTTTCCAGCAAAACACCATGTTCCCAGAGCTCATAGCGATGCATTTCCCGCGTAAGCTGCGCGCAATAATCTTTTTCCAAGGGGGTCGCATTGAGGGTAATCAAGCCGTGTGGCGGGGCCGACCAAGTCCGCAAACCGGGCTGCACATTGACAATAGCAGCCACCGGGTCCAGATCCAGCAATAAACGTCCACCCACCTTCAAACTGGCATGAAAACGGCGCAAGGCCAGCAAACCCTGCTCAAAGGAGTCCAGCAGTTGAAAAGAGCCGGCCGGCACCACAATCGCCTCCACAGGACGATCGACGCGGTAATCCGTAAACCCCGCCAACTCCAGTCGCGCCGTCAAGGAGCGAAGCTCCAGCTCTCGCTGGCAGTAATCCAGCATTTCCTGAGAGATATCAAAGCCACTGACATCGAGCCCGGCCTGTAACAAGGGGATGAGCATGCGCCCCGTACCGACTGCCGGCTCCAGAACAGGTCCGCTTACACCGCGCAAGCGCTCCAGATAATACTCAACATCTCCAAAAGAACGTCCTACCGGCTTGTCCAGGTGATACACCAAGGAAGCCAACTTTCCATAGCGATTATTCATCATGGTTCTACATGTACCTATTTATGCTGCTCAACAGCCTGAACACGCATTTCAGCGCCTTCCACCGCCAAGACCACTACGACAGCGCCCTGCTCCAGACTCTGGCTCGCGGTAGCACTGTAATAACTATCGTTAAGCCGAATACGACCTCGGCCATTCACAAAACCTTCGCTCACCTGCGCACGCGCCCCGACATAGGCACTCAAGCCAGTGTTGAGCATGTCGGGTTGATTCGCCCGGCTGCGCCGTTGCCACCGTACGCCCACGACCACCCAGCCAATCATCGCAAGCGCCAAAATCACCCATTGCAACCACACGGGAGCATGGGGCCAGGCGGCTGAAAACAAGCCCACGGTCAGAGCCCCCAACCCCAGCCAAAGCAGATAGACGCCGGAGATGACAACCTCGGCGGCAATCAGGACAAGGCCTGATAACAACCATATCCAAAAGGAATCGAAAATAAACGCCACGATCACCTCCTTCCGCCCTGCGCTTAACCCTGGCCCGAGTGACCAGCGGTGGACTTTAACAGCTCTGCGACGCCGGCGACGGCACCGGTGATGCCGCTGGCCTCCAACGGCATCAATACCAGCTTGCTATTGGGGCCATTGCCTACGTCCCGCAACGCTTCCACATACTTCAGGCCCACAAAGTACTGCAAAGCCTGTACGTCCCCACTTTTGATTGCCTCCGATACCTCGCGGGTGGCACGCGCTTCCGCCTCGGCCTCACGCTCACGCGCCTCGGCCCGTAGAATTGCCGACTGCTTTTCACCCTCGGCACGCAGCACAGCAGCCTGCTTTTCCCCTTCAGCCTGCAGGACCTCGGCTTCTTTCTGCCCGCTGGCCTTGGTCACTACCGCGCGGCGATGACGTTCCGCCGTCATTTGCAAATTCATGGCTTCCTGCAATTCCGGCGCCATGTTCAAGTCACGGATCTCAACACGCGTCACTTTCACGCCCCAAGGTGTCGTCGCTGCATCCACCGCTGCCAGCAGGCGATCGTTGATCACTTCGCGATTGGACAGCATGTGATCCAGTTCCATCGAACCCAGAACCGAACGCAGGTTGGTGGTGGTCAGATTCACAATCGCCATTTCCAGGTGATCAATTTCATAGGCTGCCTGAGCCGCATTGTCGATGCGATAAAACACCACACCATCGGCGGTAACGGCCACGTTATCGCGAGAAATCACGTTTTGCGACGGCACATCCAGCACGGATTCCATCATTTTGAGTTTTCTGCCGACACGGTCCATAAACGGAACCAATAAAGACAGGCCCGGCGTCAGCGTACGGGTATAGCGACCAAAGCGTTCCACCGTCCATTGCTGCCCCTGAGGCACTACTTTGACTCCGGCCATCACCACGACCACCGCCAAAAACGCCAACATCACTACAAAGGTAAAGGAGCCACTCATGTCGTCACCCTCTCCAAGAACAAAGCTGAAAAAGCAATTCTAGCCCAGCCTCAATGACAGCTCAGCGAAAGAACGTCATTGCGCGGCCCTTTCCGTTGACAGCATCCAGCCACGTTATCAAACCCGACAAACAGGCCAGCACGCGTAAAACAGGTGGACGCCACTGAGCGGCATTAATTCAAAATGTCGTACAAGCGGAAAATCCACAGCCCTTTATAAAGCAGCGTCCACACAACTAAAGCGGCCTGGTAACGTTGGCTGGGCACGACCATCGCGATCAACCCCATGACAATAAATACCGTTTGCTGCAAGGGATACTCCAGTCCCAGACTGAGAAAATAGGCTTCTCCCTTGATGGCGGTGTCGATCAAATCCATGATCTGGATGAGTACAAAAATACCGTAGAACGAACGCCGCCGAGTCTGGAAGTAATCCTCAAAGCCCCGATACTCCTGCAGGCTGGAAGGAAAGAGCAAGGAGGCCATGATGGCAAACACGCAGGTATACAGAATCAGGAAAAAATACAGCGGAAAGGACCAGACTTGCACTTTGACCAGGCTGAACTCATACCACCAAAAATGGATAATCGTCAGAAACAGGTACAGCACCCACCCCATATGAATGGGGTAGATGCGTTTGGCTTTGGGATGCTGAATGAACTCGGAGACGCCCACAATCAGACGGGAAATGCTGATCCCCAGCACCATACCGATAATGATGCGAACGTGAACAAAATGCTCGGGGTGGATCAACTCTGGCGGCATGGCTTGTCCTTGCAAAGTGACAAATCCTGGCCCACATTAACAGAGTCGTTTCGGGGCTCCAAGCGCGTACTTTCCCGCTATGAGCTCTGACATTTACGCGATTGTCCTGCGTCCCCTCATCGAACACTGACGGCTCTGTTGACGAAGGGACGGAAGGCGCTCGATCCGCAAGACAGTCCCAGCCTGCTAGAGATCAGCCTTAGAGCTGCGGCTGCCCGGCTTGCCCGACAAAACATCCAGACCATCTACCCTGGTGATGATTTCATAAGGCGTGGCGCTGCGATTGGTATAAACCAAGACGCAACGCTCGCCTGCTTTACCCGCCAGCTGATAGTTTTTCTGCCCCAGGCTGCTGAAAATCGTCAAAAGCGTGTCGTGCCCTTGTTAAGCGCGAGTATTCCTCGCCTCCCTGCACTTGTGACATCAGCAAATTTCTAAATTGAAATCGTCCGTATCAGGCAAAATTCGTAAGGCAGCAAATCAAATCTTTCGAACAGGCCTAGCATGAACCTCATTCCTCTTTAAGGAGCCACACATGGATATTCAGAACTTACCTTTTTGCACCGTCAACTGGTCCGACATTAACCCTACAGAGCACAAAGGCGAAACCGGCATGGCCCTGTGGCGTACCCAGCAGTTTGGCCCCATTCGTGTACGCATGGTGGAATACAGCCCCGGTTACCTGGCCGATCACTGGTGTGTCAAAGGCCATATGCTGCTGTGTCTGGAGGGCGAATTGGACACCGAGCTGCAAGACGGGCGCCGCTTCACGTTAAGGGCGGGGCAGTCCTACCATGTGGCTGATAATGCCGAGCCACATCGTTCCTCCACCCAGACAGGCGCCAAACTCTACATTGTGGATTAAGGCCTGTTACTCGCGACGGTGGAGGACTGCGAGATGACCGCCAGTGTGCCGATCGTATTGGCCGCTGTTCTGCCGGACATCTTGATGCAGGGCATCAGCGACATGGGGGTACGCTGATCGTAGGCCCGTTCTAGCCCCACTTCAATCCCGGTAAAAAAGTTTTTGTCACCACGAGTCTGATGACAGATATCAGGGAAACCGCAACGGGTATTGGCAGCCTGCCTTGGGCGCTGGTTTACCAACGCGCCCATCGCGAACGTAGGCTAGACCGGGGCCGATGTTTGCCTTCCTCGCCGACCTGACCGCCAGGCTGAATTGATGACTGCCTTGTGGGAACATGCGGGCGAGCAACCCAAGGCTGGGACGGCCTGACTTAAGCCAACGCCCATTGCCCCAGCAACACGATGCCTCGCAGAACCAGTGCCGCCGCAAATATCCAGATGTGTCCGAACACGAATCCAAACGTTGCCCAGCCCGCGGCTCCACTCACTTGTCTGGCTGAAAACTCCATTCTTATGGCGATGACCAACAAGACCACTTCCAGACCAATCGCGGCCGGTACGACCCAATCCCAGGGAAAGGACAGCAAGTAAACAAACCCCACAAAAGCCGCTCCCAGGCCGGTCATCCAGGAAGCGACACTAAGCAGATCGCTCATATAGGCCCGATTTGAATTATTCATTACACCCTTTGCCCACATCCACGCTTAACAAACCAGGGCCAAACGCCTTGGTCCATTCCCTCAGGCGCTATCTTACAAGTTAATGGCCGCACAGAGATGCCTGAGCTGTTTAATCCCTTTGCTACGGGCCAAGGTGACAGGCACCGGTTCGTCGATGACCGAGGGGATGAGCTGAGGCCGCTGTTTCCACTCAGACACTGCAACGGTGATTACTGATAAATACAGAGACCCAACCATTGCTTGAAATAAAACGCATTAAAGCGCGATCCATAGAAGCCCAGAAAGCAACTCGAAAATAGCCACAGCAGATAAAGTGATTTTTATGCAAAATAACAGCATGCATAAAAAAAGCCGCCCAAAGGCGGCCTGGCGGGCAAAAGACTCCGTTTTTAATGAGTGTTTATAGTGAATCGTGTTTATTTGGAAAATCACCGGGCCAGTTCATCGGTATATCGTTCATCGTCACCTCCTGCTGCTTGGTTAATAGTGAAAGCGTAGAACGAGTTTTCATCCTATCAAAAAGAAACCAAATCGCAAGCGTCTTTCATACTACCTAGTGTTTTCCCTGCATCAATGCACATCCAGGAAAAAACAGGGGCCGCGCGTTGCCCTGTCAGTCTGTTTGTTTGTTTGCATATTTTCTCTGCAAACCAAAAACAGTCAAAAAAACAGGAGCGTAGGGATAAGGATGTAAAAAGGAAAAAAAAGCGCTCGTGCGAGCGCTTTCTTGGCCAAGCTCAATGCAGATGTTATGAACGTCTGGCCATGGCAAGGATCAAACCAAAGCCAATCATCATGCTGCCACTGATACGATTCACCCAACGCAGCCCCTGCGCATGCTGCAGCACCCCGGACAGCCGCGTACCCACATACGCGTAGGCGGCGATCGCAATCACCTCCAGCAACAAGAAAATCACGCCCTGAATCATAAAACTGGTCCAGTAATTATTCATGTCCACAAACTGTGGAAAAAAGGCCGTAAAGATCAGGATTGCCTTAGGGTTGCCAATCGCCACCAAAAACTCCTGACGTGCCAGCCCCCGGATATCCGTTTTGCCCAGCTCTAGCTGCTCTGTGGATGCCCTGCCATTGGCACGCAAAATCTTGATGCCCAGCCAGATGAGGTAGGCCGCGCCGGCAAACTTGACGACGGTAAACGCCGTTTCAGAGACCATCAGCAAGCTTCCCATCCCCAGCGCTGCCACCACAATCATGATCGCGAAAGCAAGCAGGCGTCCCATAGCCGCGACCAAGGCCGTAGACACCCCCTGCTTGGCGCCCACGGTCATGGACAAGAGATTATTGGGCCCAAAAGCCATGTTCAAGGCAAAGCAGGCGGGCAGAAACAGCAAGACACTACTGGCATTCATGATGGTACGGACTCCATAGACAATGCCAGCACTTCATTCGGAAGTGCTGGCATTGGTGGACTGACAAAGACGGGTTCAAACCTGATACCGGCGCCCCCTTGAAAGAGGACCTGTTAGCACAAGTAAGTATAACGAAGCTCCCCCAATCCAACAGGCTGCCAGCCGATAGCGACCAGGAAGGCCGTTTTAGGAACGGCCTGGCAAACCCTCAGAACTAACCTGCTACGGCATTCATGGCTAGCCGCGAACTACTGCGCAACGAGGCCAAAAACACGAGAAAGGCCAGCATGGCAAGAACGCCCGGTACCGCAAAAGCCATAAAATTCATTTGCAAGGGCAAGTTGGCTGCCATCAGAGTCCCCCCCAGAAAAGGTCCTGCAATCGCACCCAGACGCCCCACTCCCGACGCCCAGCCCAGACCCGTGGAACGCATGGACAGCGGGTAGAATTGCGCCGCATTCGCATACAGCAGAATTTGCGTGCCTATCGTCGTCGCCCCGGCGATCACGATCAGCAAATACAGGAGCAAAGTCGGGCTTTTGAAACCCAGCAGCGTAATAGAGACCGCTGACACCAGAAAGAACCATGCCACCACCTTGGGCAAGCTGAACCGATCTCCCAGCCAGCCACCCAAAATGGCACCGAACATCCCCCCCAGATTCAGCGCCACCAAGAAAGACAGGCTGGAGCCCAGGCTGTAACCGGCATTGGCCATCAGTTTAGGCAACCAGGAACCCAGTGCATAAACCATCAGCAAACAGCAGAAAAACGCTAGCCAGATCATCAAGGTGCCCAGCAAACGCCCATCTTTGAGCAGATCCAGCATGGGCACGCCCGCTTTTTTCGGCTCATTCAAGGTCAACACTGTCTGCTTTGACACCTCCATTTCCGGCGCCAGTTTCTGCACAATCGCCCGTGCCTTGTCTTCTTGCCCCTGGCGCATCAGAAACGCCAGCGACTCGGGCAGTTTCCAGACAATCAAAGGCAGCAGCAACAACGGTATGGCCGCACAGAAAAACATGGACTGCCAGCCAAAGCGCGGCAGCATATAGATGCCGATCGCCGCCGACAAAAGGCCACCCAATGAATAGCCACTGAACATGATCGCCACCAAGGTGCTGCGCGACCGCTTGGGCGAATACTCATTCATCAAGGCCACGGCATTGGGCATCAAGCCCCCGCAGCCCAAGCCAGCCAGAAAGCGATACACACCAAACTCGGTCGGTGAGGATGCAAAACCATTGAAAAATGTGGCCAGACTGAACAAGGTAAAGCAAAGGGTGACCCCCTTTTTGCGGCCAATCCGATCAGCCAGGGGCCCGAACACAAACGCGCCGAACATCATGCCAAACAAGGCGTAGCTGCCCAAGGCACCAGCCTGTACCGGAGTCAGATTCCACTCGTCCATCAGCACCGGCAAGACCACGCCATAAATGAACAGGTCATAGCCATCAAACACCAGCAGCAACGCACACAGGCTCATCACCAGCCAGTGATAAGATCCAAAACGAGCCTGCTCAATGACTTCATTCACTTCTATTATTTTCATGATTTGTCTCCCCCAATATGGAGTTTCTGTCTTGATGCCATTCGCTCTACAAGCCGCACGCATCGCTTGATCAGCCCTGGTCGCCACCTCCTACTGGCAAGACAGTGCCGGTAATGTACGAAGCCTCGTCCGAGGCCAAAAACAAAATGCTGGCAGCCTGCTCATCCAGGCTGCCGTAACGCTTCATCAAACTGCTCGCTACGGTCTGATCCACAATCTGCTGATACCAGATCGCTTCTTGAGGATCTTCGTGATTCTGGGTATTGCGGGGAATGCGCCGTGGCGGTGCCTCGGTCCCACCGGGCGAGACGGCATTGACCCGAATGCCGCGCTGGGCATTCTCAAAAGCCAATGAGGCGGTCAAGGCATTGACCCCGCCTTTGGCTGCGGCATAAGGCACGCGGTTGATGCTGCGGGTGGCAATCGAGGACACATTCACAATGGCCCCGCTACCCTGCGCTTGCATGCTGGGTAAAACGGCATGACAGGACCACAGCGTTGGAAACAGGGAGCGACGGATCTCGGCTTCAATCTGCCCGGGTGTGTAATACTCATAAGGACGCGTCCAGATCGTTCCTCCGACGTTATTGATCAAAATATCAATACGCCCCCACTTATCCAGCGCCGCCCGGGCCGCGGCCTGAGCACCTTCAACGCTTTCCAGATCCGCTTCCAGCGTCAAGACCGACTCGCAGGCCAGTTCCCGCACCAGCTCCGAACGATCGACTGCCAGCACCCAGGCCCCTTCGGCCTGCAGGCGCTCGGCAACGCGACGGCCAATACCTTGGGCCGCACCCGTCACAATGGCCACTTTTTGATAAAAACGCGCAGGCGCAGTCATGATTTTTCCTTGTAAGGGTCAAGCAGCACAGGACGCCCCGCAAAGGAGGCGCTGCCTGCCTACATTGCTTGGCTGGTAATGAATTTTTCGTAGTAAAAATTCGCGGGAGCATGGGCTTGCGCATCAATGAACTGGCTGACTGCGTCCACCATGGGCGGCGGCCCGCACAGGTAAACATCCACCTGCCCCTCATGCCAATGCGCCAAATCCAAATGCTGGGTAACGTAGCCTTTGCGCTCGTGGCGGGATTTCGGGTCCACCACGCAGGTGGTGTAACTGAATCCCGGCAATCGCTGGGTATAGGACTCCAGCTCTGCCAGCATCACCAGATCCTGATCACGGGTGACGCCATAGACCAGATGCACAGGCTGCGTACAGCCTTGCCGGACCAATGCTTCAAGCATGGATAAAAACGGCGCCAGGCCCGTTCCGCCGGCCAGAAACAGCAAGGGACGAGTTACCTGCCGCAGATAAAAACTGCCTAAAGGACCAGTCATTTCTACCTGCTGTCCTAGCGGCTGTGCAGCCAGCCAGGAACTCATCAGGCCACCCGGAACCTGCTTGATCAAGAAGCTCAAACGCGACTCGCCCGGCGCAGAGCTGAAGGAATAGGAGCGATGCGCCTGCCCGCCGGGCACCGTGATATTCACGTACTGCCCCGGCAGAAACGGCAAGGCTTTGTCGGCCGCATCAATCTTCAGCTCGTAAGCCGCGTCCTCATACTGACGGCATTCCGATACCTGCCCCTGCCACTTGGCCACGGCGGTCTTGCACACACCCGATGAAATCGGCACGGTAATCACGCAGTCTGATTTGGGAATCATCTGGCAAGTCAGCACCAAACCTTTGTCCGCTTCTTCCTGCGTCAGGGCATCTTCGATATAGTCGTCGCCCTGATCATACTGACCACTTTCGGCCTGACATTTACAAGTGCCACATACTCCGTCCGAACAATCCATAGGCAGATTGATCTGATGGCGATACGCGGCATCCAGTACTTTTTCGTGTTCACCACAGTCCACAAAACGGGTGACGCCGTCCTCAAAATTCAGCGCAATACGATAGCTATTCACGACGTTCCCCGCTTTAAATGTGATACACATCAATCACTTGACGGATGTAGTCATTCTTGAGCACTACCTTCTTTTGCTCGATCACCCAGCCCTGCTCCTGAGGCGACAAGGTCAGGTAAATCGTGCCAAAGAACTGATCTGTCACGCGATAGCGATGGTTCAGCGTTAAAAAGTTATAGCGAACGTCCACCTGCCCGTCGCGCTCGGCCAGAATCTCAATATTGCTCAGCATGTGAGCAGTACGTGGCTCGGGCGTGGAGGCGCCAGAACGCTCGGTCTTGATGCGGAACACCCGATCTTCCAGACCGTTGCGGTTGGGATAAAAGATCAAGGAAATCTCGCTATGCGGGTCTTCGGTCAATTGATCATCATCATCCCAGCAAGGCATCCAGTACTGGGCGTTGGGGCTATAGCATTCCAGCCATTCATCCCACTGGCGATCATCCAGCAAGCGGGCTTCGCGATACAGGAAAGTGCAAATAGAGTGATAGCTTGCGTTCATGGCTTAGACCTCCCCGTTTTCTGCTTGCAACGCCTGGCTCATGGTCTTGGCCCAGTACTCGTGCTGGCAGACAAATAAGCCTTCATCCTCACTACGCCCGCCGCTGATCAAGGGCTTCATGCCCATGGCGGTGGCATTATCATCCGGCCCTTCCACCCACAAGGGAGCGCCTCGGCTCAAATCATTCCAGGGGGCTGCCAAACCGGCATAGCCCTCCTGACAGGCGCGGAACTCTTCCAGATCGTCCGCCGTTCCCATGCCCGACACGTTAAAAAAGTCCTCGTATTGACGGATACGGATCGCACGCTGCTCGGCACTCTCGCCTTTGGGAGCAAAGCAATAGATCGTGACCTCTGTCTTGTCCACGCTGATCGGGCGCGTTACCCGAATCTGAGTGGAGAACTGGTCCATCAGGTATACGTTCGGGTATAAACACAGATTACGTGTCTGGTTGACGATGAGTTCGGCTCGTTTCTCGCCCAAACGCTGTTTCAGTTCCTCGCGATGCTCATAGACCGGACGCACGGTTGGATTCATGGTCTTGGTCCACAGCAGAATATGGCCGTAATCAAAGCCATACACACCGCCCAGGCTTTTGCTCCAGCCATTCGCATCCACCGCTTGCGTCCCACCCTCTTTGCGACGACCCATCGTGGCTGCGTAGTTCCAGTGCACGCTGCTCACGTGATAGCCGTCAGCGCCGTTTTCCATCTGCAGCTTCCAGTTGCCGTCGTACATGTAGGAAGAGTTGCCGCGCAGCACTTCCAGCCCCTCCGGGGCTTGGTCCACGATCTGGTCAATAATGACTTTGGTTTCACCCAGATAGTCATCCAGGGACACCACATCCGGATTCAGGCTGCCGAACAGAAAACCGCGATAGTTCTCAAAACGCGCCACCCGCGTCAGGTCATGGGAGCCATTGCTATTGAACTGCTCGGGATACTGGGTGCTTTTCTCATCTTTCACCTTGAGCAGCTTGCCGCTGTTATTGAAAGTCCAGCCATGAAAAGGACAGGTAAAACTGCCCTTGTTGCCGTGCTTGCGACGGCACAGCATGGCCCCACGATGCGCGCAGGCATTGATGAACGCATTCAGTCCGCCATCTTTGCCGCGTGTCAGAAACACAGGTTGGCGTCCGATATAAGTCGTGAAGTAGTCATTGACCTCGGGCAGCTGACTTTCATGGGCCAGATAGACCCAATTACCTTCAAAAATATGTTTCATCTCCAGCTCGAACAAATCAGGGTTCGTGAAGATGTCACGACGACAGCGGTACACGCCGGATTCTTTGTTTTCTTCCAGGGCAGTATCCAGCAAGTGTCTGATATCTTTGGTTTTATCCATAAGGACTGACATGATGTGGCCTTTATGAGAGTTGCAGCCGTCCCTGCCCATGCCCCGAGAGACATAGCAAGCACGCGTGATAAAAAGAGAAATCGCGCCGGATCGAAATCCGGCAGGCTCATGACAGCGTGCAAGTGAGTCTGCACCGAGCCTGTTTCACACCCGACTGGAACGCTGTCGGGCGGCTGACGCTCAGCCCGCTAAATTGACACCAAGGGCTGTTCTGCATGACTTTCATTACAGTCCGGGTGGACTCAGGCTTCCAATACCATATCGTTTCCGCTCTATATCAAAATTCGATAGTTTGTTTTTTATTATTAAAATCAATAGCCTATATATCACCAACACCAAAACCTATCGTTAACCCTAGACGTATAGGAGCATAAGCTTGAAGCTTGGATGGTCGAGATAGGTGATATATTGAATCGGGTTTTTTGGATCTGGGCCACAGGCAAAGCATATGGACTTGAAACAAATCCGCTACTTTGTTGCGGTCGCCAAAGCACGCAATTTCACACGCGCTGCCGAACAACTGCACATCGCTCAGCCCGCACTGAGCCGGCAGATCCAGTTACTGGAACAGGAGCTTAATGTCCTGCTGCTCTCACGAGAAAGCCGACCCTTACAACTGACCGAGGCCGGCCGAATCTTCTACGAGCAGTCGCTCCAACTGCTCAATCGGGTGGAAGCCATGAAGACCGCAACCACCGAAGTCGGGCTGAACCAACGCCCGCAACTGTCGATTGGCTTTGTGGCCTCCACCTTGTACGGCGGCTTGCCTATCCTGATCCAGAAGTTCCGTCACGCCTACCCCGACATTCGTTTTCACTTTCTGGAGCTCACCTCCAGCCAGCAGATAGCCGCCTTGCGTGCCGGGCGCATTGATGTGGCTTTTGGCCGCGTGCGCATTCACGACAGCGCCGTATGTCGTACCGTTTTGCGTGAAGAACGTCTGGTTCTGGCCATCCCGCCCACCATTGAACTGGCCAGGGATCGGGGCCCCGTGTCTTTACAGGTCATTGCCGATCACGCCTTCATCGTTTATCCCAAATCTCCGCGCCCCAGCTTTGCCGATCATGTGCTCAATATCCTGCATGACAATGCTATTTTCCCCACTGAAGTACATGAGGTGAAGGAGCTGCAAACCGCAATGGGACTGGTTGCCGGGGGCGTGGGTTTGTGTCTGATTCCCTCGGCCGCTCAGATACGCAGCGATCTGGTTTACCGGCTGATTGACGACGAGAAAGTGACCTCGCCCATTATTTTCAGCCACAGAAAAAACGACAACTCCTGGTATATAGCCCAGATGCATGCGTTTATCGAAGAGATGTATGCAGAAAAACCGCCCTGGCTCATTCCAGGGCACAGTGCTTTAAGCAACGGTCCTGCCTGAATAGCGCGACGATTTCCAATAGATGCCATATTATCGCCCTATATTATTTAGTTTAAATAATATAGGGCGTCGTTCAAAATGAAAGATAAATGAATTTTGAAAAATTGGCATAAAACCGTAATACAGTTTCAAGAAAAAAAATTACGGTTTTCGACTGAATATCCCGGTTTATCATCTTGCTAACATAATAAATAAAAACTTCTCTCAAAAAAACTGCGAAAAACCTAACGCCGTGTTTTCGGCAAAGGTGCTTATCAATGGACGATATAAAAGCATTTGCGTTAAAAATATTTCAATCACAACCCTTTAGCCAATTCATCGGCGCGGAGCTGGTGACATGCTCTCACGACAGCGCCGAACTGGCACTCGCTGTTCAGGATCATCACAAACAGCAACATGGATTTGTTCATGGTGGCGCGATCAGTTACCTGGCGGACAATGCCATCACTTTTGCTGGGGGGCTTGCACTGGGCGGAAACGCGTTAACCGTAGAATTTAAAATCAATTACATCCGGCCAGCGATTGGCACTCGTTTGGTCGCCCAGGCGCAAGCACGTAGCACAGGAAAGCGCTTGGCCGTTTGCCAATGCGAGGTTTACGCCATTGATGGCGAGTCCCAAAAACTATGCGCGCTGGCACAGGGAACCGTGGTTCCGGCCACTTAAACCCCTTGAACTGACTCCCCCAAAAAGCTTGGCTTCATACTAGGACTCGGCGAACAGCGATAGCCCGGTATAAAGGGACAGATAATACGGCGCGAAGCAACTTTCAGAAAACAGTGCCTGTGCAGGCGGACCAGCGACGTATTCTGGATTTTGCATCGCTTTACTACTCTCTTTTCTCGCACGCTTTTTTATTATGCGCCCAGATTACGTGGCCATTAATCTGTTCTGTCCTGAGGCACCGAATCGAACAATCTGGACACATGAAATGCTGTATCGACCAACCCAATTTCATGGAGAAGCAGGTATCAAGGCATTGGAAAAACGCTTCAGTTATACGAGTGATGTCGTATTCGATGGCGAGGATTTCGCCAGAGCCGAAGGCGTGGAAGGCCTGCAGCGGGGTTGGGTACAGGGAGGCAATCCCATGCACACACTAGAGCTCGAAGAGGGGCTGCTCGCCATATTTCAACAAACTATTGAAAATGCGATCATGGCGCACCAGTCGGGTCCTTTCATTGCCAAAGGGCCCGACTGATGGAAATCCCCCGCCCTTAAATACGCTTGAACAAGGCCGAGCGCACCTTGCCGCTCGCCCCATCTGCCGCTGTCAGAAACTGCTCCATGTGAATGTCACGCTCAAAAAGGCGGCTTTGCATCAAGGTGGAGATCGCCGCTTCGATCATGGGTGGCGGGCCACACAAATAGGCTTTGTTGCCTGAACAGCGTTGCTCAAAGAACTGCCCCACTGCCTCGTGTACAAAGCCTACAAACCCTTCCCAGGCATCTTCCGGCAAGGGGGCATTCAAGGCCGGAATGTAGTGAAAATTGTCATGCTTTTCAGCTAGCTGATAGAAGTAATCGGCGTGATACAGCTCGGCTTTATTGCGCGCTCCCTGGAACAGGTAAATCGGGCGGGTATCGCCCTGCTCCAGCAAGTCCATAATCATGGACTCGGGACTGGACAGCCCCGAGCCTCCGGCAATGAAGATCGCGCCTTGCGGATCGGACTTGCGCACAAAGAACTGCCCGTAGGGGCCAGACACATCCAGGCTCTGTCCCACTTGCAGCTCCTCGTGCAGCCAGGTGGTGCCGGCTCCCCCTTCCACCTTGCGCACATGCAAATCAACGATGCCGCTCATGGACGGCGGATTCGCAATCGAGAAAGCACGGGTGCTGTCGATGGACGGCACATGCAGGTTGATGTACTGCCCGGCCTGGAACGCCATCGGGCGATCCAATTCCAGACGGATATGCTTGATGGTGGGCGACAAGTCTTCAATCAGGACGACCTTGCCCTGATAGTCCTCCACGGGCAGCCCCTGAAAATCCGGGTCTACATCAATATCGGCCTCGATGACCATATCGGATTCGGGCAGACAGCAACAGGCCAGCAACTTGCCTTCATCGCGCTCCGAATCCATCAGGGCAAAACTGGACGCATCCCCTGCGTCCGCATAGCCTTCCAGAACCTGCACCTTGCAGGTGCCACATGTGCCATGTCCACAGGCAAAAGGCAACCAAACCCCTTGTCGCAACGCAGCGTCCAACAAGGTTTGTCCGTCTTCCACCTCGACCACATCACCTGTGGGTTCTACGGTTACCTGATACGTCATTGCTGCCTCCGCCTCTTATACGCCCGTGCCCTTGTAGCCATTCAGGCCCGGGGTTTTGAAACGCAACAAGGATTTGTGATCGAAGCCTTGTTCACCCAGAGTGCCATCAGGCTTGAGGTCCACCGCCTGACCATTCAGATTCCATTGCACCTTGCTCCATTCGATCTGCTCGAAGTCAGGGTGCTGGGCAAAGCCAGCGGGCATCAGTTGCTGGATCAGTTGCGACACGGTCATGTCAGCTTGAACCAGAAAGGCCTTGGCCGAGCAGAACAACAGATGCTCATCCCAGCCGATGTACAGCAACATGCTGTCGCCATAGTGGGAGCGCTGGTCGCGCGCGTAGCCTTGATAATCCGGGGTAATCGCAGTAACTGCCATATTGATCTCCAATTTTTATAGGTAGTGGCAGCACCCACCGGGAGCGCTGCCTTTTTTCTCGCGTGACTAGGCCGTCACTCCTTTCCATTCATTCCAGCGCGTTTCATCCACCGAGCCCTTGAAGTCCATATTGTCGACACCCACGTTCAGCCGGTAGTAATCGCTCAGGATCTTCTCGAGCTCGGGGCCACCGCAGCCGCCTTGCAGGATCTGGTTCACCGGCAGCCAGGCCTGGATGTACTTTTCAGGCTCGTGCTCGAAAATATCGCGGCAACCGTCCGAGCAGGTGTGGTAACGCTCACCCTGATAAAGGCTTTGTCGATAGGTAATCTCGTCCGGTTTTTCCATGTCGGTAAAGGTCATGGGCACCTGACACACCTGGCACAGCTGTGGCAGACCGCTGGAGTAAAAACGCTTGCCTTCCGCTTCCATCTTCTTGGCCATCTCCCAACGCGGGCGGTAATACTTGTCGAAGGTGTCGGGATACTTGGCACTTAACCAATCCAGCTCCTCGTCGCTGGGAATCCAGGTGTGAAAACCGGCCGCGTGACCGAAGTTGTAAAAAATCCACCAGGCCTGATGCGAGATGTGCTCTTTTTCTTTCTCGATCACGTCGCTGTACTTGGGCATGCGAATGCCGTAACGGGCCAGGTCCTTGAACAGAGCACCGCCGGCCTGTTCAAAATACACTTCCCACGCTTCTTTCCAGGACATGACCTTGTTGGGCAACATGTAGTCCATCATCATGGCCACCACGGAGAGCAGGCGGGTGCCACGCCAGAACCATTTATCAATCCACTGCTGAACGATAGGCACGTTGTCCTCGTGCTGTTCCAGCAAGAACTTGATCACTTCCAGCCCCAGCGTCATGTGTCGAGCTTCGTCAGACTGCGAGCTGAAACCGAAGGTCACCGTCGCCATATCGCCGTTATAGGCTGCGCCCGACATAAAAGGCACAAACAGCAGGTTGGTCAGCACGTACTCAAAGGAGAAGCTGATCGCCAGCAGAAACTCAAAGGGTCCGGCCGAGCGGGCATCTTCAAAAAAGGACTTGGGCACGGACAGGTACCAGACCCGGTCATGCATATGGCTCCAGTCCTGAAAGCCATTGAAAAACTTGTTGTAATGGCTCATGGCGTGGACCTGCGTCTGGACGTGACGCAGTTCATCAATCGACTGCATCTGGCACGCAATACGGGCGCCGATGCCGCTGAACTGACGGCCCACATGGGAATAGCCCTGGTAAGCCTGGTATTCCAGCGGGGTCACTGCCGTCAGAAACACCTTGATCGCGTTCAGGTAACGCGGATCGGAAATATTCATCTGGCCATTGTTCTGCGCAAAAGCATCAAAAATGGCATACAGCTTCTTTTCTTTTTCGGCCTGGTACTTCCAATACGCGTCCATGGTCAGACGGAACGGATCTTCCCATTTGGACCAATCCGTAATCTTGATACCTTCGAACTCCTCATAGGGGAAGGCGTCCTTGCGATCCTGGTAGCTGAATTCCCAGTCCAGATCACGAGTCAAATAGCGATATTTGTCTTTGATATTTAGTTTTTTCGTGGCCATATTGCCCCCTTTTCCGATTTAGCTGTTCCAGTGCAAAAACAAGCGGTCTTCATCTTCATCCACGTTGCCACCCAAGGTGATCAGATTCAGATGCAGCTCCTGCATGTCCCATTGCTGCCCATACTTTTCTTCCACGGTCTCGCGCTTGACGGTCAACTGACCCACACACTCAATACGGATCATGGCTGGCTGATAAATCACCGTCGCGTCCGGGTTGTCTTCCTCGATGGCCTCGACGATGTAGCGCGACATGTCGTTGTCTTGCAGGCCGATATAAACCTTGGATGTCATCAGGCTTCTCCACCCAGGCTCAGGCCTGCTTTCGTGACGCGTTTGGCAATGGTTTCCTGCGCCTGTTCCCAGACCTGATCAGCCTGCTCGGCAAAGGCCGCCTTAAGGTATGGCATGAAGGCGGCGTGTACTTGAGGCAGCCACTGATTGAGCCAGGTTTGCAGTTGCTGCTTGTTTTCCTCGCCTTCGGCAACGGCAATCTTGAAGACGCTATCGCTCCAATTGGACAGGTCTTTATGGCACTCCAACATGAACTCCAGCAGCATATCCAGATCGCGGCCGCCTTCCTTGGCCAGATCCGCCACCAGAGCTTGATACACCCCCTGATGCACCACGCTATTGACCAGCAGGGACTGCACCAGCAGCAGTTCAAACCAGTCTTTCTGGACCAACGTTTTCTCGCATAAGGCGCGCAGACCTTGCCAGGCCGCATCCTGCATCCAGGCCTCTTTGGCTTGGCTCAGGGAATCGGCACTATTGCCATCGATCAGCAGCCCCATACGGGAGACGTATTGCGCCATACCCAGCGAATCCATCCCGGCATAGAGACAGGCTTGGGTAATGGTGGTGCCATACCCGTAGGCCGAGCCCGACATGAAGTTCAGGTTGGCAGTTTGCTCAATGTGACGCACAGGCAGCAGCAAGCGGGTGACCTTGGCTTTGACGTCCTCGCTCAGATACTGAGCCAGCTCGCGCTTTTCAAAAAAACCGTAATTGGTTTCCGCCGACTCCTGCATGCGGGCACGGTTCTGAACATACGCCCCGTAATAGAACTGACGCGGGTCACGGAACACATACCAGTCTTTCATTTGAATGGCGGTGTGTGTAGGGTCGTTCAGGGTCTTGTCCGGCATCCACAGAGGCCGGTAATGGAAGTTGGCCGTCGCCTGGGCGTCGTAGGTGGCTTCCTGGTAGCGCGTGGCCGGTTTTTCGCCAAAGCGGCGGGCCACGTTGGCGAAGGTTTGCCGCACCGGCTGCAAACTGGCCGTTTTAATTTCTAATGTCATCCTCTTGTTCTCCTGAATAAAACCTACTGGGCTTCAGCCTGACGACTGTTACCGACCAAAGTGTCATAACCAAAACGCCATTTTTCCTCGTTCTCGTCATTGACCCGCATTTGCTCATCGCTCATGGGCTGGACATTGTTTTGCAGGCAAAACTGCTCAAATGCCGCCGGGGGCATGACCAGCTCCACAAACAGGTCCGGCTGGCCAATCGCAAAATCAAACTCCACAAAACGGGCATTGGCGGGACTGCGTACGCGTACATACTTCGTCAAGGTGGGCAAGCTCGTGTCTGCCATCGGTTCTCCTCCTGATCAAACGGTTGCATGAGTGTCCACAGCCTGTTCATAGCAAACGCCGTGCCAACTTCAAATTTGAAGGATTTAACCCTTTAGGATTAAAGAGATAGAGGAAAACCAGCCGAGAAGGAATGCGGCCTGAGACGGGTCCGCAGCAGGAAAATTGATCATTTGATCAAGTGCTTAGCGCCGTTTTCACCAAATGCTGAGTTAGGGTAAAACCTTAGAAAAAACGGTTTTATCCGTACTCTGGACACTATTCGGTTTTCCTTGAGTCACTAGAAAGACAGGCGGCATACTGGTTTTAGAAAACCCAAAAACACAATAAAAAAACACAAGATGGAGACTGCCATGGGGGCTACTGAACTCACCCTGCCATTAAGTCAGGACCTGATCGACGCCATTCGCTTTGACGCTCGTGAGGGAAAAATCTGGTTTAGCGAGCAACGCATGCTCTTGCTGCACGCCAGCGGTTTTGGTCAGTTGCGCAAAGAGCTGATTGCCTCTTTAGGCAGCGAGCGCGCCAAATACTTTCTGATGCGCTTTGGCTACCACGCGGGCATGAAAGATGCTGAGGTGTCCCAGAAAGTGCGCCCGGACCTGTCGCTGAAAGAGACCTTTCTGGCGGGGCCGCAAATGCACACCATTCGCGGCATGGTCAAAGTGGTACCTACCGCCCTGACCTTTGACCGCGATGCTGGCCAGTATTACGGCGAATTTGACTGGTTTGACTCCTATGAAGTCAGCAATCACCAGAAAGAGCACGGCCAGTCCAGCGAGCCCGTCTGTTGGAGCCTGCTCGGCTATGCGAGCGGCTACACCAGCTTTTATATGGGCAAGAGCATCATCTACAAAGAAACCCAATGCGCGGCCATGGGCCACAGTCACTGCAAAATCGTAGGCAAACCCGCCGAAGAATGGGAGCATGACGACCCCGAAATTGACCGCTTCATGCTGCCCGACCCGGTTCAGGACGAATTGTTTGCCTTGCGATGCGAGCTGGTGAAGTTACGTGAGCAGGAGTTCAAACGCTCCAGTGCCCACTTCACCTTGCCCAACTCCATCGGCCAGTCGGCGGCTTACCAGGCCGCCTGCCATTTGCTGGAGAAAGCGGCGCAAAGCAAAGTCTCCGTGCTGCTGCTGGGAGAAACCGGCGTGGGGAAAGAAGCCTTCGCACGCGGCCTACACGCGGCCAGCGACCGGGCTGATCAGCCCTTCATCGCCGTGAACTGTGCCTCCATCCCGCCAGAACTGATTGAGTCAGAGCTGTTTGGTGTGGAAAAAGGGGCCTACACGGGCGCCCACAAGTCCCGCCCAGGCCGCTTCGAACGCGCTCAAGGCGGCACCCTGTTTCTGGACGAGATTGTGGAACTGTCACCAAGGTCTCAAGCTGCCCTGCTCCGGGTCCTGCAGGAACAGGAGCTAGAGCGCGTCGGGGATGAAAATACCCGTCACATCGACGTGCGTGTAGTGGCAGCAACCAACGAGGATTTGGCCGAGGCGGTTCAAAAAGGCAGTTTTCGCGCCGACTTGTACTACCGCCTGAATGTCTTTCCCATCCACATTCCGCCGCTGCGTGAGCGCAAAGAAGACATCCCGCTGCTGACCGAATATTTCCTGAACAAATACTCCAGCATGTACAAAAAGCACGTGCTGGGAGTGAGCGACCGCAGCCGGGAACTGCTGATGCAGTACGACTGGCCGGGCAATATCCGCGAATTCGAAAACATGATCGAGCGTGGTGTCATCCTGACCGAGCACAACCACGAAATCGAAACCCACCACCTGTTCCCCCAGCAAAAAAGTGCCTTGCAGTATCTGAGCAGTTTGAATACGCAAGGCTTTATGGCCAAGGAATCCTGTCTGAGCGCGAATCAGACGCAGTATCTGGAGAGTTTGCTGGAAACGCCCTTCAATCTGGACGAGCTGGAGGAACAGATCATTCAACTGACCCTGAAAAGGACAAACGGAAATATATCGGAAGCTGCCCGCAGACTGGGATTGACCCGGCCTGCATTGGCCTATCGCTTGAAAAAAGTGACGATGCCCGCTTGACGAGTCCAGTGCCTTTTTACAAGACTCGGGCCCTGTGTGAGCGCTCATTGACGTTTATGCACCAGCCTTGTCCGCATCCCCTGCCCGCTCATCCATGCGAGCACGGGTTTTCTCGTCAAGAATCTGGCGTAAGCGGGCCAGAAACGGCCTTATAGCCGTGTATTTCTCACCGTAAGTCAGGTTGAAGCCGTAATCAAAGTCCTGCGGATTGCGCCCCTGTGTGTGTTGCAAAATCGTTTCCAGCTTGTCCAGTGCCTTCACCATACGTGCTTCGGCTGAACTGGCATTTTCGTACTCTTCCCACAAGCCCAGAATGCCGGCCTGGGCCGTCGCATCCAGGTGGCAGGTCAGATAAGCCATATCCGCACGCTCCTGCTCGCTCTTATCAGGATGCTGATCTTTTTCAATGGCGGAAATATCGCCGTGCAAGGCCTCGCCCAAATCGTGGACCAGACAGATTTTCAAGACTTTAAGCATATCCAGATCACCGAGCTCATCCTGAAACAGCATGGCCATCAAGCACAAGCGCCAGGAGTGCTCCGCCGTGCTCTCAGGGCGCCCGGTCGACGTATGTCCACTACGCAATACACTCTTGAGCCGTTCCGCCTCTTCGAGAAAAGCCAAGCGTGATTCGAGTTTCTGTCTATCCATATAAGTTAACGCTGAGTTCGTGGCCAGGAAGCGGTCACTATAAGGCAGGCTGCGGGGCAACAAAACAAAGAGTCTATCGTTGCTCCGTCATAACAAATCGCCAATGCTCGTTTCCTCAACAAAGGGCCTCATTCCTTGCTTTGGTCGAGCGGATTGCACGAGATCTAGCCTGATTTCCTCTACCTACTACAATGGAGGCTTATCTAAGGAGTCTTATGTTGGAATTTCAGCCCCGTGAACGGGCGTATTTATCGGGTATCCGAGCCCTGACGAACGATCAGGACAACAATGAAGTGTTTGTCGGTATGACCGTAGCCGAGTCCATCTGGTACGCAAACTACGTAGAGCATTCCTACAAAGGGGATGTAGCGCGAGGCGACGAAGCCGAAGCACGTTATCTGGCCCTGCATGATCAGCATGAACAGGCACGCCGCGCCGTACTGGCCTCAGAATCCCTACTGCAATCGTTTGACACCGCCGCTCAGTAGTTCTGAGTACATCGCGATCCACTCTAGGCCGGGCACGCATGTCATTCGCCCTGTTTCACCAAGCCTGGTTTGTTCGCCCGTAAAAAAGCCCGCCCATTTTTCCACAGGCGGGCTTTTTTTGGTGACGGACTCTGGGCTCGGCACGGCTCGGCAATCAAGCAACTGGCTGCCGTGCACCACAACCAGCTACAAGCGCAGTTCCTTGGACAAAAAGGTTTGCACTCGCTGTGGCCGACCTGCCAAATCACCAAAGAACACATCCGTGGGCACGTCCTCCAGAATCTGGCCCTGATCCATGAAAACCATCCGATCGGCTACCTTGCGGGCAAAGCCCATCTCATGGGTGACGCACATCATGGTCATGCCCTCCTGCGCCAAGCTGACCATCACGTCCAGCACCTCATTGACCATCTCCGGGTCCAATGCGGAGGTGGGCTCGTCAAAAAGCATGCAGACCGGGTCCATGCACAGCGCCCGCGCAATCGCGACACGCTGTTGCTGCCCGCCCGACAAACTGGCCGGATAACGATCGGCCAGCGCTTTCAGGCCCACCCGATCCAGATACAGCAAGGCCCGCTCGTTCGCTTCATCACGATCCCTGCCCAGCACTTTACGCTGCGCCAAGGTCAGATTGGCCATGACACTCAAATGCGGAAAAAGCTCAAAGTTCTGAAACACCATCCCGACCCGGCTGCGCAAGTCTGGCAGATTCGTTGCCGGGTCACCGACGGAAATCCCATCCACAACAATCGCGCCCTGCTGAAACGGTTCCAGACCATTGACGGTTTTCAACAAGGTGGACTTGCCAGAGCCCGAAGGCCCGCACACCACCACGACTTCCTGCCGGTCCACCTTGGCCGTACAGTCCTTGAGCACCTGAAATGTGCCATACCACTTGGAAACACTATCGATACGGATCATTTGCCATCCAGTCGCAGATGTTTGTCATAACGTCGGGCCACCCGGTTCGCGATCAACTCCAGCGTTGCGCAAATCACGTAGTACATCAACCCGACAAACAAGAAGATTTCAGTGGGGTGCACCATGACCCGGTTACTGACCTGAGTGGCCACGAAAGACAATTCCGCTACGCCAATGACATAGGCCAGCGACGTGTCCTTGATCAAGGCAACCCACTGATTAATAAAAGAAGGCAGCATTACCGGCAAAGCTTGCGGCAGGATGATGGACGTCATGATTTGGGCAGTTTTCAGCCCCAGGGCCTTGCCCGCTTGCCATTGCCCCGCCGGCAAGCTGCTGATGCCCGCATACACCGAGTGCGCCAGATACGCACCGCCAATCAAGGACAAGGCGCAGACCACGGTAAACAAACCCGGCACATCCACCTTGAACAGAATGGGCAGCAAAAAATACACCCAGAAAATCAGCATGATCACGGGCACGGCGCGAAAAAAGCCCAGAAACAGCAGCAAAGCGGTATGCGCCACACCACGCGTCAACACCAACGCCACTCCGAACACCAAACCCAAAATGGCAGACAGGCTTGCCGAGAGCACGCTTAACAAGAGCGTCAGGGCTGCCCCTCCTAAAGGGCCGTGCGGATACGCCCCCACCAGGAAGTACAGGAGGTTCTCATGGATTACATCGAAGTTCATTACAGCCCACCTCGCACTTGCAGACGATGGCGTTGCAACCATTGCCCACCCACCTCAACCAGCATGACCAGCAAGACATACAACAGCGTGGCAATCCCAAAGGACTGGAAGGTCTTGAAGGTTTCGGTTTCCACCTGACGGGAGGCATAAGACAGCTCTGCCAAACCAATGGCCATGGTCAGCGAGGTGTTCTTGATGACATTCATGTACTGCCCGATCAGCGAAGGAAAGGTATTGCGCAAGGCTTGCGGCATCACCACATAGCGCCAGACCTGCATGGATGACATGCCCAGGGAGGCCGCAGCGGCCCATTGCCCCTTGCGCACCGCGCGCACGCCGGAGCGAAACTCTTCCGCAACAAACGATGTGGTGTAGAGCGTCAGCCCCACAAAGGCGGCCAACATCTCAAAACTGGGCCACTGCACATCGAACAAAACCAGTTGCAAGACATGCTGGGTGTTCAGCCATTGAACCAGCTCCGGGGGCATCAGCGCGGAGGCACCGAAATACCAGAAGAACAGTTGCACCAACAAGGGCGTATTACGGAACAAGCTAAGGTAGGCACGCACCGGCCAGGCCAGCCAGGCAAATGACGAGAGCCTGGCAATACACACCAAAAAACCCAAAACAGTTGCAGCGAAGGAAACGATTAAAGAGAGCTGAATCGTGACCCAGAACCCTTGCAGCAACCAGCCCACATAGTGGGGTGCCAGCCAGAAATCAGAAGACGGCATAGCAAACACCAAAAAGCAGGATCAACCGATCCCGCTGTTAAAAACACAAACAGGAAAAGGCCAGCCTGAACATGCAAGGCTGGCCTGCAAGCACGTGGCGACTTACTGTTGCTGACCGATGCGGTACAAACGCTCCAGCGGTGTTTTGGATTGAGGACCAAACCAAACGTCATAAATGGCTTGTGCCTTGCCCTGGGCTTCCAGCTCCAGCAAGGTTTCATCCACAAAGGACTTCAGTGCTGTCTCGCCTTTGGGGATACCAATACCGATCAAGTCCTCGGAAATGCTAAAGGCCGGGATTTCATAGTTTTCCTTGTCCGGCACATTGGCCAACAGGCCGATCAGCTTGGGGCCATCCTGTGTGATAGCCTGCACATTGCCGTTACGCAAGGCGGTAAAGGCGAAAGGCGTATCGTCATAGGCAACCAGCTTGGCCTGGGGGTATTTTTCACGCAGGACGATCTCATTGACTGTGCCTTTGTCGACACCAATACGCAGCGAGTTCAATTGCTCGGGCGAGGACAAGACGCCTTTCTTGGCCAAGAACTGCTGACCCGATGCAAAGTACGGAATGCTGAAATCAACCTGTTTGGCGCGCTCTTCGGTAATCGTAAAGTTGGCCAGAACCAGATCCACTTTATTGGACGTCAGCAGCGGCACACGATTGGCTGGGTTGGTCGGCAAAACTTCCAGCTTCACGCCCAGCTTGTCCGCCAGAGCCTGAGCAAAATCCACATCCAGACCCGTGATCTGACGGGACTTCTGATCCACAAAACCAAACGGTGGATTGCTGTCGAAAGACGCGACTTTCAAGACACCCGTTTTCTTGATGTCATCCAGACGGTCAGCCTGGGCCACTCCAGCCACCAACGCCAGGGTAAGGGTTGCGGCAATGCTTAAAAACGACTTCATAATAAAAACATTCCGTAAAAAAAATGGCACGTCCGATACATACCGTCGTGCCATTCGACCACAGCCGTCAGCCTTTCAAAACGATCAAATCTCCCCATGCTTATAACCAAAACATGTAAGGAGAGAGGCAAAACTGTGCTGCTGCGGCGACCCCGCCCCTTAAAAGGCGACTATTGATTCGTCGGAATCACCTTTTGCACGGCAAAACCCTGTGATGCCGCATAGTCCAGCAACTGGCTCACCGTCTTGGGATCAGCCTGCTTGTCTCGGGACAAGACCCACAGATATTTCCGGTCTGGAGTTCCAACCAGAGAATACTGATAGTCTCCTTCCAGCTTCATGATCCAATAATCTCCCCAGACCATCGGGAGCCAGGACAACCATTTCGGAGCAAAGCGCACCTCCAGCACCGCCGGATCAGCTGGATTAACGCTACTGGCCAGCCTGCCCTGCCCCACCGCTTCTTTGACCTGACCATCGCTACCCTGACAGCGATTGGTGACCGTGATGGTTTTGTCTGCCGCCATCACATAATTGGCCTGCACGTCCCCGACACACTCACGCTGAAAACTGTTGGGCAACCGTGCCTGCTCATACCAGGTACCCATGTACTGGTTCAAGTCCACGTCTTTTTGTGTCGCCAGGTCCGCCTGCGAGGTGGCGCAGGCCGCTAAGGTGACAGATAGTGATAGCACCATAATTTTTTTCATCAGAACTCCCCTTGAACACGAATCAAAGACTATTTCCGCCGACCTTCTCTTACGATTTTCACAGCGCTGCCCGGGCAGGGCGAGCAGCCGGCTTCCAGACCCGACTGCCAGGACAGCGCAAACAATCAGGAAAACAGCTTCACCACCTCCTCGCCGGTCATCTGCCGTGTTGAATTGGCAAACTGATAATTATCTGGTTTCTCATCGATAAAAACCTGCAGTTCAAACGGCCATTGCCCGCTCTCTTTGAACAGGCCGGCCGAAATAGCATGAAAGCCACCTGCCTTGAGCTCATAGAATAAATGCGTGCCGCAGACAGCGCAAAAACTACGCCGCGCCCATTCCGAGGAAGCATAAGACCTGACATGCTCTTTGCCCTCAATGACAGGGCTCTCATGCGTCTCCAATGAAAAGAACGGGCCTCCCGTCCAGTTTCGACAGATACTGCAATGGCAAGCACTGATTGTCGGGCTGGGCTGCGCAATACTGATTGACACCGCAGCACACAAACACGTGCCCTGAATCCGGGTTTGATCACTCGTCATAAACGCCTCCGTGGCTAGGACGTGAACTCATTCTAGCGGCTGCGCGGTCGAACAAGGGAAACTCGATGTAAGGTGTCTCCGCACTACGCCTCCAGTCTTGTGAGCCCTCTTGGTGAATCCCTGCCCGGGCCGGTATCTATTTTCCACACAGCCCTTGTCTTCTACCAGACAGCCCCAAGGTAGGAGGATGGCGTGTGAACACACCGCCTCAACTGACCTTTTATGTATTGATGAAGATGACTAAAAGCGCTATTAACCCCTCCACCGTATTCAATTCTCTGCAATACGGTTTCAGCCAAGGCTTGGTTGTCACCGGCCAACGCCGTGTCATGTTGTCCGGGCAAGTGGGCGTCAACGCCCAGGAACAAACCGTCAGCGGTGGTATGCGTGAACAGACAGAAGCCGCTCTGGACAATATAGAACTGGTTCTGGCCGAAGCGGGCGGCCGGATCGATCAGGTAATCATGCTGCGAATTTTTATTCGGGAAGATGCCAGTTCACCCCAAGAGCAGGATGAGATTGCCGCCGCATTATTGAAACGCTTTCCGGTCAATCCCCCCCCTTCCTCCTGGATTCTGATCAACGGCCTGGCCCGACGCGAATGGCTGATTGAGATTGAAGCAGAGGCCATGCTGGACTGATCGCGCGCACTATGCATTTTTAAATGCTGAGCGCAAAAAAAGACCTGGTATCGAACCGAGGTCTTTTTTTTGCTCTCTGTCTCCAGAGCCTGTGTGTGGGCTCACCTTGCTAAGGGCACTACTGAAAACAGAGCCTGCGCCCTGAGTGGGGAACGGGGAGCACCCAAAGAGCTGCAGGCGGGCTCAAGCAGTTTTTTTACAGCCCCCACGCCGTCAAATCCGGATGGCGGGAAAGTCGGCCAAGCGCGTGTTCAACCCCGTGCGCACAATCGAGCAAACCCGCATCACCTCCCCGCGGAGTCATTAATTGAATGCCCGTAGGTAAACCGTGCCCATCCAGCCCGGTGGGCAGAGAAATAGCGGCTGCTCCCAAAAAATTGCCGGGGCGCAGCAAGCGGCCCAAACCAGCATGCCGTACATCTTCAGGATCGAGCGGCTGAGCCACCTGATCGCAGGCGGGCATCAGTAACGCTGCAAAGCCATGCATCGCCTGCGCAAACGCCTGCATATCGGCTGTGCGTCGTTGCAAAGCCGCTTCATAAGCCGCTCTATCAATCCGCCCCCCCGCCAGGATGCGTTCCCGCACCACTGACCACAGGTCGTGTCGAGGATCGGCAGCGAGCTCACCGTAATATTGATAGGCCTCGTAAGCGAGCACAATCGAATTATCTTCAGCCAGTCGGGCAAAAGAACAATCCGGCGGCGGTGCCCAGGTCTGCAGTGATACGCCTGCCTCCTGCAAGCGCTCCAGCGTGGAATGCCAGCTCGTTTGTGTGTCATGGTCCAACATAGTGGGCCAGTCCGTCTCGTCCAGCACGGCAATCGAACCCTGTATCGGTGCAACAGGTGCGCGCAAGGCCGCCACACACCCGGCAGGCAACGCCAGCGTCGAAGGATCGGCAATGTCCGGGCCTGCCAACAGCGCCGTCACTTGACGGGCATCGGCCACGCTGCGCGCGATGGGTCCCAGAACATCCAGGGTCGCAGACAAAGGCAAGCTGCCTGCACAACTGATCACGCCGGTCGAAGGCTTGTAACCGACAAGGCCATTAAGTGTGGCAGGAGCACGTACTGAGCCGCCCGTATCGCCTCCCATGGCCATCGGCACCAGACCAGCCGCTACCGCCACCCCACTGCCACTGGAGGAGCCCCCCGGAGCACGCGCGACGACCGCATCCCAGGGATTGCGCGCCGTGCCCTGGCTAGGATTCTGCCCGGATAAGCCAAAGGCGAACTCGGTCATCCGGGTTTTGCCCAGCACCACCAAACCGTGCGCCATCAAGGAGCGCAGGACAGCTGCCGTCTCGGTACTAAGCTTGCCGCCCCGGCTTTGCGAACCGAGAGTCGCCTCGGTACCCTCCCATTGCACACTGTCCTTGACGGCCACGGGCACACCATGGAAGGGTCCCAGCACAATGCCCGCCGCCAGCAAACGATCGGCCGCGTCCGCCTGGGCCAGGGCGCGTTCGGCCGTGATGACACTAAAGGCATTGAGCTCGGCTGCACGCTCGATACGATCCAGAAAATACGTGGCAACCTGGCGGGCGCTTAAGCGGCCCTGCCGAATCTCCTGCCCAATCTCCAGAGCATCTCGAAAATGAAGGGCGACATCTTGTTTCAACATGGGGTTTCCTGAAAATCACACAGCCCGCATCGCGGGCTGTGTCTACTACCCGGCCAGACACCGGGCTAAACAGGCGCGATCAGCGCAATTTTTGTCCGACTGTCTCGGGCATACGTATAAAGGTGACCAAGGTAATTACCGCGCCAGCCAACACATAGTAAAAGAACCATCGTTCCAGGCCATTGCTTTGCAACCAGGTCAACAGATAAGGCGTCGTGCCTCCCAACAAAGCCACCATCAGGTTATAGGGGGCACCGATGCCAACCGCCCGGACGCTGGTCGGGAACTGCTCAGACATAATCGCTGGGCCGATCGAGGTATACATGGCGTACAGGACCAGACCAAACAGCTCCACCAACAAAATAGAACCGAAAGACGGGCCCAACGTGCTCATCAGCGGATAAAAGAAGAACAGGTACCCGGCCGCAAAAACGATCAATTGTGGTTTGCGTCCGATCCGATCGGACAAGGCACCGAACAAGGGCTGGACCATCATGAACACAATCAAGGCCACAGTATTGGCGGCAAATGCAACCTTGGGATCGGCCTGCACATGGCGGATGGCATAGGTCGGCACATAGGCGACAAAAATATAGAACGCAAAGGTTGTCAGCACGGAAAAACCGATAATGCGCAGCACTTCTCTGGGGTAATCACGCAGCAACGTGCGCAAAGGCTGCTTTTCAACCCCTGCTTTCTTGCTTTCGGAAAAAGCCTCGGTCTCGGGAATCGAGCGTCGAATCCACAGACCCACTACCCCGCCCAATGCCCCCAGCAGAAACGGAATACGCCAACCCCAGGCGGCCATTTCCGCACGCGTCAACCAGGTCGTCAGCACCCACCCTACGGCCGAAGCCGCCAGGATACCGACCGCCGCACTGAAGAAAACAAAGCTGGAGTAAAAACCGCGGCGATGGGGCGGCGCCATCTCGGTCAGAAAAGTTGTTGCCGAGGCATACTCTCCTCCCAAAGACAGACCTTGCAACAGACGGGCAAGGGTCAATAAAAGAGGAGCCGCCAAACCGATTGCCGCATAGGTCGGGGTTACTGCGATAATAAGCGACCCTCCGGCCATCATCAGGATAGTCAGTCCTAAAGCGGCTTTGCGTCCGTAACGGTCGGAGAAGATACCAAGCAGCCAGCCGCCGATGGGACGCATGAAAAAACCCACTGCAAAAATACCAAAGCTGGCCAGCAGTGCCGTGGTTTCATTTCCTTCAGGAAAGAACTGACTGGAAAAAAAGATAGCGAAGGAGGCGTAAATGGTCCAATCGAACCATTCAACCGCGTTGCCTACACTACCTGCCACAATGGTGCGAACGCGCGAAACCGGAACGGGGTCCACTCCTGTCGGGGCGCTCGGACGTAGAGAGGGAGTGCTCATGAATTCCTCAATTTGTTTATTTTTGGTCAAAACAGGTTTAAAAAGTTTATTTTTTAGCAATTTAAGAAGGTTAATTAGATGAATATGGTCACGTCAAGCAAGGGTAAACCCTTGCTACCCACTCTCGATGACACCGATCTGGCCTGCCTGATTGCCTTGCAGGCAGAGCCACGCGCCTCCTGGCGAGAGCTCGGCGCGGCCGCCGGCATCGCCGAACGTACAGTGGGAAGACGGATCAAGCGCCTTTTGGAAACAGGCGCCCTGCGCGTCATTGCCGAAACCGACCCGTTGACCACTGGCAAGGGGGTGGTCTTGCATGCCTGGATGCGCTGTCATGCCGGACAAGTTCCTTTCGTGGCCGAAAAACTGGCCCAAATGGAAAACTGCCAATTGGTGGTCACCTTGGCAGGCTCCGCAGACTTGATGGCCGAACTGACACTTGCCGATGAGGCAGACATGCCCGAACTGGTGACCCGCAGCCTTCCCTGCATGCCCGGCGTCGAGCATGTCGATGCACGCCTGGTACTACGCTCGTTTCGACGGGCAGGTCAGTGGCGCATACAGGCCAAGCCAGCGGACACGACCGACAGCCACTCCACGCACGCTCCCCTGGCACTGACCGAAGCCGAACACCGAATCGCGAATGGGTTAAAAAGGGATGGTCGGGCCAGCCTGGCCGATTTGGCCGAGCAGGCTGGCGTAAGCGAACCGACCGCGCAACGGCTTTTACAGCATCTGGTAGAGCGTAAAGCGCTATCTTTCCGGGTCGAAGTGGAGCCCGCTTTGGTAGGCTTTCCGGTTGAAGCTGTGGTTTCGATACAAGTGCGCCCTCAGGCGGTCAATACGCTGGCAGCACACCTGGCCCAGGACCCCAATACCCGTTGTCTCTTTGGCACCAGTGGCCCTTCCCAACTTTTCTGGCACGTGCTGTGCCGCGACAGCCTCCAGCTTTGGGATGTAGTGACGCGTCGGCTGGGGGAAATAGAAGGCGTGCTCAACAGCAACGTGGCTGTGGTCATGCAGGCCCACAAGCGCTGCGGCATCGTACGCAGCCAAGATAACGCCCAAGAACAAAAAATGGAGCACGAATGACAGAACGGCGTGTTGACCGCGCCGTCCTGTTTCTCTCGTCCAAGCCCTGAGCCTGCCCAATGGCAGGCGGCGACGACTCTGTTCACACACCGTACCTGTCTGCACCGCCGTTGCAGGAAGCCTCCGCCAGGCGACGGCGTAATGGCAAGGCCCAAGATAAAAAGACACACGGACAGGCGGGCTGAGCTCTCGTCCACGTTCCCGACTGAACGAAGAAGGGGCAACAAGGGCCCCTATCTATTCCTCCACAACTGGCGCATCCGGTATTCCTTTCTTGACCGACTCAATACTGTTTTGAGCACTCTGCTTACTGGTATAGCCTTCCGAGCTGACGCAAATAATATTGCCGTTTGCCGCCTTGAACCGCCAGCGCCATTCACCCCCTTTGTCCTTGTAAAGCACAAATTTCATGATGACCCTCCCAGAGTAAAAACGCACATTGCGCTGCTGCTATCCTAGGGCCAGACAGGTTCAGCAGACATTGGGGTTTACCTGACAGCATCGCCTTGTCGGGTTAGCCAAACAGGCCACAGCGCTAGGCTAGGAGACACGGCGTCCACTTTGAACCTGACGGAGTATGCGGACACCGCACGAGCCCCATTTCCGTAAGGGAATAAGCTTGGAGCCAACACAAAAACAGCACGATCGCCAAAAACGGCGCCGTACGGCAAGAAATTAAAAAACACGGCGGTTCATGCCCCAGGTATTGCGCGGACTTGATCAACACCAATACGGGCTTCGAAGCGATGCACTAAGCTTTTCCCTTTCGGCAACAGTCTTCCATTGTGCCTGCCCTGTGTTCGGAGAGAAGAGGGAATCATGTATTACGGTGAACGATTCAATGCCTGGTCACATTTGATCGGCGCGGTTCTGGCCATCGGCGGTGTCTCCTGGCTGCTGGTCATGGCAAGCTTTACGGGCGACCCTTGGCGCATTACCAGCACAGCCATCTATGGCACTACGCTTGTCCTGCTTTACCTGATCTCCACGCTGTACCACTGCTTCCAGGGACGAGCCAAACGCGTATTTCGCAAGATGGACCACTTTTCCATCTATTTGCTGATTGCGGGAAGTTATACCCCCTTTTGCCTGGTAACGCTGCGAGGACCTTGGGGATGGAGTCTGTTCGGCGTGGTCTGGGGTCTGGCTCTCATCGGTATCCTTCAGGATATCCGTCCACGTTCGCCAGCACGCGTCTTGTCGCTGGTCATTTATGCTCTTATGGGCTGGATTGTCTTGCTGGCGCTGGAGCCCCTGGCATCCAGTCTGGGCTCACAGGGCTTTTCCTGGTTGGCGGCAGGAGGGGCAATTTATACTGCCGGCATTGTTTTTTTCGTGTTTGACGAGCGCTTCCGACATTGGCACGGCATTTGGCATTTATTTGTACTGGCGGGCAGTGCAGCACATTTCCTGGCCATATCCCAATACGTGGTGATGTAAAGCCAACTCCAGCCAACCACTCCCTGATGATCAGGCGCTTGTACGAAGCGCTGGCCTACCCAAGCGGCTCCCCATGGGTAGCTCTGCTTCGACGCTGATAATGATCAGCGCCACGCTTGTCCTACAAGGCCCCTCATAGCAACCTGACAAACACAATCGCTTTAATGACAGGGAGATAACTCAACAAAATTCCGATAGTTATCAACGCTGATAAAGCTTATCGGGCTTTCGGGACTGTAAATCAAGCGCTTATTACCGCGATAGCCTCGCGACACATCCAGGTCAGCACTGAGCCACTGCACATTAGCGGGCAAGCCTGGGCCTCTGAAAGCGTCCCCTCCTATCAATTTCTGATTGGTTGCCCTAAGCCCCCACAGACTGTCTGAAGCCTTCCCAGACCACCCCAGTCTCCTTGCTTCGTTACTTGTCAGGTACTGAGGAGGAAGCCTTTCGTACTGCTTTATTTGGCGAAGCACATGGACAAGCGCCTTCACGTCATTGATGACCGGCATCCCTTGCTCTGAGAGAAACTGGTTGACCTCTCTCACTTCCTGCTCACAGGACACCCTCGTCTGAGCGTGGGCGCTACCGATCAACATGCTACAAGCGATGGCACCTAGTGTTAGTGCATTTATTTTCTCATTATTTGACTATTTGACATTATTAAATGCGCGATTCTATCACCAACCACTGCGCCGTTACCTTATTCTCAACGCTAGGCGTTGAAGCTACCAACAGCGCGTCTATTTCAACAAGAGGCGTGTATGGATGGAGGTTGAGAACCAGCTTGTCATGCCCTTCCCTATCATGCTCACAGCGTCGTCTCTGCCAGAAACACCCTCATTGACAGAGGGTCAGGGACGCCGATGCATCGTCGCGGACCATGCCTGGATGAGGGCAAGGGGCACTTGCATACGAAAAGGCCGAACCCAATGTTTCAAAGGGTCCGGCCTTAACCGATCAACTCAACACTTGCCTAAGAAGGCAAGCAGGGGATCAAACGATTTGGATCTGGGTAGCGCAAGGGCCTTTTTGGCCAGCGCCTGCAACGAAAGAAACTCGCTGATTCTCTTCGAGAGATTTAAACCCAGTACCCTGAATTTCACTGTGGTGTGCGAAGAGGTCTTTACCGCCACTTTCCGGTGCGATGAAGCCGAAGCCTTTTTCGTTGTTGAACCACTTCACGATACCAATTTCTGTTTTCAATGTATGTCCTAATTGTTCAAGGGAAAAATCTCCCTGAACACACTATGGACCTTATTCAGAGATATAGATAGCGCTGTTACAAACTAAATAGCCAAACCGCGTTCAATCTTGGCTCTGCAGCCACCGCCTTCCCACTCCCTCAAGCATTTCAATATCAAAACTGCCTTGTCATGAGCAACGAGAGTACCGCGAACGATAGGATTAGATCCCCGGACATGGCGGTCACGGCCTACGCGTAGATGCAGCGACAGGCACAGGCTAAGCCTCTTGCCTTTCAATGGAGCCTGACGCGGCGCAAACCTCACGGGGTTATGCATGACAGCGCTTGCAGTGCACAGTCCATGCGCACACGGGCTGTGGCTGAGCGTAACAGCGCCTATATTGCGAAGCCCACCCGCTGCTCCCTCATTTAATTACAGCCCCACCCCACCCACGAGCGAGCGGCAATGGGCGCGCTGGGAAGAATTCGATATGGCCAACGCCTTATGGACCATCCCCGCCGAGCGCATGAAAGGCCGGCTGATTCAAAAACAAAGCGCCGCGGATCACCTGGTGCCCCTGTCCCGCCAAAGCCTACAAATTCTTGATTCGCTGTACAGCCTATCCGGCCGGCATGCGTTTCTCTTTCCGGGTGTGCACAATCCTCGCTCTACGCCTATCAGCAGCGAGACGATGAACCGGGCTTTAAAGATTATGGGATTTGGCGGCCTGCAGACGGGCCATGGCTTTCGTGGCTTGGCTTCCACCATCATGAACGAGCAAAGCGGTTTTCGCTCAGAGGTGATTGAGCGTCAGCTGGCACACCGTGATCGCAACAAGGTGCGCCGTGCCTACAACCATGCTCAGTACATGGCCGAGCGCCATGACCTGATGCAATGGTGGTCGGATTACCTGGACGCGCAGTTGGAGAAAGCGCCAAAATAGCCATGCCCCCATTCGTTCCGTCCGTGCCCCCATTCATGCCACCAAAATACCTTGGCGGGGCTTGGCGCAGCTTGGAACGCTGGGCAACAAAAAAGCCCCAAAGTATTGATCTTTGGGGCTTTTCTTGGCACAGCTTGGAGCTGTGTGCATATATTCTGGTAGGCAGTACTGGATTCGAACCAGCGACCTCTACGATGTCAACGTAGCGCTCTAACCAACTGAGCTAACCGCCTGCGGTGAAGAAATGAAATAATAGATCTTCCCTATGAGGCTGTCAACACTATTTTGCGTTTTTCCATAAAAAATCCCTTATTTTTTTCTCCACCTATCCGCTCGAACGCATCAAAATCCCCAGAATAAGCTCCAAGCCATTGTTTTACTTAGAATAAAACGAAAACCTATCGTTCCAAAAAATTTTGGGTGTTTTCTGCTCAACTCATCACAAGATACATATGGATACATCAATTCTGTCTCGCCTCAGCATCACGCCCCTGGGGGCATACACGATTTTTCTATTCAAGTTCTTCGCGCAAAAATAAAATAAATGCTTTACGCCTGCAGATACGCGATCTGATCTGAACCGAATTTGCGGCTACTACGGGACATCCACGCACATGACTTGCTCTTCTCTCCCGCCTACCCCCACTACTTTGCTTGACTTGCCTGGCGTTCAAGAAACAACGCTGGAAACGGTGCTTTATACGCCCCCCAATGATGAGATTTTCGACGAAAACCCCTGTTTGAGCTGTGGGGTGTGCTGCTCACACTTTCGGGTTTCCTTCTATAGTGGCGAGTTAAGTGGCGAGACGGGCGGGACCGTTCCGGTCGAGTTGACCACCCAGGTCGGGCCGCTGCGCGCGTGCATGAAAGGCACAGAACAAGGTGAGGGTCGTTGCATTGCCTTGCGGGGCACCTTGGGTCAGCCAGGCATTCATTGCGCCATTTACCCGGATCGCCCTACCCCCTGTCGCGACTATCAGATCTGGGAACTGGATGGCAGCCCCAACGTCGACTGCCAACGTCTGCGGGCCAAGCACGGTTTGCCCCTGCTGCCCAAACGTCCCTTACCCGCTCCGCCCGCCTTGCCCGAGCATGATGAAGCCGCATAGCGTCTGGTAAATACGCTACCATGCACGATTTGTAGGGCCGCCCGGCCCTGCGTTTTCGGGAGTCGAAGTAGATGGAATACCGCAAGCTGGGCAATACAGATCTGGACGTCAGCCTGATTGGTTTGGGCACCATGACGTACGGGGAACAAAACAGCGAGGCCGAGGCGCACGCTCAACTGGACCTTGCCTTGGAGCTGGGGGTAAATCTGGTGGATACCGCCGAAATGTACCCTGTCCCTCCTATGGCAGCCACACAGGGTTTGACCGAGCAATATATTGGTACCTGGCTGGCGAAAACGGGCCGTCGCAAGGATATTGTGTTGGCCAGCAAAATTGCCGGTCCGCAGCGCGACCCCAAGCGTCCCGGACACATCCGTAATGGCAGCACAAGCCTGGATCGCAAAAATCTGGAACAAGCCCTGCATGACAGTCTGCGCAGACTGCAAACCGACTACCTGGATCTGTACCAGTTGCACTGGCCAGACCGTAGCACGGTTACGTTTGGGCAGCGCAGTTACCCCTGGAAAGAGGAAGACACCGTCCCTATTGAAGAAACTCTGGCGGTACTGGACGACTTTGTACGTCAAGGCAAGGTGCGGCATATCGGTGTTTCCAATGAAACGCCCTGGGGGGTTTCCCGCTTTCTGGAATTGGCGCGCACCCAGTCCCTGCCTCTGATTGCCACCATCCAGAATCCCTACAACCTGCTGAACCGGGTGTTTGAAGAGGGCCTGTCCGAATTTTGTCGCTATGAAGGACTTGGGCTTCTGGCCTATTCGCCTTTGGCGATGGGTGTGCTAACCGGCAAATATGATCACGGCGCACGCCCCGAGAAGGGTCGCTTGACACGGTACAACCGATTCACGCGTTATGACGCGCCGCGGGCTCGTGAGGCCGCGTTGGCCTACAACGAACTAGCCCGTGAATATGGTCTGACACCGACTCAGCTGGCTTTGGCATGGGTAAACCAGCAAGCCTTTACCAGTAGCAACTTGATTGGTGCAACCACCCTGGAGCAATTGCGCGAAAACATTGCCAGCGTGGATGTTCAGCTCAATGATGAACTGATCAGCAAAATCAACGCCATTCATCACCACACGCCCAATCCGGCGCCGTAAGGGACTTGGCCCCGCTTCAATGTCATGACGCGGGGTCTCCTTTTTCTGACTGAATCTGTCCTTGTGCTTGCGAAGCATTGATTTTTTAATTATGCTCAAAAAAAGCATAACAAAAAAAACAATTTTCCTTTTCGCTCGATGTTTCACCGCGGCCATTTTTTTAAATCATTTATGCTCAATTTGAGCATCAAGGACACTCATGACTCAGCGTTTCCCTATTGATGTCTGTCAGCCCGATTCACAGGATGCCTTAAACCGTCAGATTGGCTGGCATGAAGTCCCATCCCCGATCAAGTCACAAAACGATAAAGCGGCTTTGAAACAAGTCTTGGCCACGGAGCTGAAGGCCCAGGATGCGGTGCTGGTGGCCCATTACTACACCGATCCCGATATTCAGGATCTGGCGCTGGAGACCGGGGGCTGCGTGGGCGACTCCTTGGAAATGGCTCGCTTTGGACAAGAGCACAAAGCCAGCACGGTCCTGGTAGCCGGTGTGGGTTTCATGGCAGAGTCCGCCAAAATCCTGAGTCCGGAAAAACGGGTCCTGGCCGTCCACGATCAAGCCACCTGCTCACTGGATCTGGGCTGCGCCCCGCAAGACTTCAAACAGTTTTGCGCCGCTCACCCGGACCGGGAGGTGGTTGTCTATGCCAATACCAGCGCGGCGGTGAAAGCTCAGGCAGACTGGGTGGTCACGTCCTCGATCGCACTGGACATCGTGCGCCATCTGCATGCGCAAGGGAAAAAAATAGTGTGGGCGCCCGATCGTCATTTAGGTGCGTACATCCAGAAGCAGACCGGAGCGGACATGCTGCTCTGGCAAGGCTCCTGTCTGGTTCACGACGAGTTCAAGGCCGACGGCTTAAAAGCGTTGATGAATGAGCATCCGCATGCTCAGGTACTGGTCCATCCAGAATCGCCAGCTGCGGTGGTGGCCTTGGCCGATGTGGTTGGTTCCACCACACAACTGCTGCGCGCCGCTGTCAACCACCCTGCCGACACCTTTATCGTGGCGACCGATCAGGGCATTTTGCATGCCATGCGTCAACAGGCCCCAGGCAAAACCTTTTTGGCCGCCCCTACAGCAGGCGAAAGCGCCACCTGCAAAAGCTGCGCCTATTGCCCCTGGATGGCGCTGAACAGTTTGCAAGCGCTGCAACAACGCTTGAGCGAGCCGGGCCCGGGTATACAAATCGAGCCCGCATTACAGCAAGGCGCACGACGCTCCCTGCAAAGGATGATGGACTTTGCAGCTGCTCATCAGAGAACACTGCGTGTAGGAGCTGATCTCGCCCAACACAGCCAGCAGTTTCTGCACGTAGGGGCCGCCTGATGCCGCGCCTTAGCACAAAGACGGATGTATTGATTATTGGGGCGGGCCTGGCTGGCGCCAGTCTGGCTCTGTCTCTGCCTGCCTCCATGAAGGCAACGTTGCTGAGCAGTGGCGCGGCTCCGTGTAGCGCAAGCACGATGGCGCTGGGGGGGCTGGCTGCCGTACTCAGCGCCCAGGACAGTGTGGAGCTGCATATCGAGGACACCCTGCAGGCAGGTGCCCACCATTCCGATGCGGATGCTGTGCGCAACATCTTACAAGCCGCGCCACAAGCGGTGCAGTGGCTGCTGGAGCGCCAGGTGCCTTTGGACAGAACACCAGACGGGCAACTGCACCTGACCCGCGAAGGGGGGCACAGCCAGCGACGTATCGTGCACGCGGCGGATGCCAGTGGGTACGCCATCATGCAGGCCTTGTACCCCCAGCTACAACAAGCCACACAACTGCTCCAACGCACAAACTGCCTGGCATTGGCCTTGCGCCGGAATGAACACGGTCGTGTAGCGGGGGTTGATATTTACGACAAACAAACCCATCGTCATGAAACGATTCTAGCGGACCATGTGGTGCTGGCCACGGGCGGGCTCGGCAGTCTGTATGCCCACAGCACCAATCCCGACACCGCCAAAGGTGAAGGCGTGGCTTTGGCCTGGCGCATAGGCGCAGCAATCCGCGATCTGGAGTTCGTGCAGTTCCATCCCACCTGCCTGTACACACAAGGGCCGACGTTTCTGCTTACCGAAGCCTTGCGGGGTGAAGGTGGCCATTTACTGGATGCACATGGTCGTCGCTTCATGCCGGACTATGATTCCCGCGCCGAACTGGCCCCCCGCGATATTGTGTCGCGAGCCATTGCAGCACAAATGAAACAAGAGGACCGTGCACACGTCTGGCTGGATGTGCGCCATCTGGGTGCCGATACGTTGCAGCGGCATTTCCCACGGGCCTTGGAAGAAGGTTTACGCCGCGGCCTGGATTTACGCCAGGACTGGATACCTGTCGCGCCGGCAGCGCATTACAGCTGTGGAGGGATTCAAACCGACCTGTTCGGTCGCACGAGCGTTCCGGGTCTGTATGCGATAGGGGAAGTGGCCTGCACCGGTTTGCACGGGGCGAACCGCTTGGCCAGCAACTCGCTGCTGGAGTGCGTGGTCATGGGGCGGGCAGCAGCGCAGGCCATCGAAGGGAGCCGGGCCGCTCATTGTTCCGCCCTGACTCCCGAGGACGAAAGATCAAAAACGGCACCGACCTTCGCAGGATCACCGCACACCCCTGCGCCCGCACGCGACAACAACAACAACAACAACAACAACATTACCTGCAAAGACAAGGGAACACTGCATCGCCCACCCACACCCCCGTTCCCCACCCTGCCTGCCTTGCAAAACCTGATGCAAGAGCATGTCGGTCTGCTTCGCAATAGAGCTGGTCTGGCGCACGCCATCCACACCCTGAGCGACTGGCGAGAGCAAAGTCGCCGCCTGCCCGACACGGTCGATCATCGCATTGGCAGTCTGCACCTGGACACCGCCTGGTTGCTGGCCCACGCGGCTCTGGCCCGCCCTCACAGTCTGGGCGCGCATTTTCGGCTGGACTAGAAGCCTTAGTTCCATGAGATAGAATAAAAAAATAAATAAAGAGGCTTCTCGACGAACAGGAGCCCATTGGATGGAGGCAATATGCGATTACTCATGGTCGAAGACAATGAGGATTTGGGAGAAGCCATCGCCAGCCGGCTCAGCGCGGGCGGTCATAGCGTGGAGTGGGTCAACACTGGCGAGCTGGCCCTACGCTATCTGGAAATGGATAACTGGGACGTCCTGCTTTTGGACATCATGCTGCCCGATCAGGACGGTTTCAGCATTTTGCGGCATCTGCGCCAGCAAACACCCAGCCTGCCCGTGCTGGTCATGACGGCTCGTTCAGAAATCGAAGATCGTGTGTCCATGCTGGACCTGGGAGCAGACGATTATCTGGTCAAACCTTTCGATCTGCGCGAGCTGGAAGCACGGCTGCGTGCCCTGATGCGGCGGCCCGCCACCACCCAAGCGGAAATCTGGCAGTTGGGACACGTCAGCATTGACATCGCCGCCCGACGCATCAATAGCCGGGATCAGACCGTGGAATTTGGCCAGCGCGAATTCTGCTTGCTGGAGTTGCTCCTGAGTCGTGCCGGACAAGTGGTCACCAAGGAACGGTTGATGATGCAGCTGTTCAACTTCGATGAAGACTCCAGCCCCAATGCCGTGGAGCTGCATGTCTCTCGTCTGCGGCGCAAGCTTAGCGATAGTGCCATTCGCATCGACACGGTGCGGGGCACCGGTTATATGGCAAGCTTGGGTGATGCCCGCTGATGCGCCGCACCCTGTCTATCCAGCAGCGTGTACTGGCGCTGGCCGTATGCTTGCTGGCCGCTGCCTTACTGGCATTGGGTCTGGCATCGCGACAATATGCCCAGCGTGCCGCCGACTCCGCCTATGACAGGCTCCTGAACGCCGCCGCCCTGACTATTGCCAATGCCATTCAAATTGACGAGGGTGAACTTTCCCTGGAGCTGCCCTATTCGGCGATGGCCATGCTGTCCGAACAGGAACATATTTTTTACAGCGTACGCTCGGCCAATAGCCTGATTTCCGGCTATCCAGACTTGGGAGACACCCTGCCGCCGGCCACCAGTTCCGAACCGCGCTACGACACCATTTCCTATCACGGCACTGCCGTGCGTGTCGCCACGATCGGACGCTTGCTGACAGGCCAGCATTCACTGGGCCGTGGCTGGATCACCATCCGCGTTGCTGAAACCCTGGGCACCCGACAAGCGCTGGCCGATGAGTTGCTGGGTCGCAGCACCCTGTCCCTGACCGGTCTGATGTTGCTGGCCCTGATGATTACCAGCCTGGGGATTCGGCGTGCGTTCGCCCCCTTGGCCGAATTGGAAACAGCACTGCGAGAACGCTCCCACGACAATTTGCAGCCCATCGACACGCCGGTACCCAAAGAGATTCGCCGTCTGGTCGATACCCTCAATGCCTTCATGCAGCGCCTGCAAACAGCGGTTGGTACTCTGAACAATCTGGTGGCCGATGCGGCCCATCAGATTCGCACTCCCTTGGCGGCAGTCCATCTGCAAACCCAGCTCGCGATGGATGAGCCCGGCTCTGACACCCTAAGGCCACGCCTGCGACGGATTCTGAACAACACTACGCATGCCACCCATCTGTTGAACCAGTTACTGATGGACGCCACCGTCAGCCACCGCCTGGACCGCAGCACCATGCGGCCTTTAGATGTGGCCCCGTTGATTCAGGAAATCCAGGGCCGGGTCGATCCCGACCGGGCCCACCGGCTGTACATTCACCTCACGCCCTCGGCTCGACGAGCACAAATCCTGGGCGACCATGTGTCCTTGCGGGAGATGCTGCGCAATGTGATCGACAACGCCATGCTCTACAGCGACGAGCCTGTTTCCGTGCGAATCTACACCCGCCCGAACGGTTGGGTGGTGTTTGATGTGTCCGACCTGGGCCCAGGCATCAGTGACGATGACAAAACCCGTTTGCTGGAGCGTTTTCAGCGTGGTCCCAGCAGCCAGGGGCGGCCCGGTTCGGGCCTGGGGCTGTCTATCGTGCGCACCGTGGTACAAGCGCATCAAGGCACGTTGCTCTTGCGTGACCATACCCCGCAGGGTCTGACAGTCCGCATCGAAATCCCCACCCTTTACCAGAGTCCCCGACCCTCGCCCCCCCTGACCCTGCTCATCGCAGCGTTGATCATGACGGGCATGTTGGCCCAGCCCCAGCCAGCCTTCGCCCTCGCCAGCGCCGCGGAACCCGATATGGGCATTCGCAGTCACGACTACCCGGCTCGCTCCCCCCGTCCACCTGGACCGGAAGATCAGGCCTTGCTGGTGATTGCTGGCCCTACCGACACCGAACTGTTTGAAGTGCTCGTACAGGACTTTCAGCGTATCCAGCCTCACGTACGCATTCTTTATCACGAGATGGATTCCACCGCGCTGTATCGGCACACCACTCAAGGCAGCCTGCCTGAAACGGATCTGCTGATCAGCTCGGCCGCGGACATGCAGGTCAAACTGGCGAACGACGGCTATGCTCGTGCGCACACATCCAGTCTGACCCAGACCATGCCCGGCTGGGCACGTTGGCGCAATGAGGTGTTTGGCTTCACGCTGGAGCCGGCCGTCATCGCCTACGCACCGGCTCGTTTACCGTACGAGCTGCCGGCCTCTCGCGAAGCGCTGCTTAAGCTGCTGGAGCGTAACCAGGGCAGTCTGAGGGGCCGGGTGGGCACCTATGACATTCAGATCAGTGGCGTGGGCTACCTGTTTGCACTGTACGACGAACGCACCTCTTCCACGTTCTGGGGCTTGGCCAATGCCCTGGGCCGTGTCGGCACCCGTCTGTATGCCAATACCGGTGCCATTTTGGATGATCTGGACAATGGCACCCTGGATGTCGCCTACAACGTACTAGGCTCGTATGCCCTGGCTCGGCAAAAAGCAGGCTCGGACATTGCCATCATCGTACCCAGCGATTATGTGTCAGTGTTTACCCGCAGCGCCCTGATTCATAAACAAGCTCGCCGCCCCGATCTAGCCGCTGCTTTCATTGATTACCTGCTCTCTCCCCAAGGCCAACAAACCCTCGCCGGCCCAGCCGGATTAGGCTCGCTCAACGCCGTGGAAACGGGCAGCTGGTTCACAAAAACCATTGAAAATCAATCAATTGGAATTATTCAACCGCTTATTCTCAATCCCTCTTTGTTAGTGGGCCTGGACCCCACCCGCCGCCACCGTTTTCTGCAGAACTGGCGACGTCTGGTCACCGACACGCCGGCAAGACCCTAGCCCCTTCCCATCCCCAATGACAGGATGCTGACAGCTAGAGTCCAGACAATGCAATGACACCGATCACCCAAGAAGTCCCGCAACAGGACGGGACTCTGACAACAAGGAGACCCGAATGTCAGCATTTACCCCCCCTAAGCGCCTGAGCCTGCTCGCCCTGTCACTCAGTGCCAGCCTGCTGGCCGGACAAGCGGCCTGGGCTCAGGACGACCAGACTCAAGCAGCGGACAAAGAAGGCAAGGTTATTGTCTACTCGACCACGGACACCAAAGCCGCCGCACCGCTCATTGCCGCGTTTGAGGCCGCCCACCCCAAGATCAAAGTCGAATACCACGACATGAACAGCACCGAGCTGTACAACCGCTACATCAGCGAACAGGCTTCGGGCAGCCACAGTGGCGACCTTGTGTGGAGCTCCTCCATGGACTCGGCTATGCGCCTGGCCACCGACTACGCAGCCCGCTACGACTCCCCTGAAATCCCTGCCCTGCCCAGTTGGGCCGTATGGGAAAACAAGGCGTTTGGCACCACTTACGAGCCGACGGTATTCATCTACAACAACCGTCTTATCAAGCCTGAAGAAGCACCCAAGACGCATGCAGAACTGGCCAGGCTGGTGGAAAGCGACAAGGACCGCTTTCGCAACAAGGTCACTACCTACGACATTGAAAAATCTGCAGTAGGCTATATGCTGGCCGCTCAAGACAGCAAGAAAGGCCAGAGCTACTGGGATTTCATCAAAGGCGTAGGTTCAGCCAATCTGGTACTGCAGTCCTCGACGGGCACCATGATGGAGCGCGTCAGCTCGGGTGAAAACCTGATTGGCTACAACCTGCTGGGTTCATATGCGGAGACCCGCGCCGCCAAGGATAAAGCCATCGGGATTGTGTACCCCTCGGACTACACCCTGGTCCTGTCACGCGTGGCGTTCATCAGCAACAAGGCCCAGCACCCCCATGCCGCCCGTGTCTTTCTGGACTACATGTTATCCAAGGACGGACAGGATGTTCTGGCGAACCAATCCGAGCTGGCCTCGATCCGCTCTGACGTGGAAGGCGACAACGATGTGGATGGCCTGACCAAGAAATTGGCAGGGGTAGAACTGACCCCCATCCCGGTGGATTCGTCGCTGCTGGACTTCCTGAAGCAAAAGGAACGCCTGGACTTCATCAAGCAATGGCGCGCTGCGGCCAATAAATAAGACACCTCGTCTGTGAACCGGGTGACGGCCTCGGCCGTCACCCGGCCTTTTACCGCCTGGAATCCTTATCATGCAAGCCTTACGCCTTCGGTGGCAGGCCTGGCCACGCCATGTCGTTGTTCTGATCACGGCATTGGCCATTTATGTGCCGCTTAGCCTGATCATCATCCAAAGCCTGCTATCGGCCCCCTTTTTTGCGACTGACAAGTCTCTGGGGCTGGATGCTTTCCGTTTCATCTTCGACGACCCGGACTTTTACAAAGCACTGGGGAGCGGTTTCATCATGGCCTTTGGCCTGGCCGGTATTTCGATTCCTTTGGGCGGCATCCTGGCCTTCCTGATGGTACGTACCGATTTACCCGGCCGTACCTGGATTGAACCGCTCATTCTGGTCCCGATTTTCGTCTCGCCCATGGTGCTGGGCTTTGGCTATATTGTTGCCGCCGGACCCGTCGGTTTCTTCTCCACCTGGACGCTGGAGCTGATCGGCTTTGTCCCCTGGAGCATTTACTCCTTCACCAGCATTGTCATCATTGCCGGTCTGACGCACGTTCCCCACGCCTATCTGTACATTTCCTCGGCCTTGCGCAGCATGGGCTCGGATGTGGAAGAAGCCGCCCGCAGCGCCGGTGCCAGCCCCTGGCAGGTCATGCGCTCGGTCAGCCTGCCCATGGTGCGTCCCGCCATCCTGTACGCCTGCGTTCTGCTCTTTTTTCTGGGGCTGGAAGTATTTGGTCTGGTGCTGGTGCTCGGCGACCCTGAAGGCCACCTGGTACTGGCCACCTATCTATACAAGCTCACCAACAAGCTCGGCATTCCGTCCTACCACCTGATGGCGGCTGTGGCAGTCGTCCTGATTGCCATGACTATCCCGCTCGTGATGCTGCAACGCCGTCTGATGCGCACCGCCAACCGCTTCGTAACCGTCAAGGGCAAAGCCTCCCAGGCACGTGCCTTGCCGCTGGGCCGCTGGCGCTGGGCAGCTGCAACACTGGTCGGTCTGTGGTTGTTCTTCACCGTCATTGCCCCGGTGGTGGGCGTAGTCTTACGCGCCTTTGTGTCCAACTGGGGGATTGGCGTCTCGCTGATGGACGTGCTCTCCCTGGATGCCTTCCGGCAAGTGTTTGGGCAAGCCAATCTGCTGCGCGCCATTCTGAACTCAGTGGCGATTGGTGTATTTGGCGGCGCCTTGGCCGTCATCTGCTACACCTTCATTGGCCTGGCCATGCACCGCAAGCCAGACGGCATCACCCGCTTTCTGGACTACAGCGTTCTGGTACCCCGTGCCGTCCCCGGTCTACTGGCGGGTCTGGCCTTTTTGTGGATGTTCCTGTTCGTGCCCATGTGGCTGGATCAGTCCCTGGAAAACGGCTACTTGTCGGTCCTGCCCATGGCGGAATGGTTGCAAGGCACGCTCGTCAGTCCGCTGCGCGCCCTGCGCAGCACCATCTTCAGCGTCTGGCTGGCCTACAGCGTGGTCTGGATGGCTTACGGCTTGCGTCTGATCTCCTCCACCCTTTTACAAGTGGGTCCGGAGCTGGAAGAAGCCGCCCGCAGCACGGGAGCGCGTCCCGGTCAGGTAACACGTCAAATCACCTTACCACTGGCAAAGTTCGGCCTGATCGGGTCCTGGTTATTGATGTTCCTGATTTTTGAGCGGGAATACTCTACCGGCGTGTACCTGCTCACACCGGGCACGGAAACCATTGGCTCCATGCTGGTTTCACTATGGGCGACCGGCGCCATCGACATTGTAGCTGCCCTGTCTTTTATCAATATCGTTCTGGTGGTCATTGGCCTGACCATCGCATTGCGCTTCGGAGTAAAACTACGATGACCGAGCTGACTGTAGACAACATTCATCTGGCCTACGACCGCAACCCGGTCCTGAAAGGCGTGTCCATGAGCCTGAACAAAGGTGAGGTGGTTTCCCTGCTGGGGGCCTCGGGTAGTGGCAAAACCACCTTGCTGCGTGCGGTTGCCGGGCTCGAACAGCCCTCCCAAGGGCGTATCGCCATCAATGAGAACGTGCTGTACGACTCGCAAAACCGTATCGACCTGCCCGCCGAGGCGCGCAATCTGGGCCTGGTTTTCCAGTCCTATGCCTTGTGGCCACACATGACCGTGCAGGACAATGTGGCTTATCCGCTCACGCTGCGCAAAACCTCCAAGGCGCAAAGCCGCCAAAGGGTGGACGCCATTTTGGATCAATTGGGGTTGAAAGGCCTGGGCGAGCGCTACCCCAGCCAACTGTCTGGAGGGCAACAGCAGCGTGTGGCCATTGCCCGTGCGCTGATTTACAACCCCCCGGTCATCTTGCTGGATGAGCCACTGTCCAACCTGGATGCCAAGCTGCGTGAAGAGGCCCGCGTGTTCCTGCGCGAACTGATTGTGAAAATGGGCCTGTCCGCTTTGATGGTAACCCATGACCAGGCGGAGGCCATGGCGATTTCGGACCGGATCCTGTTGCTGAATGGTGGCGAAATCGAGCAACAAGGTACCCCGCAAGAGGTCTACAGCAATCCCAAGACCCTGTACACCGCCGAGTTCATGGGCTCGAACAATCATCTGCAAGGCAAGGTTACCGAGCAACGCGATCAACAAACTCGGCTTAGCGGCCCTGGTTGGGAGTTATGGGGCCATGCCGCCGCTCCTCTGAGCGCCGGCCAGCACGCCACCGCCGTGATTCGCGTCGAACAAGTGCAACTGAATGCGCAGCCCGGCCCCGATACGCTGCCACTGCAGCTATCCACCAGCATGTATCTGGGCGACAAGTGGGAGCACGTTTTCCGCATGGCCGACCCGACTGCCGGCACACTGCGAGCTTTCGGACCTGAACCACTGCCCAGTGGCGTGCATCATCTGCAATTGCCGCCCTCCAAACTGTGGATTTACCCCTCCTGATCCATCGCTCCAAACCGGGAGCCGCCCCCCACAGCTCCCGGTTTACCCTGATTGCAAACTTTTGTAAGCGCGGCTAATGTAGTCGCGTCACTACAGGCGGTATGAAAGAGACCTGTTCAGTCAGGCGCCGACGGAGCAACCACCCCGGAATCTCTCAGGCAAAAGGATCGTACCAGCCCGACACTCTGGAGAGCGGCGTTTGACGCCCACCGAAGGAGCCCAGCCAGATGCACAGGTTGGATAAACTCTCAGGTCACAGGACAGATGGGGTATTGCCACTACTCGGTGGTAATTCACCTGTCAGGAGCCTGTTATGTCGCATATTGCCGTCATTGGTGCCGGTATTTCCGGAATCACCACCGCCTACGCCCTTAGTCTGAAGGGCTATCAAGTCACCGTTATTGACCGCCTTCGCTACCCCGCGATGGAAACTTCTTTTGCCAATGGCGGGCAGCTTTCCGCCTGCAATGCCGAGGTCTGGAACAGCCGCAGCACCATTTTCAAAGGCTTGAAATGGATGATGCGCAAGGACGCTCCACTGCTCTTCAACCCCAAGCCAAGCTGGCACAAATACAGCTGGATGGGCCAATTTGTGGGGGCAATTTCCGGTTACGAGCGCAACACGATCGAGACCGTCAAGCTGGCCATTGCCGCTCGCGAAAACTTGTATCAGTGGGCCAAGGACGAAAATATTGATTTCGACCTGGAGCAGCGCGGCATTTTGCATATTTACCACACGCCCGGCGGCTTTGAGTCTGGCAAAAAAGTCAGCCAGCTACTGCAAAAAGGCGGTCTGGAACGCCGTACCGTTACCAACGAAGAAATCCATCAGATCGAACCTGCTCTGCAAGGCACCTATTACGGCGGTTTCTTCACGCCCTCGGACGCCACCGGCGATATTCACAAATACACCCGCGGCTTGGCCGATGCGTGCGCCAAGCGCGGCGTGAAGTTTCTGCAGGATACCGAAGTCCTGGGTATTGATTGCGGCCCACCGCACCGTATCCAGCTCCGTACCGGCGAAGGTGCAGATGCCCACACCCATACGCTGTCCGTGGACTCCCTGGTCGTGTGCGCTGGCGTAGGCAGCCGCCACCTGGCCCGTATGCTGGGCGACTACATCAATATTTATCCCGTCAAGGGCTACTCCATCTCGGTGTACCTGGATACGCCCGAAGCCCAACATGCAGCCCCCTGGGTCAGTTTGCTGGACGAAGAGGCCAAGATTGTGACCAGCCGCCTGGGCAAAGACCGCCTGCGTGTGGCCGGCACCGCGGAATACAACGGGTCCAACAAAGACATACGCGCCGATCGCATCGCCCCGCTGACCAACTGGACACGTCGCAACTTCCACGACGCGGCTACCGACCGTGTCGTACCGTGGGCAGGTTTGCGCCCCATGATGCCGGACATGATGCCGCGCGTAAAAGCGGGCAGCCGTCCTGGCGTGTACTACAACACCGGCCACGGTCACCTGGGCTGGACCCTGTCCGCCGCCACTGCGCAGATCATCACCGAGGTGATTGCCCAGAACGAGCGTCAGTCCGCACCTGCTCAATTTGCCACCAGTCCGGCAACAACTGCTGCACCCGCCGCTGCCCATAACGTTCGTCCAGCAGATACACAAAGCCTTGATCCTGTTCATCGCGAATCACACGACCCGCGGCCTGTGTAATCTTGCGTAGTCCCGGATACAGATAGGTATAGTCATAGGCCCGCCGCTCCCCAAAGAGCCGGGCCATGACTTGCCGCACCGACTCATTGGCCGGGTTGAATTGCGGCAAACCCAAAGTGGCAATAAAAGCACCGATCAAGCGTTTACCGGGTAAATCTACCCCTTCTGAAAACGCCCCCCCCAGCACTGCCAAACCCACTCCCTTGCCGTCCAGCGTAAAGCGGTCCAGAAACTGCGTTCTTTGCTGATCGCTCATACCCGGTTGCTGATGCCAAAGCGGCATATCCGGCCAGCGCTCCTGCAAGGCCTGGCTGACCTGCTCCAGATAATCAAAGCTGCTCAAAAACAAGAGATAGTTGCCCGGCTGCTCCTGATAGGCCTGCCCGACAATATCGCACACCCCGCTCAGGCTTTGCGCCCGGTCGGCATAACGCGTGGACAAACCGGCATATTGACGTACCCGCAACTGCTCGGCTCGATAAGGAGATGCTACGTTCAACTCTGCCGTACTGGGCGGCAGCCCCAAGACATCACGATAAAACTGCGAAGGATTCAACGTGCCGGAGAACAGCACCACGCCGTGCGCATCGCCGTAGCGTTCGGCCAGAAAGGGAGCAGGCACGATATTGCGCAGGTTCAGAAGTACACCATCGCGCTGCGCCAAAATATCAAACAAGGAATGCGAGCCGAACTGCCCGGCCAGGTCCACAAAATACAGTAGCTCGAAATAAAACAGCAGCAAGGGGCTGTCTTGCGGCAGGGGATTCTCCGCTACATAGGCCCCTAAACGGGCAGCCAGATACTCGCACTGCTCCAGCAAGTCCTCCGGGATTTTTTCCAGCCCCCATTGGTCACCGCCTTCCTCGGGTATCAGGTCCTCCATCAAGCGAGTCAATGGAGCGAAATGACGCTTCAAGGCCGAAGGCGCGGCTTTACGTGCCATGCGCAACTGCACTTGCGAGAAGGACGCGGAATACATGGAACGAGCACGTTCTACCAGATTGTGCGCCTCGTCCACCAAGATCGCGCTGCGCCATTGCTGGGCCAGGGTCTGGCTATAGAGCACCGCATGTGAGTCGAAAAAATAGTTGTAGTCGCCCACAATGGCGTCCGCCCAACGCAGCATTTCCTGGCTCAAGTAATAGGGGCAGACCTGGTGTTCGCTAGCCACTTGCTGCAGGCGCTGGCTAGTTAGCATGGGCTGCTCCAGAGCTTGCTGACGGGCCGCGGGAAGCCGGTCGTAAAAGCCTTCGGCCAAGGGACAGGATTGGCCATGGCAGGCTTTATCCGGATGGGGACACTGCTTGTCGCGGGCCACCATTTCCAGCACCCGCCACGCGCCCCCACCATCCGGGCTTAAGCGCTGCAAGGCGTCCAGCGCCATTTGCCGGCCCGAGTTTTTAGCCGTCAGATAAAACAGCTTGTCCAGACCAGCCTCGGGCATGGCTTTCAGGCCCGGGAATAGGACTGCCAAGGTTTTGCCAATACCCGTGGGGGCTTGCGCTAACAGGCACTGTGCATCGCGCTGCGCCCGGAACGCAGCTACAGCCAGTTGCCGCTGACCCGCACGAAACTGTTCAAAGGGAAATTGCAGAGCAGTACAAGCTTGATCGCGCGCCAGCCTGTGTTTTTGCTCCTGCTGCCCCCACGCTACATATGCGTGACATTGCTGCTCAAAAAAGGCCCACAGGTCCGCGCGCTCCAGATACTCGGAAATGCTGGTCTCTTTGTGCTTGTCTACGTGGTAATACACCACGCTGACTGTCATCCCCGGCAAATCGCGTTCCTGGCACAACATGGCAGCATAGACCTTGGCTTGCGCCTGATGCAGGCGTCTATGGTGCCCGGGGATGGCATCAAAAGCACCACGATAGGTTTTCAGCTCTTCCAGGCAATTGCTGACGGGATCAAATCCATCGGCTCGGCCACGCACCAAGAGCCCTTCCATCTCATATGACAGCGGTACTTCGGCTTCATAGTGCTCGGGGCGACGCAGCGTTAACTGCTGATGGCCTAGAATGCCTTCCTGTGCCGTCGCCGCAGGCGTAAAGCGCAAGTCCAGATCCCCGCTGCGGGCGGTAAATTCGCATAAGGCTCGCACGCCTACCGTCCAGGCTTTCATGACGCCTCAGGCCGGGTCACATAGCAGACACGCGCGGGGATGGCGTGCTGCTCGAAATAGCTTAACCAGCGCCGTTGGTTATCTTGCAAACGATCTCCGGGCCCTTTTACTTCTATCAGCTCGTAGCTTTGCTGGGCGGGCATGAAACGCACCAAATCCGGCAGGCCGGCACGGTTATCCCGCCAATCCTGCAAGATACGCGTGAACACGAGCTGCAAATGCTGGGCGGGAATGCAGTGCAAAGCCTGCTCGATCAAGGATTCATCCAAGGCGGGCCAAATCAGCAAGGGACACTGTATGCCGCGCTTTTCCTGCCAGCGTTGCCAGATCACGGTTTTATAGTCTGTACCGTTCAGCACGCTTAAAGACTGATCAAACAAGTTCTGCCTGCGGGACACGAAATCCGGGCTCCCCCAGTCGGCCGGACAGGCCTGATAGGGATGAAAGAAAGCCCCAGGCAAAGGGGCGTAAATGGCATCCCAGCCGAGCAAACCCAGTAAGGCGGGAAACAAAGTGTTTTCTACATAAAAGACCGGTGCCAGAGGGCTGTTCCAATGGGACAGAACCTGCACTTCGACCCGACTGCCATCATCAGGCAGCACCAGGTCGCTGCGTTGTGTACGGCTCGCCGGTTTGCCGGATGGGGCAGTGGGAGGTGCCTCTAGCGCCAGCTTACGACGCAGGCGCGGCAGCATACGTCGTAATTTCTGTGCCTCGCCCTCACTTTCGGGTTGCTCCCAGGCCTGGCAAAACAAGGGCCAGGCATCCTCTTGCTTTTCCTGCCGCTCCAACACCCGTAATTGACGATAACGCGCGCCCGGCCAGCGGGTCTGCGCGTAGGCCTGCTCGGCCAGTGACCACCAGTGTTGTCGCTCGGCTTGCTGGCCCAGCTGAAACACGGTTTTCGCCTTGCGTCGCCGCAACCAGTCACTGTCCGTCTGAATCCTTTGCACCGCGGCAAAGCGCTCTGTCCAGTGCTCAAGATCGGCCTCGTCCGGTGCGTCACGCAGTTCAGACAGGGTTTCATACAAACGCACGTCCTCCTGGTGCCGGAACGCTCGACTGCCTTGATCCAGCGCCACAGCCTCGTAACGATACAGGCCCAGATCACTTAATACGAACTCGGACCAATCCTGGTAATGATTGCCAAAGAACAACAGCTGCAGCCGCTGCGCCCAATGCACCACGGCCGCTGACAAACGCAGCAAGGGAGCCTGCAGTTCTGGCCGCGCGCACCACTGCAAAAAAGGCCGCTCCTGCTCACCCTGGGCCCGAGCTATCCATTGCTGATAATCCGACTTGCGGCCGGCGGCGGGCAGATCATGAAACATACGACGCAATTCAGGCATGGTATGCACGGCAAACAGGGTATCCAGATCCAGCGCAGGATCGATTTCTATGAGTTTGCAGGCGGCCAGTTCCTGCACAGCGGCCTCCAGATCTTCGATTTCGGCATAACGAAGCTTGTCGATACGAAACACCGGGCCTTTGCGCATCAACAATCGCACCAACAGTGCTTGCGCAGACTGAGACGCCTGCGCAAAAGCATGGTCGCACTGGACATGTTCGGGCTCCAGCAAGTCGGCACTGACCTGCTGGACCCACTGCAATACCTGGTGGAAATTATGCAGGTAATAAAACGGAGGAAGCTCGGGCGAAATCATAAGCAGGCTGTGTATATATCCAGCTACTTTAGCATTCCTTTACACCGGGCGCGACTCCAACAAACGCATCCAGTCACGCAGCAAACCGTCCAGGCGTTGTCGCTGCGTCGCATCCAGACCTTGCAGCAGATTTTCCTCGTTGGCCAGATGGTCCACTACCACCGCGTCCACACAGGCCAGCCCAGCCGGACTCAACCGTACCAGGCTGCGACGGGCATCCTCAGGGTCGGCGATACGCTCGATCAGGCCCTGCTTTTCCAGACCGTGCAAACGGTGTGTCATCGTGCCCGAGCTGACCATCAGTGAGGAAAACAAAGCCGTGGGCGCCAAGGTGTAGGGCGGGCCGGAACGGCGCAAACTGGCCAGCACGTCAAACTCACCCAGTTGCAAACCATGACGACGAAAGTTTTCGCCCATTTGCTTTTGAACCAGTTGAAAGCAGCGGGTCATGCGTCCAAGCAGAGCCATTGCATCCAGATTCTGCAGGTCGGGCCGTTGCTCACGCCATTGCTTGACAATCAGGTCGACGGCATCCTGTTCTTCGCTAGTGCTCATGATTTCTCGGTAAAAACATTTATCTTGATATTAAGATAAAACGTCCCTACACTGGCATTTATCTCGACATCAAGACAATTAACCATGACCCGACTTTCTCTCTGGCTGGTGACGGCACTGACCGCACTGGGCCCGGCCATTTGGGGCTCCACCTATATTGTGACTACCGAAATCCTGCCGGCGGATCGCCCTTTTATCGCCGCATTCCTACGCTGTTTTCCAGCCGGTGTGATCCTGCTGTTATGGAGTCGGCGCATGCCCGCCCAAGGGGAATGGGGGCGGACCCTGATTTTGGCCGCCTTGAATATCGGCGCTTTTCAGGCGCTTTTGTTTGTGGCTGCCTATCGCCTGCCGGGCGGGCTGGCTGCCGTTGTGGGCGCCGCTCAACCCTTGGTGGTCATTGCGCTAGCCTGGGCGCTGGAAGGCAAGCGTCCGATCAGCCTGGCTTTAGTCGCTTGTGTGCTTGGCATCGTGGGCATGGGTATTTTGCTGCTCTCGCCGCACAGTCAGTGGGACGCGTGGGGCATGCTTGCGGCGATTGTCGGGGCTTTGTGTATGGCACTGGGCACCTATCTGTCGCATCGCTGGCGAAGCAGCATGCCAATATTGGCGTTCACGGCCTGGCAACTGATGTTGGGCGGATTGATGCTCGCTCCCCTGGCCTTATGGCTGGACCCACCTTTGGATGGTTCCCTGAGCATGATGCAGATCAGCGGCTATCTCTACCTGTGTCTGGTCGGCGCGCTACTGGCCTACACCTTGTGGTTCCGAGGGATTGCAGTCCTGCCATCGGTGGCGGTGTCGTCCCTGGGGCTGCTCAGCCCCTTGACCGCCGTGATACTGGGGTGGCTGATTCTGGGTCAGGCCATGACTGGCACCAGCCTGCTGGGCATGGTGTTGGTGATGGGCAGCGTGCTGGCGGTCCAATGGATCAGCAATCGTCCGCCTGCCCCACGCTCTGAGGGACGTAAAAAAAGCGCCCCTTAGTAAAACCAGCCATGGGCGCACTGCAACGAGTTCACCATCTTGCCACTTCGCCGGAAGCGGCAAGATAGTGACTAGTACCGCTCTTTCAGAACCTGTGCCAGATCAGCGGCAAAACGTTGCGCATCTTTCGCATTCAAACTCGCAAAGCTGACGCGCAAGCCTTGGGCTGGATGGCTCACCCCGAAAACCTGGCCCGAGCGAACCAACCAGCCACGCGCGGCCAGCCCGGCCAGCACAGGCTCGGCTTCCCGGTCCAGGGGTATCCATAGGTTGAACCCTTCTTCGCTATCCCAGAACGGAATGCCCTGCTTTTTCAAGGCCTGCATCAGGTCGGCCCGGGCCTGTACGTAGGCAGCCTGGGCGGCGCGGGTCTGAGCCTTGATCTGGGCGTCCGTCAAGCCGTGTACCACCATTTGCTGCAAGAGGTGACTCACCCATTGCGCCCCCGACGCCAGGCGTTGTGACAAGCGTTCGCTGGTTTGCAGGTCAGACGCCACCAGGGCCACCCGCAAATCAGGCCCCAGTCCCTTGGAGACAGAACGGATCAAGGCCCAACGCAAGTGCTCGGCGGGAATCACATTCCGGTAAGGACTGCTGGCCAGCATCCAGAAATGGTCATCAATCATCAGCAACAGCTCAGGATACTGCTTCAGGATCTGCTCAATCTGCTTGGCCCGGGTACGACTAAGCGAACACCCAGTGGGATTGTGAGCCCGCGGCGTCAAGATCAAGGCACGCAGGCCGTCGGCCAATGCTGCCTCCAGTGAGGCTGGCACCATGCCCTCACTGTCGACCTCAATACCGACTGGTTTGTAGCCGAGCGTATGAACGGAATTGATGCTGTTCAAATAGCCTGGGTCCTCAATGCCAACCTTGTCGCCCGCCAGCAGGAAAGCCTGTAGCAAACGCTCTATGGCATCCACCGCGCCGTAGCTGACGTGGTAGTCGGTTTCCGGGGGCGTATCTTTATGAAATACCTGCTGACACACTGCGCGCAGCTCCGGCACCAGGGGATCGGCGCCATACAGGGCCTGAGTCTGACCTCGCACCCCGGCCACCAACTGAGTCGGAGCCGGTAGGTATTCCAGCGCCGGGTTTCCGCTGGCCAGATCCTGCAAGGCAGAACTGGCTCCGTGCCCTTCCCGCGCCAGCTCCCGGATCGCCTCGCGAATGCGCGTACCACGACGACCTTGCGCATCGGCCACGCCCGCAGACACCAGGCGCTTGTAGGCCAGGGCAACCGTGTTCCGGTTCAGTCCCAGTGTCTGAGCCAACTCGCGCACCGGCGGCAGGATCTGACCCGGCGCTATCCGCCCCAGCGCCACCTGCTGACGGATATCATCGAAAAGTTCCTTCGCATTGCTTCCCTGGATATTCATTTTGACCTATGACATAATAGTTTATGCGCGACCCGCAGGGTCGAGTTTATCTTTTTTTTCTTCCTTACTGGTGCGCCATGTCCGAATCCGCCCCTGATCTACTTCACACCGAGCATTATCCCACCTCCACCAGTGTAGAGGCATTTCGGGAACGCATTGCCCTGGTACAACAACGAATTGATGCCGCCTGCGTGCGGTACGGACGTGCTCCCGGCGATGTCCGCTTGCTCACTGTCAGCAAAACCTTCGGGATTGACCGCATTCGTCTGGCGTATCAAGCCGGCTGCCGCCTGCTGGGCGAGAACAAGGTGCAAGAGGCCGAAGGCAAGTACGAGGCCCTGCGCGAGGAACTGCCGGATCTGGAATGGGCTGTTATTGGACACCTGCAAAGCAATAAAGCCAAGTCGGTTGCACGCTTTGCGCGCGAATTTCACGCACTGGACAAGCTCAAGACCGCCGAGGCGCTGGATCGTCGCCTGCAAATCGAAGGCCGCAGTCTGGATGTCTTTGTACAGGTGAACACCTCCAACGAGGACAGCAAATTCGGTTTGCCGCCGCAAGACGTTCACGCATTTGTGCGCGAATTACCACAGTTTTCTGCCCTAAAGGTCAAAGGTCTGATGACCCTGGCCCTGATGGACGCCGATCCTGAACGGGTGCGCCCCTGCTTTGCGCTGCTGCGCAACTTGCGCGATCAGTTACGCAACGACATCCCGCATGCCGAAAACATGCACGAGCTCTCCATGGGCATGTCAGGCGACTACGAAGTTGCCATCTCCGAAGGCTCAACCATTGTGCGCGTCGGACAAGCTATTTTTGGCGCACGCGCCACGCCCAATAACTTTTACTGGCCCGTCTCTGATACGGCAACAACATCATGAACCCACTACGCCTGATCATTCGTCAAAACGGCAGGGAAATCGGTCACTTTGAATCCAGCCCCTGCTGCCCTCCCGAACAACTGTTGGCCGTAGCCCGACACTTGATGACGCTGCCAGACACCGAGCTGGAGTTGCAACAAGCCAAAGGCGAACATCGCATCCTCGATAGCGGCCCGCACGGTCTGCGTGTCCTGAGCGCGCAGGTACTGTACGAAACGGTCGATCTGCAGGCCTGGCTGCAACAAGGCAGCAAGGTGACCGCCTGAACCCAGCCCGTGGCCGGGCCACAAGCCCATCACACGTGTGCAACCCTGTGGCGCTTACCCGCTGCCTCAAAAAAAAACATACCCGGCCAGCAGCCGGGTATGTTTCTTGTGTTTCAGACTATCAGTCCCAACTAAGACTTAACGATTCACCTGTTTGGCCGGCAAGGCAAAGGCCAGCAAACAACTTACCATCAAGCTGCCGGCAAACAGCCACAAGGCGGCGCTACCGGAACCGGTCAGATCCGTCACCCAGCCAATCAGGGAATTACTGACCAGACCCGCAATATTGGCCAGAGAACAGGCCAAGGCAAAACCCGTTGCAGCGGCCGTGCCTTTCAGAAAGGTAGCCGGCAGGCTGAAGAACACAGGGACCGCACCCATAATCACCGCCGAAGCAACCGTAAAGGCCAATACGGTCAACCAGGCGTGATGCGCAACAAAGGTACTGACAACCAGCGCTATCGCGCCAATGGTCAGCGGCACAATCAAGTGCCAACGACGTTCACGGCGACGGTCTGAGCTGGCACCGATCATCAGCATGCCGACCACGCCGGCCAAAGACGGAATCGCAGTCATCAGGCCAATCTGGAAGGGGTCCTGCACACCGGCAGCACGAATAAAAGACGGCATCCAGAAACTGATGGAGTACGTCCCCAACAAAATGGAAAAATCGATTCCACCCAGCATCCACACTTTCAGGTTGAAAAAGCCGTCCTTGAAGCTGTGCTTGACGCCTTTGCCCTCTGCGTCATCGGCCGCCAGGTCCGCAGCGAGGCGGGATTTCTCTTCGTTATTGAGCCACTGGGCGGACTGATAATTGTTAGGCAAGGCCCAGAACGTCAGAATGCCAAGCAGCACACTGGGAATGGCTTCCAGCAAAAACAGCCACTGCCAGCCGCGCCAGCCGTTCATGTGATCAAAATGACCAATGATCCAACCGGACAAAGGACCGCCAATCACACTGGACAAGGGCAAACCGATCATGAACAAGGCAATGATCTTGCCCCGCCGATAGGTGGGAAACCACAAGGTCAGGTAGTACAGTACACCTGGCAGGAAACCGGCCTCCGCCGCCCCCAGCACAAAGCGCAGAATATAGAACTGCGTAGGCGTGGTGACAAACATGGTCAGGCCCGACAAGATGCCCCAGGTGATCATGATGCGGGCAATCCACAACTTGGCACCCACCCGCTCCAGAATGAGGTTGCTGGGCACCTCAAACAGAATGTAGCCCAGGAAAAACAGGCCCGCTCCCAGGCCGTACGCAGTTTCACTCCACTGCAGATGATCGAGCATCTGCAGCTTGGCAAAACCGACGTTGATCCGGTCCAGATACGCCGCCAAATAACAAAAACACAGAAAGGGGATCAGACGCCAGACGATCTTCTTGTAGAGATCTTCGTTACCGTCCCGGCCGGCAGGCACCGCCGTAGGACTTGGGATGGATGAATGCACCTTGTATATCTCCAGATAATTATTGGTATGCCTGGTGAACCAGAAAACTGCCTAAGAACAGCGCCTGACAGAACACAGCAGGGCCCTGAACACGTCCGCATTCCCCCCATTGGGCTGCAGACTGTTTACAGATAAAGAATGAAGGATCAACCGTGATTCCCGCTTGTCATGGCCTCTGACTCGCTTGGGCGAGAGCAGCGGGTTTACAACAGCGGGACCCGATCCGATCAGGCTGCGCCAAATCCGGATCGCTCCCGTATTTGGCGCAGCATGCCGTTTAGCTGGATTTGAGGTCCTGACCGTACAAGTCGTAGCCATACACCCAGGCCGGGTCTTCCTGGGTACGCAGGAACGTATTGGCATTGGAGACCGACTGAACGCGAGTGGCACGCTCTTTGCGGTTGAGCTCATACAACTCGAAGGCCGTACGAAAGTCCGACAAACCGGTCTCTTGCAGGCAGCGGGTCAACATGGCGGCATCTTCAATCGCCATGCACGCGCCTTGCGCCATATGCGGCTTCATGGGGTGGCAGGCATCGCCCAGCATTACCAGACGGCCACGGCTCCACAACGGCAAGGGATTGCGGTTGCGCAAGGGCCACTTGGTAATGCTCTCGGTTGATTTGATCAAATTCTGAACCGTGGAATGATAGCCCTCAAATGCGGCCAGCATCTCTTCTTGCGAGCTGTCTACGTACGCGCCCTGAAAATCCCAGGCAGGATGTGGCACGCCCGTCACAAAATAGTATTCATCACGCTTGCCGGTGGTGTAGTACACCATCATGTGACGATCCTCTGTCCACCACTTCACACAGTCCTCGAACTCATCGGCAAAGCGGGCCAGATTCTCGCCACGGATCAGGGCACGGTGTGCCACCCAGCCGCTGTAAATCGGATCTTCCACCCCCAGCAAGGTTTCGCGAATCTTGGAGTGAATGCCATCGGCACCAATCACAATGTCGGCCGTCACGCTGGTGCCATCGGCAAACTCCAGCAACACGTCATCGCCGCGGTCCACCAGATTTTGCAAGCGCTTGCCAAAATGAACGGTGCCCGGTTTGATGCTGTCGATCTGCAAGGCGTGCATATCGCCGCGGTGCACGGTGATGTAGGAAGCCCCGTATTCTTTCCGCGCAAAGTCGCCCAAAGGGATACGCGACAGATAATCGCCTGTCTCACCATCTCGGCTGAACCAGAAATCAGGGTGCGAGCCCATCTCATCGAGCGCCTTTTCCAGACCCATGCGACGGAAAATCTTCATCACGTTGGGACCCACGTGAATACCGGCACCCAAACGCGAGAATTCCGGCGCCTGTTCAAATACTTCCACCTCAAAGCCGGCCTGCTGCAACAGAGTCGCCGCAGCGGCTCCGCCAAGACCGGCCCCTACAATCGCAATCTTGACTGTCTTTTCCATCGTTAGCTCCAAATCACGGCACTCACAAAAAGTGCTCACTACATGTTTTTCGTAGTGTACACACTAAGTTTAAGCATGAAAACATAGGAAGCTGCTAGGGTTTATACCTACTTTCATGCAAAAACAGCCGCGCGAAATATGGGAGAAAAAAACCATTTAACAATAAAAAATCAAGAACTTATAAATAAAAATTAACCACAAGCACCGTCTCAAAAACTTAAGTCTACAGTTTATGAAATTTTTGAATTTAACAGTGTGTAGACTTATTTATTGCCATGCACACCCTAGAAAGACGTATGCTTCAAGCTCAAAAGAACTGATCTGGATCAGGCCTTGCTCCATCTCGGGACAGGTATACTGGCCCCGTTGTCATACCCCGGCCTGCCCACTCCACAAAAAGACAGAAAGACTATGCAGCCTAGCTCCCCGGCCTCCGAGCCCCAAACCTTGTCCTACGATGTCACTGAACAGATCGGCCACCTGCTGCGCAAGGCAGGTCAACGGCACACGGCCATCTTTCAACATTACGTCGGTGACAGTCAGTTGACGGCCATTCAGTTCGTGACCTTGTGCGCCCTGCGCGACCACGGGCCGAGCTCGCAAACCGAACTGGTCGAGGCCACTGCGGTAGACCAGGCGACCATACGAGGCATTATTCAGCGATTGAAATCGCGGGGCCTGATTGAACTGGCACCCGATAAAGATGATCGACGCAAAGTGATTGTGGAACTGACCCAGGATGGCCTGGCACTGCTCGATCGCGTTATTCCACGAGCCCACACGATTAGCGAACTGACCATGGGCAATCTGAACCCCGCCGAACGCGTGGCGATCGTCTATTTGCTGCGAAAAATGATAGACAGCACGCTTGATATGAGCGACAAAGAATAAGGCCGCCTATCGTCAAGAGACTAGGTTTTATTCGGCCTTTAAGATATATTTAAAATACATCTTTCAACTGATCTGCCATGATACCTCTGACTGCCTCCCCCGCCTCTACCCGTCCGCAATGGCGCGCTTTTCTGGAATTGGGATTTCGCCCCCTTTACCTTTTAGCCACCTTATGGGGTGCTGCCAGCATTGCGCTCTGGCTCTACACACCCGCCTGGCTATCCAACACCGCCATTCCTTCCTTGTACTGGCATGCCCACGAAATGCTCTGGGCCTTTATCGGCACCATCGCCGTCGGCTTTCTGCTAACGGCCAGTGCCACCTGGACAGGACAGGCTACCCTGCGGGGCCCCTCCCTGGGCGCCTTGTGTTTGATCTGGATTCTGGCCCGCTTCAGCCTGTTGCTTCCCAATGGCCTGCTGGCAGCCCTGCTACTCGACGCCCTATTTTTCGCCATTGCCGCTGCCGAGCTGGCCCGTGTGATCCTGATCGCGCGCAACAAGCGTAATTACGGTATTCCCGTGGCCATGCTGGCTTTGGGCCTGAGCCATAGCCTGTTCATGTACAGCCTGATGCAAGGGCATGACCCCATGCCCTACTTCTACAGTGGATTCTGGACCATGGGGCTGATTACCCTGCTGATCGCCCGCCGCATCATTCCCTTTTTTGCCATGCGCGCTTTACCGGGTCTGAGCCTGCCGGCTCAAACTCGCAGCGGACACTGGCAAATGGGGCTGAGCGCCCTTGCCATCGGCCTGTCGCTGACCCCATGGCGCCTGCCGCTGGCCCTGACACTGGCGGCCTTGGGGCTGATCGCCTGCTACCAGTGGATACGTTGGCAGCCTTGGGCCAGCCGTCATACCCCCCTGCTTTGGATTCTGTATCTGGGCTATGCAGGCTTGGCGCTCGGCCTGCTCAGTGCTGCCGCCTATGAGGCAGGCTGGATTGCACGCGCCGCCTGGCCTGTGCATATTGTGGGCCTGGCAGGGTTTAGCGTCATGATCATCGGCATGCTGACCCGCACCGCCCTAGGCCATCTGGGCCGCCCCCTGCGCGCCACGCCCAAAGTTGTACTGAGCTATGCTTTCCTGATCGCCGCCTGCGTGTTGCGCCTGCTGGCCTTGATTCCCAGTAGCTGGAGCCTGCCCTTGCTGCACCTTGCCGGCCTGTGCTGGATTCTGGCCATGTTGAACTACCTGCATCAATTTGCCCCAATGCTGATTCGCCCCAGACTGAACTGATCGCAGCGCCAGCGCCACACTTTACCGCCCCAAGCTCCTGGGGCTATGTATCTTTATTTTCTGTCTGACCGTGCCTGCTTATACTAAGCAGGCACGTTGTTCGCGCACTCTGCCAACAACGCGGGACGGATCATGCTGATCCTTGTTTACTCCGCGCTCCCACCACCTATGTCTCTTGCCAGTCTGGCCTGCTCTGTATTGATACGCTCCCTGTTTGCCGGGCTGTGTGCCTTCGTTCTGCCGCTTTCCGTCCTGGCCGCCGATGCCTGTCACGGCAGCCGGGATCTGGTGGTGGTCGGCCATATGGACGACGATCTGCTATTCATGAATCCGGACCTGTCCAGCAATATCCAGGCCGGTGCCTGTATGCAGGTTCTATACCTGACCGCCAGCGAACGCAAAGGCGGGCTGGAATACATGTACAGCCGCGAACAGGGGGTACGCGCGGCCTATGCCTATATGGCTGGTGCAGTCAATGAGTGGCAGCAAACCCGCCTGATGGTCGGCAGTGCCTCGATTGCGCAATTTACTTTGCGGTCCCGCCCCGGCATTCAGCTCAGTCATTTACGACTGCAAGACCCCTGGTTAGGACCGGGATGGGGAAGCCTGACCCCCTTGAGCCGGGCAGAATCCGAACCCGGACAAACCGTCCAGACCTTGGACAGCCCCCAACAAACGTTCAATCGCGAACAATTGGTTCAAACGCTGGCTGCCCTGATACGACTTTATCAACCCACCAGCATCCGCTATCTGGATGACACCAATCCGGTTCCTTACACCCAACTTTGCTGGCGTTGTACCGGCCATGGCCACCCAGACCATATTGCCAGCGCCCGTCTGGTTCGCGAAGCCATGCTGGCGGCGCCGGGTAATTACGCGCAAATTGGTTATGTGGATTACCCCATTCAGGAGCAGGCCGCCAACCTGACCTTGAACGAAATCCGTAGCAAAACCGAGATTTTCAGGCGCTATGCCTGGCATGACCGACATGCCTGCAAAGGCCCGGCCGTATGTCAGGAACCGGCTGGGCCGGCGGCTGCCTGGGTGCAACGCAGTTACTACACCAGCCGGGCGGACTACCCTGCCAGTCTCCTGGCTGACCGCTCCGGAGGCCTGCATTTTTTCGTCTCCGGTGAACAAAACGACGCCATCAACCAGTGGGATGTCCAGCAACAGCGCTGGTTCACCTTGGGTGGGCGCACCGCCGACGCCTTGAGTGTCTTTCATTATGCAGACGGCAGCGCCGGGCTGTTAGCCCGTGACGCAACAGGCCAGGTATGGGTGAGCCGATCTGAAGATGACGATGATTGGCTGGCCTGGCAAAAACTCCCTGGCCCTCGGGTCTTGCACACCCCTATCGTCAGTCCACAAGGAGGCCAGGCCTTGGCCATGGCTACCGACGGACGCTTTTACTGGAGCACGGTTCGTCCAACCGATCATGCCTGGGGCAGTTGGAAAGCGCTTCCACCTCTGGACCAGGCCACCTATCCTGCCGCCCTGAGCGTGGACTCTCAGGGACGGGCACATGTATTTGCCAGCAACCAGCAGGGCCAACTTTTTCAGATCGTTCAGCGCAACGACACCCAATGGCACGCCTGGCAGGCCATTCCAGTGGCGCCGGTCAGCGGAGGCCTGGCAACGATTGTGAATGCGCAAGGCAAAATTGAGCTGTACCTGCGCGATCGGCAAAGCCAGCGTTTGCAGCGCCTGGTCCAGTCGGCGGGCGAGCACAACTGGGGCAAGCCTGAAAATCTGGGTTTGACCTATGTGGGTCGTCCCGCGCTGAGTCTGGGCGAGCAAGAACAGGTCGTGGTCGCCCTCCAGCAACAGCCCGGTGGCGCAATTGTCTTGCTCGATGAAGGACAGGTGGTGGAAGTAGACAAACACTCGGCCTCCCAGCCGGTGCTTTACCGACTGGGGCGTACGCTTTATCTGGCCGACCGCCCCCCTGGCCCCCAACAACGCTACCGTCTGCTGGAACGACGTGCGGGCAAATGGGTGCAGGTGGCCTTGACTCAAGCGCCTCCTCCCGCGGGTGGACAATCCTTTAGCGAGGCCCCGGCCTTCATTACCCAAGCCTACGTGCAACCGTAAGTGCCCGTAGCGCCCTTAAAACGTAACAAAATACGGATATGCTATGGCAAGCTTGGGCAAGCCGCTGAACCAGCGAGCGAACCCCGTGACTGATCCGCAGCTCGAGCAGGCAGGCGAACTTTTACGCGTTGCAGTAGCACTTTGTTGCAATGGCATGCGCCTGCTCGTTCAGCTCCAGTACAATCGCCCGCTAACGCGTGCCGGCGTACCGGCGCCCCTTTCTTTAGCTACTCTTCAGAGATCATGAAGCCAACTACCTTATTTGCTGCCCTGCTGGGTGTACTCGTGGGCGCAGGTGGCGCCATTTATTACGCCAAAAACGTATCGTCCCCCGCCACCGACAAACCAGTCAGCTCTGCCAGCACGACGCTAGCTGCCCAAGCCTTGACCCTGGGCCAATCCGTCTCAGGCGAACTGACCAGCAAGAGCTTCTTGAATCTGAGCGATGGCGTACGGAGCAGCCTGTTTGATGTAAAGGCCGAAGCCGGCCAGATTATCAAGATCAGCGTCAGCGGCCCTCTGCGTCCACAGATCAGCGTCCTGCGCAATGGCGAGCTGGTGACTCGCAGCCAGCGTTGTGAAGACTGCCCCGACAGCGAAACCAAGGGCCAAACCACCACGCTGGGCTTCAAGGCAGACTTCAACGACACCTACCAAGTCGTTGTGAGCGGTTTCAATACCAGCTCGTATGGTCCCTTCCAGGTTACGGTAAACACCTTGAAAGCCTATACCGGCGAGCCACTGAGCGCCGACCAGACCATTCACGATTGGGCTCTGGGCGGTCAGAAGCGTTACCGTTTGACTATCGACAAGGATGGTTTGTACAGCCTGGCCATGAAAGCCGAGCAAAGCAGCCTGGATGCCTATCTGAAGCTGATGGATCGCCGCGGCATGGAGCTGGCGTCGGACGATGACAGCGCTGGTGGTACCGATGCACGTTTGCAGATGTACCTGAAAGCGGGCGACTACATTGTTCAGGCCAGCTCGGCCATGGGCTCGCAGAACTTCCAGGGCGGCTTCTCGCTGGAAATCAAACCAGAAGAGATGACGGGCGAGATTGAGCTGAAAAACGGCGATAGCCTGAGCCTGGACGGTGAAGGCAAAACGGGTCTGTTTACCGGTGAGACTCAGACCTACAGCTTCACCCTGTCCGAACCCAAGCTGGTTACAGTGCAAATGGATGCCCAAGGCTTCCAGGCTTCGTTAGAAGTAGACTCCAGCACCGCCAGCCAGTACGGCGATGAAGCCGGTCAGCAACGGGTGCGTGGGGTACTGGCCGCAGGCGAGCATCAGGTCAAGATTTCGGGCTCCTCCCAGGCTGGGCTGTTTACCTTGTCGGCCACGGCCGATGAGGTTCCTGCCAATGCGGGTGGTGGCGTTTTGCTCGTGGGTGAGCCTCGTCAGGCCCTCATGCTGCAGGGCATTACCAGCGACAGCTACCAGTTGAATGTGCGTCAGGCTGGCCGCTACGTAATCGACATGACCTCACCAATCTTTGATACCTACCTGGTGCTGCGCAAAGACGGCCAAACCGTAGCCGAAGATGACGATAGCGGTGGCGATATGAACGCTCGTCTGGAGGTACAACTGGAAGTGGGCGAATACGAAGTGAAAGCCATGTCCTTGGGCAGCTATGAGCAAGACATGGAGTATGAGCTGTCAGTGCAACGTCTTTAAGAGCGGACTGACACGCTAGCATCAAGGCTGAAAGTTTCCGGACTTTCAGCCTTTTTTATATGGATAACGGCCTGGGCCTGCTCAGGAGCGCCTACCTGAAATGCCCCGAACTTGCCCCATCGCTACAGGGCCTGCTATTTACCGTTATCCTCTCAACCCGCGCTTTCCTCCTCTCGCGTACCGGTTTTTCCCGTTTAGTCTGCTTACGATTTGCTCACTGTTTTTCTTGTAATTATAAATGCAAATCATTATCATTAATTTCATTATTGATGCACCGCCCTTTTAGCAGGAGCCCCGCATGCAGACACCCGTTCAACCGCCCCACCACGCCCTGAGCCAGCGCGACGAACTGGCCTGCTGGCGCCATTGGATTGCACAGGGAAACCTGGCCTTCCAGTCTCGAAATTACACCAACGCCCTGGCGCACTATCAACAAGCTCGCGCGTCTGTCCGGCCCCTGCTGTTTAATGCTTCGGATGGAGCTGACGCCACCATTGCCGCCTGGGTCATTGCCCATTTGAATCTGGCCGATGCCTGCGAACAGCTGGGTCAAAGCGACGAGCAGGGTCTGCACCTGTGCACCGCGCATGAAACCTTGTGCTGCGCCGCAGCCAACACCCACCTGGCTGATGACTGGCGCATGGCTGCCTGGCAACATAGCCGACGCACGTATGCCGAGCTGGCGCGCTATGCACGTCGCTATCCTCACCATGTCGCGACCTGCTCTGCCCTGTTCTTGGGGGCGGTCAGCCCGCAGGAGCGCTCTTTTTCTCATTAAGTTTCATGGTGTCCCCCACATGCGACCGACCTGGGGTTTATCGAGGAGTGCGTTTTGCCTTACACCTTACCTGCCCTGCCTTATCCCTACCATGCTTTGGAGCCGCATATCGACACCCGGACCATGGAGATTCACTACAGCAAACATCATCAGACCTATATCAATAATCTGAATGCGGCACTGGAGGCGGCCAAGCTGCCCTACCCGCCTGTTGATCAACTGATAGCCGGCCTGGATACCGTGCCTGAACCCCTGCGCAATATCGTGCGCAACAATGGAGGCGGTCACGCCAATCACAGCCTGTTCTGGACCGTCATGACACCCGATGCCGACACCACCCTTCCCAAGGTTCTGGCGCATGCGATAGACCGGGATCTGGGTAGCTTCGCGCACTTCAAGGATGCCTTTACCAAAGCGGCGATTTCACGTTTTGGCAGTGGCTGGGCCTGGCTGAGTGTGACACCCGAAAAGAAACTGGTGGTGGAGAGCACCGGCAATCAGGACAGCCCGCTGATGCACGGCAACACGCCCATTCTGGGTCTGGACGTGTGGGAACACGCCTACTATCTGAAGTATCAAAATCGACGGCCCGAATACATTGCGGCTTTCTTTCAAGTGATCAATTGGCCCGAAGTGCTAAGAAGATATTTGGAAGCCCTTACATAAAACGGGTTTACTGTTTGTCATTTTCCAGCCCCTCATCCCCCTATCTTCCTATTCAACGATAGCTGGCACCAAGCGCTTTGGCGTGTCTCCTGTTGCACGCAACCCTCCGCCTTTGGAGGGTTTTTGCGTTGTGAACCCAGCCCTACACAAGGCTGACGTCGAGTCTGGGTTTGGCCCGATTGCGCTCACCATCATCAAACGCTATGTTAATTATCAGCACCCTTATCACACCCGTCCTCAGGCCCCCACATGTTGAGTCTCTGCGATCGTATTCAATCCCTGCGTTCTCTGTTTCACTTCGATGCGGTGCAACTTCTGGGGTGCGCGCCGCAAAGCCGTACGCATCTGGAATTGCATTGCGAAGGCTATAACCTGAACTGTGCCTCTGCCTTGGGGACGGGTTTTCCGCAGATCTATGCACCAGGCTTCACAGCCCAAGCCTCTCCCCACGATTTGCTACCACCCTCCATTTCAGAATGCTCGGACGCCATGAATCCTCCTTTTCGCAGCACCGCCATCTATACCGATGCCTTGCTGCGTGGCGGGTTTCAGGATGGGATGACGGTCGAGTTGCAGCGTGGAGATTCCTATTTGGGGATGATTCACTTCTCCTCTCAACAAGCAGGAAGCTTCAATCGCCACGTTCGCACACTGGCCCTGGGCGCCAAGGTCTTGCTGGAGGAGGCCATGCAGAATATGGCCTGGCACCAAGGCACCATTTTGCATCTGGTACCCCAGGCCGGCGGGCTGGTCGTGCGCGAGGATATGCAAGCACAGGCGAACGCAATCAGCGGTACGCTGTTCAAAGCCCTGTCATTCATGGATCGGCAAACCTCCACGCTGCAGGCTTTCTGGCTGGAAGGCAGACAAAGCTACCGTTTACAGGCACAGCGCTTTCCGAAAGGAGATGTGCTGCTGCGACTGGTGCCCGCTGATTTGCCTGGTGGTCTGAGCGCAAAGGAAATGCAGGTACTGAGCTGGCTGCTTACGGGCCACACCGATCGGGAAATCGCCGCCAAGCTGTTTCTGAGTGAGCGCACCGTCCATTCGCATGTTACGTCCTTGCTGCGCAAGCTGGGCATTACCAGACGCACCGAAGCCGCTGTTAAAGCGGCTCTGAATCACTGGTATGTGCCGGATGCACAGGGTGCGATCCTGGCGGCGGTGCCCGGACTGTGCCACTAAAGAAGCAGTCCGGGATGCCGGTCCAGCCAGGCACTTCAGGAATTAACGCAGTCCACTCAACAAGGTTGCGGCTTCATCCACGCTAGCGCGCTCCGCATCCAAGAGCGTGTCGCCGCCCATCCCTCCCAGGAACTCCGCGTAAGGATCAGCCAGCGTGCGTACCCCGGTCAGTTCTTCAATCACGGCCTGGCCGCAAAATGGCAAGTAATGTGGGCTGTAACCCCCTTCCTGCACAAAAGCGATACGGCCTTCACAAACCTCTTCGGCACAGTCAATGATTTGACGCGCCATCTGGCGGAAACCGGACGCTGTCACCATCATGCGCGCCAAGGGGTCCATCATGCTGGCATCAAAACCCGAGCCCACGATAATCAGCTGCGGCTTGTAGCTCCGCAGCGCAGGCAGCACCACTTTCTCCATAGCATAAAGGTAAGCGGCATTCCCGCCGCCAGGAGGCAGGGGGATGTTCAAGTTGTAGCCCAGGCCTTCACCCTCACCGCGCTCAGTCGTGAAGCCGCTATTGGCCGGGAAGCACAGATGCTGGTGCAGGGAAATGGTCAGAACAGAAGGATCATTCCACCAGATATCCTGCGTACCATTCCCGTGGTGCACGTCCCAATCCAGAATCGCGACACGATCCAGACCCAGCTCCTCGCGGGCATAGGCCGCCGCTACCGAGGTATTATTGAAAATGCAAAAACCCATTGCCCCGGCACGGGGTGCATGGTGGCCGGGAGGATTGACCAGCGCATAGCCGTTGCTGACTTCACGGCTGACCACTTTCTTGACCAGCTCAATGGCGCCACCCGCAGACAGCATGGCAATTTCCAGCCCGCCATTGCCCATGGTGGTAATACCGTCCCCCGTGTCGCCCCCGGTGGGCAAGGCGCTGACGCGTTTCATGTTTTCCAGATGCTCGGCCGTATGAACACGCAAAATATCCTTGTCGCGTGCCGGCTTGGCCTGGATGCTGGTCAGATGATCAATTTGACCGGAGGCGCAAACCAGTTCGTGAAAGCGGCGCTTCGTATCAGGATGAGCCAGGTGGTGGCTGATCGGCTGTAAACGAGCTCCCAGATTGGCCGATGCAAGACTGCCCGTACCAGTATCCACCCAGCCGTAAAGCGTATTCCAGATGTATCCTGTTGCCATGTCGTCTCCTTTATTTTGGTTTGTGTGGCACAACCATAGTAGGGATTTAGACAACAGAACGAATCCGTAGGATTGCCGAATTTATAAACTGATCAGACAGCCCTCACGGCAAAAAAGGCAGAGGACACTCGTTTGCCGTGGGTGATTTCTGCCTCTCTCGTTGAGCTGATGTATGTATAGACGACGCGCAATGGCCAAGGCTTAAACCAGCTCTGCAACATTGATTATTCTTGCGCTGCATGCCTCAACCAACTCGGCATCGTAGCTGGCGAACAGCACAACACGATCGTGTGACCAGATCTGAAACTGTTCAGCCAAGGCAGCACGAGCCTGCATATCCAGGCCATTGCTCGGGCCATCAGCAATGATTACAGCCGGGTCACCTAAGGCGGCCGCCGTCAGAAACACCTTGCGCCGCGTTCCGGTCGACATCTGCTCAAAGCGCTTGTCCAGGTGCGGTTCCAAGCCCAAGCGACAGGCCAGATCCAGTACAGTGTCATCCACGTGGGTCTGCTTTTCTGTGGCGATTTGCTCCAGCAGCGCTCGGCCAGTGTGAGACGGAAACAACATGCAGTTGTCGGGCACATACGCCATGCGGGCGCGTGCTCGTCGGGGGGCTTTCATTAGCGAATGCCCATCTACCCACACTTCCCCCGTATCTGGTTCGAGCAAGCCAGCGATGATGTTCAGCAAGGTGGACTTGCCGGTACTGTCTTCTTCACAGAGCGCCACGCAGCCTGGCTGAAATGTATGAGTCAGTCCCTTGAAAACGGGATAGTCACCATAGTTTTTACTGAGATTGTCTATGCGTAGCATGCTGGAAATCACTGCCAAAGAAGCGCCCGGACAGTTACAAGATGCGCTGACGGGGCGGGATGAAAAACAAGTCGGGCACTACCCCGAACAGGGGCTTTAGTATAGGGCTTTATGGGCGGCTGTTTGGACTGCCTGCCGTGCCTTGGTCATGCGGGAGTCACCGGCTATGGGGCAAGGGCCGTGTCGAACAAAAGCGGGGCGGACCGCCATGCTCAGCTCTGTAGCCAAAGCCAGAAAATAGCCTGAATCAAGGCCGGCTTGTTCAGGCTATTTTTTCCCGCATGGCCACACCTAAGCCAATGCAGTATCCAGCAACATCATCAAGACAAAACCTATCATCAGACCGCCGGTTGCAAAGCTTTCATGCCCTTGTCGGTGTGATTCCGGAATAATTTCATGACTGATGACAAACAGCATGGCACCAGCGGCAAAGCCTAAACCAAAAGGCAGCAGCATCAGCGAACTGCTGACAGCAACGGCACCGAGCACCGCCCCTAAGGGCTCAACCAGACCGCTGGCCATGCCTAGAACCACCGCAAACGTACGGCTGTATCCCGCCGCCAGCAAAGCCAGCGCTACCACCAGCCCTTCAGGCACGTCCTGAATGGCAATCCCTGTGGCCAAGGCATTGGCACGTACGCCTTCATTACCTACATATCCCACCCCAATCGCCAAGCCTTCCGGGAAGTTGTGCAAGGTAATGGCGATGACAAACAGCCAAGCTCGACGCATGGTAGCCGAGGAGGAGCGGCTCGAACCTTCACGCCCCTTGATGAAATGCTCATGAGGCAGGATACGATCCAGCAGCATTAAAGCAGCAGCGCCCAGCAGGATTGACAAGCCGACAGCCAAACCCGCCCCCCAGGCGCCAGGGCCAAACACCTGCTGTTGCTTTGCCGCTTCCAGCCCCGGCAAAACCAGCGAAAAGGCACAGGCAGCCAACATCACCCCCGCCCCAAAACCATACAGCGTATCTTGCGTGCGCTGCGACATGGTTTGAGAAAACATGACGGGTATGGTGCCTAGCGCCGTAGCCAGTGCCGCGATGGAGCCTCCTACCAGGGCCTGTAAAACCACCGGGTGATCTTGCGCGTACAACCAGAACTGATGACAGATCGCCCAGACGCCCCCCATGGAAATGATGAGTCCAACCCACAGGCGCAAGTGTTGGCGCCAGTTCGGCGATATTCCCTTATTGGGCGAAAAATAGAGACTTGATTTCAGTTTCATCGCCATGCACCCCCAGAAAATGACGCCATCCAGGTATGCCTATGACAGACGCAAAGAGCTGCAAAACCGCTCCTGCAAAGGCATGGATGCCGTATCAACCATCATAGCGACTTCATCTGCGATTTAAAACACAAAAATAGAAACGATAACAATTCTCATTAGCATTTCAACAAATAAACCACAATCTATGCGATCAGCGTGGGGCTGGATGGCAATCCAGCCTGCTTTTTGTACTTTACAGTGCGATGCTAAACCGAATTAATGCTGCCTCACGCAGTTTGCACATCCTGTTTGATCGCCTCCAAGGCCTGGACCCGCTCAGCCACGGCGTTTTCCAATTGAATCAGCTCCTGCGTGAGCTGCTCCAGGCGTTGTTCAGCCTGCTCCACCACCTGTACCGCCCTCTCTTGGGCGCTATTCATCACCGCCTCACTCAAGCTGATGTACAGGCGGTTGTAGTCGATCAGTGGCGCCTGCCCTCCCCCGGCTCCTGGAAAACGTCATAGCCTATATGAGCAGGCAGATTCAGCGTCGGCAAGTCTGGCTGCGACAGCTGAAAGTTCGCCAGGGCAGTCCGGCTTAACTCGGCAAATTCCTTGCCCAGATTCTGGGCGAGATCGTTACGCACGGCGGCCACATCTTGCTGGGCCGCATGTTGTTCAAGCACTGCAGGCAATTGGGGCACCACCCGCCGCCAGCTACCTTCGGCCAATAGGTGTACGGCATCCTGCAAAACAAGCCTTTGCTCTTGGATACGTTGATGCAGTCGGGCAGCGGCCTGTTCCATCCCCACCGTCAAGGGCTCCAGAATAGCCTCTTCTAGATGATGTAATTGCAGTTCAGCAGGTTTGCGTCGCTTGTAGGCCAAAGCGGGCTCCAGCATGTTTTGCAGTGCCACGTATAAACGTGTAAACCCCGCCTGCTCCAACCCCTGCTCTTCATCCTGTTGGCTGCGCGCCATGTGAACAGACAGGGACACAGCCGGTTTGAGCACATCCCTGTCCAGCCCCCAATGGCTCAGGGCCTGCGCTGCCCGCGTCATGACGTCCTCTTCTTGCAGTTGACGATTATCAGCTGTCTTGTTGCAAAGCACTTTGACGATCTCGTCGTCGATCTCATCTTCCTCAATGCGATCACTGCGGGTAATTACAGGCAGCAAAGGCTTGTTGCGGCGCAATTCCACCCGCAGATCCTCCAGCTCATGAACTTGCCCCGGCGCACTGGAACTGCTCAGCCACAAAAGCGCATCCGTGCTTTCCAGAAACTGCTGTGTCAACGCCGCGTTATGGGCATTGACCGAATGCAGGCCGGGGGTATCGAGCAAGACCAGCTTGTCGCCTAGACAAACGCCTTGCAAGGCCACGGTGGTTTCTGTAGCGCCTTCCTGAAAACCCTCGGACATGGTCTGCAACTGCCCCTTTTCCAAACGAAAAAAATCCACACGCTGTCCATGACGGCGAAACCGCTCGGCAAGGAAGTTGCACAAGGAACTCTTCCCGGCATTAAAGGAGCCGAATACCAGCAGCATGATACGGTCGCGGAAACGCTCAGCCAGCTCTTGCGCTGGTATCAACGTAGTCCACGAGGTCGCCCAGCCTGCCCGGTGTTCCTGTAGCTGCTGGTTCAAATGCCCGACCGCGCGCGCCAAAGTTCCCTGCTCATGCAATCCAGTGTCGGACAAGACCTGGGTCAAGGTGGCTTGCTCCAATTCCGTCAACCACTGTTCCATTCTGGTAATAGCGGGCTGACTTTCCTGGCAGGCAGGCTGCAGATCGGCGATTGCCCGGATAAGGATGCTTTCCGCTGACATCAGACACCCTCCAAGAGCGCCAATTCCTCCAGAGCCTGGCGGGTCTGCTGAAGCTGTTTCTGGCTTGTCTCGATCTGTGCTTCCAACGCCCTGCGGCCCTCCGAAATCTCAAAATAATGCGTGAAATCCTGGACCAGTTTGTCGCGCCCGGCCTGCTCGCAGAAGATGCGGCGCAGATCGGCACGGTACTTCACCGACACACCCATCACCGCAATCATGACGGTGTCCATACTGCGCACCGAGGTCTGTTGCGCTGCAGGTAAACCCACGGCACCGTATTCCACCAGATGACCATTGATCGCAATACACGCACGCGAATAGGCGATCTGCAACCGGGCACGCTCTTGCTTGCCCGCTGTCATCTTGAAGCCGAATTCGGCCGTATCCGGCACCAGCGAATGGTCCACCCCCGCGGCATTGACCAGCGGTTCCAGATCCTTCTCGATGCCTTCCAGAACCTTGCGCAAACCCTCAACAAAATCAATATGCTGCTGCTTTTGCGTCTGCTGCAGGCTGTGCAGACTTTGCTCTTGCATCTGCTGCAAGGCGCTCAATTCTTGTGTCAGCTCGGTCAGCAAGGCGTCACGCTCGAACTCGCGGGCTTGCGGCACACGCTTCAAGGCGGCTTCCAAAGAAGCCTGCAAAGCCGCAATGCCACTTTTCTCCAGCATGCGCGGCTTGCCACCGTCGCGGCCCTGACGATAACGGGTGCTGGAGACGGGATGCAGCAAGCAGCCTGGGCATTGCTGTGCAATCGAATCAAGCACTTTCTCTTGCTGCTGCTCATCGGCCAATTGGTCGATCTGGCTGATCACCAACAGAGTCTGACGCCGCGAACGCTGGTGATCTGCGGCCAGCTCCTGCAACAAGCTGCTTTCCAACGCGTCCAGCTCACCTTCTTTGGCTGCGTGGACAAAGAGGCGGATATCAGCCTGCAAACCCAGCGCCTCGCGAGCCAGCGCATCATCTTGCAAGGCCACGTCTGCGTACAGACCCGGTGCGTCCAACCAGCGCACACCTTCATGCACATGCTCGGCCAGCGCAATCGTTTCGCGACGGTCGGCCACATTGAAAATATCGCTGCCCATCAACTCATTGAGCAAACGGCTTTTGCCGTGATTGTATTTGCCGACCACGGTCACGGTGGGCGGCACCTCTTTTTGGAGGAGGACGCGCAGACGGTCCAGGTCCCAGCGGCGCTGCGGCAGCACGGCCAACACGGCGTCCCAGACATGATCGAGGGATACTGCCAACTGATTCATAGTCTCTTCCTTTTCTCATTTTTGCCAGAGCCCAGCACCCAATAGGCCAGCAGGCCAAAGACCACGCCCCAAAAGGCGGCACCCAGCCCAAACAGACTCATGCCCGAAGCGCTTGTCAAAAACGTAATGACAGACGGCTCGATATAAGCATCCTCACTGGTCATTACCCGCATATTGGCCACAATGGCTCCAATCAGTGCCAGACCGGCCAGCGCCGCGATCAGCGAGGCGGGTAAGGCAGTAAACAAATACACAATTGAGCCGGCAAAGGTGCCGCCCAAAAGATAAAACACGCCATTGGCGACACCGGCCATATAACGCCTGCCTGGATCGGGATGGGCGTCCTTGCCAGTACACAAGGCCGCAGTAATCGAGGACAACACGGTGGTGATGCCGCCAAAGCAGGCCATCCCTATCGAGGCCAAACCCGTGCCGACAAGAATGGGGCGTGACGGTGTGGGATAGCCGGCCAATTGCAGTACCGCCATGCCAGGCAGGTACTGGCCTGTCAAACTGACCAGCACCAGGGGCAAGGTCAGACTGAGCAGGGTCGCGATATTGAATGCGGGACTGATCCAGACCGGGCTGGCCAGCGCCAACTCAAAAGCGTCCAGTTGCACCTGCCCGCTGAGCATTGCCATCCCGAATCCCGACAAGGCCACCAGGACAATCGCATAACGCGGCAAGAGGCGTTTGCCCAGCACATACACCGCCACCATCACCAGCACGATAGCGGGCATTTCGCCACTGGCCTGGAACGTCGCCAGCCCGAACTGCAACAAAATACCGGCCATCATGCCGGCGGCGATTCCTTTAGGAATAAAAGAGAGAATCTTCTCAAAGCCACCGCTTAAACCAATCAGGACGATAATCAGGGCGGCGCTGAGATACGCGCCCACCACTTCGGGCATGGTGATGCCGGGAAACAGGGTCAACAGCAAGGCCGTGCCCGGTGCAGACCAGGCGGTAATAATGGGCAGCTTTAACCACGCACTCAGGACCAAGCCGCTCAGGCCGGCACCTATGGAAATGGCCCAAATCCAGGAAATCAGCTCTGCCTGGGCAATTCGTCCGACCTGTGCGGCCTGGATAAAGATCAGCAAGGGTCCGGCATAGGCAATCAAGACCGACAAAAACCCCGCCACCCAAACGGATGCCGAACCAGTTTTCAATCCCATCGTTTTGTCTCCCCAGACGGGTTATCAGCATAGTCAACGGACACGGCCCTAGGCCGTGCTGGGATCGCAGCCTGGTTTTTTTATTATTGGCCCGTCCCCAGGAACACACGCCCTGCCAAGCGACCGCAAGCCCAAAGCACCACGCGGAAGATCTTCTTGTGGTCACCCCCCACAGCAGGGCACAGGGCAAAAGTATGGCACGGGCATGCTTCTTATCGCTGGCCGCCTCCGGACCAGCAAGGTGTCCGCAAGGCAGCCATATTCTGAGCCGTATAGGACAGTCAGGTTTTAAATGGCCGACGGGTGGGTGGCCAAGGGTGTCACGTTGATCTGCATATAGGGGAACAAGGGCAAGGCACTGAGCAGATTGTGCAGCTCTTCATTGCTCTCTACATCGAACACGCTGTAGTTGGCGTACTGACCCACCACACGCCAGATATGCGGCCACTTGCCAGAACGTTGCAGATCCTGCGAGTAGGCTTTTTCTTCGGCCTTGATGCGAGCAGCCTCTTCGGCCGGCAGGGAGTCAGGGATATCAACAATCATGTGTACCAGATAAAGCATGGTGTTCCTTTCTAAAAACAAGCGCTCGGGCACTTAGGCCTGGGCTAAAAAATTCAGTACGGCACGCTCGAAGGCTTCGGGCGCTTCCAGGTTGGACAGATGCGAGGCCGGTACGACCGCCACGGTGGAACCAGGAATACGGGCTTGCATGGCCTGGGCATCGGCAACCGTTGTAACCGGGTCCCACTGGCCCGCGACCAGTAACGTCGGTGCCGCAATACGGCTGATCTGATCACGCAGATCCGACTCGGCCAAGGCATCACAGCAAGCGGCATAACCCAGGGGGTCCAGCTTGGCCAGTGCGTCCTGCATGGCTTTGACCAACTGCGGCGATTGCTGGATGAAGGCCTCACCGAACCAGCGCGACGGCGCCGAATCGGCCAAGGTACGCATCTGAGCGGCACCGCCTTGACGCAACGCCTCGGCGCGTTCCTGCCAGGCTTGGGCGGTACCAATCTTGGCCGCACTGTTGCACACGATCAACGCATTCAAGCGCTCCGGCGCATTCACCCCCATCCATAAACCGGTGTGCCCCCCCATGGACAGGCCGCAAAACGCAGCGCGTTCAATATCCAGCGCATCCAGAATCGCCAGCACATCACGCCCCAAATCCTTGAAACGGTATGGGCCAGGAGTCACCGGGCTGCCGCCATGACCACGAGTGTCATAACGAATCAGGCGATAAGACTGGGCGAAACCTGCCACCTGTGGGTCCCACATCTCGTGTGTGGTACCCAGGGAGTTGCTCAGAATCAGGGCCGGAGCCAGCGGATCGCCCTGCACGCTGACGCGGAACCTGCCCTGGGCGGTATTCAAGATGCCAGTGCTGCCTGTCATTGCTCTTCTTCCCGCGCAGCTGGGGCGACGGGCAAACCAATCATTTCCTCCAGAGCTTCATGGGTCAAACCGGGCACCAGATCGATCAACTGCAAACCGTCCGGCGTGCAGGCCAAGGTAGCCAGATCGGTGTAAACGCGTTTGACGCAGGCAAGCCCCGTCAGGGGATAGGTGCAATGCTCCACCAGCTTGCTCGCACCTTGCTTGGTCAACACATCCATCATGACCCAAGTCTGTTTGGCGCCAATCGCCAGGTCCATGGCACCGCCGACCGCTGGGATCGCGCCCGGTTCGCCGGTACTCCAATTGGCCAGATCACCCGTGGCCGACACCTGGAAAGCACCCAGCACACAAATATCCAGGTGACCGCCCCGCATCATGCCGAAACTGTCGGCATGATGGAAAAATGCGCCCCCGGGCAGGAGAGTCACCGCCTGCTTGCCCGCATTGATCAGGTCGTAATCCTCCTGACCGGCAGCCGGTGCCGGGCCCATGCCCAAAATACCGTTCTCACTGTGCAAAACGACTTCCACGCCTGCGGGCAAATGATTGGCGACCAACGTCGGCATGCCAATACCCAGATTCACATAGGCACCGTCATGAATGTCCCGGGCGACGCGCTGCGCCAATTCGTCTTTGCTGCGACGTTGATAACTGAGTGTCATGCTGTCCTCTTTCATGCTCTGTCCATTCATGCCTTGAACCCGCCTGCTTCTGTGCGACTGCGTGGCACCACCACGACGCGACGCACATGAATGCCCGGCGTCACGATGGTTTCAGGGTCCAGCTGACCCAGCTCAACCAGCTCGAACACACTGGCAATCGTGGTGCGCGCCGCCGTCGCCATGACCGGACCGAAGTTGCGCGCCGCCATGCGGTAAGTCAAATTCCCCCAACGGTCTCCCCGTTCGGCCTTGATCAGGGCGACATCGCCGTGAATGGGCTCTTCATAGACATGCCAGCGTCCGTTGATCAAACGTGTTTCCTTGTCCTTGGCCAATTCCGTACCATAGCCTGTAGGGCAAAAAAAGCCGCCGATGCCTGCACCAGCAGCGCGCAACCGTTCGGCCAGATTGCCCTGCGGCACCAGCTCCAGCTCGATCTTGCCACTGCGATACAGATCATCAAATACCCAGGAGTCTGCCTGACGGGGAAAGCTGCAGATAATCTTGCGGACCCGGCCAGTCTTGAGTAAGGCCGCCAGCCCCACATCGCCGTTACCTGCATTATTGTTGACGATGGTCAGGTCGCGAGCGCCTTGCTCGATCAAACCGTCGATCAGCTCCGTGGGTATGCCAGCCGTTCCAAAACCACCGACCAGAATCGTGGCGCCGTCCTGCACATCATGCAAAGCCTGTGCAACACTGCTTACCTGTTTATCGATCACTCCGTTCTCCGTATAAAGCGCTGACGCTACGGATGGGCTCAGCCCTGACGTCAGGCACAGCAAAAACAAATCAGCCCAACGCCCCGTTTAACAAGTAAACGCGGGCGCTGGACTGATGCAGAACTTAGGCGGCCAGACGCGGGCGATTCACAATCTGGTTGTCCTTGCCGTCGACCAGCGGGGTCAAGGCAATATCAAACACGATCTCTGCAAAAGGACCATCCAGGTTTTCAGCCGCGATGCGGGCGGGGTCCGTCTGCTCGGTCAGGGGCGGAACCAGACCTTCACGGGTGGCATAGGCAAAGTCGTCGTACACCAGCGGATCGCCATCAATATTGATCTGCGTGGTCAGTTTACGGTGGCCGGGAGCCGTCACAAAGAAGTGAATATGCGCAGGACGGTTGCCGTGACGGCCCAGCTCGTTGAGCAAGCCTTGGGTTGGGCCATCGGGAGGACAGCCGTAACCCTTGGGCACAATGCTCTGGAATTTGTAGCGACCATTCTCATCGGTAATGATGGTGCGACGCATATTAAAAGCTTGTTGCTCGCCAGTGGGGTCAAAGTGGGAGTAAAAGCCCTTCGTGTTGGCGTGCCAGACTTCAACCTGGGCACCCGCAATTGGCTTGCCATCCGCACCCGCGACCACACCATGCATGATCAGGGTTTCACCCGCGGTATCGGAACCGTCGTCCAGACGGGCAAAACCGTGCTCCACCGGAGCGCCCGATACGTACAAGGGGCCTTCAATGGTACGGGGGGTCCCGTTGTCCAGACCCAGCTCCTTGTCCAGCGCGTCCATGCGCATGTCCAGGAAACGGTCAAAGCCCAGACCGGGGGACAACAGGCCCGCTTCGCTGGCGGTGCCCAGACGGTTTAGATAGGCGATCGCCGCCCAGTATTCGTCGTTGGTGATTTCCAGATCTTCAATGGTCTTGAACAGATCGCTGATGATGCGGTGCATGATCTGCTTGACGCGTGGATTGCCACCGGGCTGATCCAGGCCCGAGGCCAAACGCAGGAAGTCCTGTACATCGGGGTATCGAAAATCTTAACGCTCATTCTGTGTCTCCTAATATCCTGAAAAAAGTGTTCCCAGCAACGCCGCTACGACTGGCTTGCCGATGCGCCTAGGCAGCCGAGCCAACACTGACGTGTGTCCTGTCGCGACGGAAATACTGGACACGATCCTCGTCCAGTACGATACCCAAACCCGGCCCTTGAGGTATCTGTAATTCAAAATTGCTGTATTTGAGTGGCTCTGCCAGAATTTCCTCGGTCAAGAGCAAAGGCCCGAACAACTCCGTGCCCCACTGCAACTGGTTGACGGTGGCAAACACATGAGCCGCCGCAATCGTGCCGATCGCCCCTTCCAGCATCGTGCCGCCATACAGCTCAATCCCCGCTGCTTCAGCAATGGCCGCAACCTGCAGGGCAGCCCGCAAACCGCCAGACTGTTCAATCTTGATTGCAAACACATCCGCTGCACCGTCGCGTGCCAGCGCAAAGGCGGAGGCCGGGCCAGTCAGGGACTCATCGGCCATCAAAGCAATCGGAAAGCGGCCTTTCAGCTCAGCCATCGCCTCGGCGCGTCGTACCGGCTGCTCCACCAAGGAGCAAGCTGCATCCACCAGACCAGCCAAACCATGCTGAGCCTGCAAGGGGCTCCAGGCCATGTTCACGTCCACACGCACTTCGGCGCGATCGCCCAACGCCTTCTTGATGGCAGCCACGTGCGCCACATCATCCTTGACGGGACGACGACCAATTTTGAGTTTGAAAATACGGTGACGTGCCTGGGCCAACATGCGCTCGGCCTCATCAATGTCCTTGGCGGTGTCACCCGACGCCAGTGTCCAGGCAACAGGCAGGCTGTCGCGCATGCGGCCGCCCAGCAGGTGCGAAACCGGCAGACCGGCACGCTTGCCCAGGGCATCAAACAGCGCCGTTTCCACCGCACTCTTGGCAAAACGGTTGTCCTGAATCGCCGTGTTCAGACGAGCCATGATGGCCGGCACCGCATTGGCATTGGCTCCCAGCAGCAAAGGGGTGAAATAGGTGTCGATGGCCAGCTTCATACCCTCGGGCGATTCCGCGCCATAGGCCAGACCACCGATGGTCGTACCCTCGCCCACCCCCACCGAACCGTCCGAGCAATACAAACGCACCAGCATCAAGGTCTGGCCTTGCATGGTCGTCATCGCCAATTGATGAGGTCGGATCGTGGGCAGATCCAGCAGCAAAGTCTCCACCCGCTCGATCAGGGCCGGCGCTGCTAATAGTTGAGAAGATTGCGTGTGTTCCATGCCTTGATTGAACACGAATCAGCCCTGCTCTTTCCAAGACTAAATAGGTCTAGTTCCATACCTTACAGGTATAGTTTCTGATATAAATATTAAAAATCAAGAATCTAAACTTCATCAATCCAGCCCAGGTATGGTTTTCCCTTATGGATCTACGCCAACTCAAGTACTTTGTCGCTGTAGCCGAAACCCGCAACTTCACCCGGGCGTCCGAACGCCTGCACATGGCCCAGCCACCGCTGAGCCGACAGATCCAACTGTTGGAAGAAGAGCTGGGTGTGACCTTGCTGCTGCGCAATTCCCGACCTCTGCGGCTGACGGAGGCGGGGCGGGTGTTTTATGAACAGTCCTTGCAGATTCTGAGCCGAGTGGACCAACTCGTACACACCACTCGGCAGATCGGGCTGAATCAGCGCCAAACCCTGTCGATTGGCTTTGTCGCCTCCACCCTGTATGGCGGCCTGCCCGCGCTAATGCGCAAACTGCGCCATCAGTACCCGGAAGTCGACTTGCAAACCGTGGAGCTGACATCCATGCAGCAACTGGAGGCCTTGAAGTCAGGACGGATTGATGTGGGGTTCGGTCGAATACGGCTCAATGATGCGTCCGTGCAAAGAACGGTGTTGCGGGAAGAGCAACTGGCCCTGGCCATTCCCCCAGCTCGGATCTGGCCAGTTCGGACAAGGCTGTGAGCTTGAAAAAAGTGCAAGGGCAAAAGTTGATTGTCTATCCCAAAGAGCCCAGGCCCAGCTTTGCCGATCACGTGCTGCACCTGCTGCACGACCACAGCGTGCGTCCGGCTGAAGTCTATGAAGCGGGGGAAATTCAAGCCGCCTTGGGGCTGGTGGCTGCCGATTCGGGACTGTGCCTGATTCCTACTTCGGCACGCCTGCGCAACGATCTGCACTATCGCTTGATCGAAGAAGCGCAGGCGACCTCACCGATTATTCTGACGCACAGGATAAATGATCAGGCCTGGTATATCGAGGCGATCAAAAGCCTGGTTGCCGACATGTAAAAGATGGTCACGCTGGGTCAAACAATCGGACTCAAGCTCACTAGAACGGCGATAAGCGCTAGCCCCCTTAGCGCTTGCAGACTTCCTGCCGCAGTTGCTCTGCCGACAGCTTGATCATTTTGCCGTTCTCCACCAGCACCACCGAGGTATTGGTTTGTATGGCCACAAAACGGGCCGACTGTGCAGCGCGTTCCAAGGCGGCCAAGGAAGCCCGCAAGTCCGGATTTTTTGCTTTGGAAATATCTTCTTTATTCATCTTTCTCTCCCCACTCCAGCAAGACTGGCACACTGCCCGCGTTATCGTATAAAACCCAGTCATCCACGGTGTCCCGATAATGATGCAGGAAGTTCTTCATGCCAGCCGCAAAGCGGCGACGAATGACGGCTTCGGGAATATTATGTCCACCTTGCCGAACCCGTTCTGCCACCCGTGCGATCGCCATCTCCGCATCGGGCAGACTTAAAAAATACAGACTGACTCTATAACCGAGTGCCTGCCACTGTTGAATATGGCGGACATACGCCTGGCCGGACAAGGTTGTCTCCAGCGCAAAACTCTCGCCCAGACGAACCGCTTCTTTGAGCTCGTCGAGCATCAGGCGTCCAGCTTTGATGGCAGCACTCTCTGGCGCAAACGGCGATAAGCCGGCCGCGATCAGGTCGGCATTGATAAAACGTGGCACCTCCGCCTCAACTGGAAGGAAAGAGCGCGCAAACGTCGTCTTGCCTGCCCCGTTCGGGCCAGCAATGATCAAAATCTTTTTGCTCTTGCCCGTCTCAGCGATGTTGCCAGACATAAATACACCTAAACAATGTCCTCATTGATTAGATTTGTATCATAGATTGGCGAAAAGGCCAGCCGGACGCCCCCGGCGCAGCCTGCCCGGCAGCAATAAACCCGGTTTCAGTGCGGCGGGCCGGCTTTCCGAAGGCAGCAGCCCCTCTTCAGAAAAGCCGGCGAAGCGACCTTTCGTTCAGCGCACGCCGCACTTGATTTAGAGGCGTTTTTTCAAGGGGCAGCTCTTTAGGCCAAGCATGGTGTACAGCGGGCAAACCCCCACCAGACCCGTAATGAGCGGAATCAGACCCAGCCAGCCCCACCAACCAATCACGTTGGTCACCGCCAGGACGATCAACACCAGCCCGACAACGATACGAGCGATACGATCCAAACCACCTACATTGCTTTTCATGGCTCATCCTTTCAACACAAGAAACAAGAAAAAACGCGGCGGGCAATGACCTGCGTAACGGGCATTGTCACCCGCCCTGTTTTCTGCCGCCTACAGGCTCAGGGACAGAAAATATCTTTCAGGGTGCCAATCAGTCTGGCGACATTCGGGTCTTCAATTCGGTAGTACAGCGTCTGGGCCTGTCGTCTATAGCTGACCAAGCCCTCCTGCCGCATCCGAGCAAGATGCTGTGACAAAGCCGATGGGCTAAGTGCCACCATCTCGTTCAAGGCGCCCACACTCATCTCGCCTTGCTGAATTAACAAACACAAGATGACCAAGCGCTTAGGGTTGCCAACAGCCTGCAACAAGGCAGCAGCTTGTTGCGCGCTCTCTTGCAAAAGCTCAATGTCGGATTTGCGTTGGATCATGGTTTTGCGAAGGTTTCAGACTTGTTAATTTAGTTAATACTTAATTTAGCATATACTCAATTAAAGAAGTCATTAAGGACGGCATTTTTCTTTTCTTCCATCCCAAAGGAGTGACCCATGAGTGAAACCAGCTACAAGCAGTTGACCCACACCATTTCCGGCAATCTGGCCCAGTTGCGTCAGACACAGCCCGAGGTCATGAAAGGCTTTGGAGACCTGGGCAAGGCGGCCATGGCAGGCGGGGTTGTTGATGCCAAAACCAAAGAACTGATCGCCTTGGCTATTGGTGTGGCCACCCGCTGCGAAGGATGCATAGGCTTTCATAGCAAGGCACTGGCGCAGATGAATGCCAGTCTGGAAGAAGTCCATGAAGCACTGGGGGTAGCGATTTACATGGGCGGTGGCCCCTCTGTCATGTATGCCGCCAATGCGGTGGCGGCTTTCAATGAATTCAAGTCTTGAACCATAAACCAGGAGAACGGTAATGCCTAAACCCGCTGCTTTCGTATCGACGCTATTTCATGCACAGGGCAATCCCGACAAAGTGACCGTGGCTCTGACCATGGCGCTCAATGCCGTTCAGAAAGGATATAGCGCCTGCCTGATTCTGATGGCTGAAGGGGTCGCCCTGGGAGTACCCGGTGCCGCCGAACCTATCCATATTGGCGCGCCCTTTGAACCAGCCGCAGATCTATTAAAGAAGTATCTGGAGCAAGGTGGGCGCGTGGCCGTGTGCAAGTCCTGCATGCTGCATAACGGCCTGAGCGCCGAGCAGATGGACCCGCGTTTTGAGATCATTACCGCACCGGATGTGATCGACCTGCTGATGGGTGCGACCGGGTCTTTACAGATTTCCTGACCCACCGCATCGTCCAATGCAACGCAGGCCAAAACCCATTCTGTGTTTTGGCCTGTTCTTTCTTGAAGACAGGATATCGGTATCACGTAGGGCAATCGTACGTGGCACCCTCGTTTTCTGGACCGGCCTTACACAAAGAAACGTACACCATCGATATCGCGGCCCCCCGCAATCACGCAAGGGGCAAGCAAGCGACCTATCCGTCTATCAAGCCAAATGCGCCAGCAAAGCCTCCAGTAAAAAGAAGCTGGCGCAAGCCGACTCCACTAACTCCGACTGCCCCGGCGCAACTTTATAACGATGCCCCACAAAACGCCCTGTTTCACTTAACTCAGGGGTCAGCAAGGCATCCAGATACAAGCGCGATTGCTCGTGCAGCCATTGTTGTTCCGGCAGAATCTGCCACAGCTCGACCATGGCCAAAATGTGGGCATGCCACGCTTTGCGTTTCAAGGCATTACGCCCAATCTGTATGTGAAGCACAGCTTCAACAACAGCAATATCGGTGAGCACTGAGAAGTGAGCGGAACGATATCGTTTTTGAACGGCAAGCCTCGCCCCACGTGCAACAGAAAGGCTTTGCCATCACCCCTCCACAATTTGATGCAAGGGCTCATCGCCAAGCCATGGCGTGCCCAGCGGTCTTAGCCGTCAAGCGAATCGGAAAGGAAGAATAATCAGGTCTTGTTCTTGCGATCAAGACGCCCACAAGCATGCGACCATGAACTGCTTTGCAAGGCACACCGCGCTGCTTGCGGGGCGCTTATGCCAAGCGCAATGGTGTCCCCTGTGGCCCGATACCAAAAACCACACAAAGCGCCGCGCAAAAAACCCACAGACCATCAGCCGGGATATAGTCGAGCAATCGATTTTCCTTAGCAGACAGACCACTTACCCCTTGGAGTCTTTCCCATGTTTGGCCAAGAAAAAGAAACCAGCTCTGACAGCAACTCTCAACACAGCGCTTTCCTGGAAGAAAAAGCCTTCCGCGCCCGCACAGTGCTGGTCTTTGGCACCATCACGGACAAACTCGCCTCGGAAACCGTGCGCAAGCTGCTGGCTCTGGATGCGGAGTCCACCGCCCCCATCACCATGATCGTGTCCTCGCCCGGCGGCCATCTGGAATCGGGCGATGCCATCCATGATGTAGTGCGTTTTATTTCCTCGCCTGTCACCATGGTCGGGACGGGTTGGGTCGGCAGTGCCGCTACCCACCTGTTCCTCGGTGCGGCTCGCGAGCGTCGTGTTTGCCTGCCCCAAACCCGTTTTCTGATTCACCAGCCCAGTGGTGGCGCCGGCGGTCAGGCCAGCGATATGGCCATTCAAGCGCAAGAAATCATGAAAGCGCGCGAACGTATCGCTCAAGTGATTGCCCGTGAAACCGGCCAGCCTATCGAGCGTGTACGTGACGATATCGAACGCGACAAATGGATGAGTGCCGAGGAAGCCATTGAATATGGCCTGATCTCGCGCATTATCGAACGCCGTAACGAGCTGCTGCCCTCTCAAGCGTAAACCCCTCCCCGCCCTGCGGGACGGGGAGTGCGTGTTGCGGACATTTCCTACCGCGATGCCGTATCAGGCCCCTCGTCCACACACCAGGATGCTCTACAGACTCAGGCATCCTGGCAGCGAACCCTGCCCCTCATCAAGCAGCCCCGTGATGACACGTTGAAATTTGGTGCCTTATAGCTGACACAGGCCTCATCAGGCCGCTGCGCATTTTATAATATACTTTTGTCCATGCGCGCCCTGGGTCCTCGTCTCGTTTGTCGCAAGCTCGGAGTCTGGCAAATTCTGTTTTGCCTGGCTGTGCTGGCTTGCGTGGGTCGCGCCTTTATCCCGGCCGGCTATATGCCTGCCAGTCCGTCCCACAGCAAGGGCTTTGCCATTACCTTTTGTACGGCAAGCCATTCCCCCCCTACGCTCTGGATTGATCTGCCCGACCAAGAGGGCCAGGCAGACCCCGACACGCCTCACCCTGAGCAGGACTGCCCCTTTGGCATGGCGGTTTCTGCCGCTTTACTGCCTGCCCTGGATGCACCGGCCCTACACAATCTGATGCGGTATCGGGTCGTGTTGCTGGACGATACGCATCGGGCCTGGTCGCCGTTACTGGCACAAGGCCCGCCGTTAGGCTCACGCGCCCCACCCTTTTAGCCTCGCCGATGGTTTCCCCGTTCCGTGACGGTTTGCACTTTTCTATCCAGCCGAGGTTTTTAATGTCGATTTTTTCCACGTCTTCCCGTGCCATTGCGGGCATGGCAGCGATGCTGTTCGCTTCGGGCGCTGTTGCCCACATTTCACTGCTCACCGAGCAAGCCCCCGTGGGCAGCAGCTATAAGGCCATTCTGACGGTTCCGCATGGCTGCAAAGGCTCTGCCACCACCAAAATCCGTGTCCGTGTTCCCGACGGTGTAGTGGGCGTCAAACCCCAGCCCAAGGCCGGTTGGACACTGGAAACCGTGAAGGGTGATTACACGCAAAGCTACACCCGTTGGGGCGCCAAAGTCAGCTCGGGGGTCCAGGAAGTGATTTGGGCTGGTGGCCCATTGCCAGACGATCATTACGACGAATTTGTCTTCATCAGCTATTTGAGCGACGAACTCCAACCCAACAGCACGCTCCATTTCCCGGTCGTTCAGGAATGTGAGCAAGGACTGGAGCGCTGGATCGATCAGACTGAGTCCGGTTCACGACCGACAAAAGATCATTCGGACGCCCCCGCGCCGGCATTGCAGCTATTGCCCAAACCGTAAGCCCAGGTAGCGGATGCGAACGGATCGGGCGCATCCGCCTGAAGGAGAATTTTATGCAAACGCAAACTCAGCAAGGGCGTGCAGGCGGGCTTGCCTTGGTCTCAGGGCTGATGGTGCTGCTCTTGCTGTTGGTCTGGTCGCCCGTACTGCATGCTCATGCAGCCCTGGTGGATAGCAAACCCGCCAGCGGCACGATTCTGATGCAGGCCCCGCAAACCGCCAGTTTGCGCTTCAATGAGCCCGTGGCACCCTTGCTGCTCAAATTAATTCGCCCTGACGGCACCGTCGAGACGCTCACGAACGTCGTCACACACGAACAGAGACTGGAGCTGGCCTTGCCAACCTTGTCGGCCAAAGGCAACTACGGCCTGAGCTGGCGGGTGATTTCCGCCGACGGCCACCCCGTTGGCGGAATCCTGACGTTTTCCATTGGCACACCAGGCACCAATCTGACGTCCACACCCCACAGCCATCCCCTGCGAAATGGTCTGATCTGGCTGGCCCGATTCGTGGCTTATGTGAGTCTGTTCACAGGGATAGGAGGGCTGGTCTACCAAACGCTGAGCCCGACGCCCCAGGGGGCATTTGCCCGTCATCGACACTGGCTTCCCGTTCTGTTCGCCGTGGGCGCCACTGCCTTGTTGCTGACTCTGGGCCTGGTGGGTATCGATGCCCTGGATTTGCCGCTCTCTGCACTGTTACAGCCCCAGCCCTGGACAGCCGGTGTATCCAGCTCCATGGGCCTGGCAGTGCTGCTGGGCTGGATGGCTCTGATTGGTGCGGCCCTTTCCTGGAAAGCAGTCTGGACCACTGCCCAGCCATGGCTGGCCGTCGCGGCCCTCGTTCTATTGGGAGCCTCGCTGGCTTCCAGCGGCCATGCCAGTACAGCCAGTCCCACTTGGCTCTCGCGGCCCAGCGTCTGGCTCCATGGAGTGGCACTGACACTGTGGGTGGGCTCCTTCCTGCCGCTGGTCTGTGCGCTCAGGCACGACAAGCCGCCCCACCTGTTAAGGTGGTTCTCGCACTGGATTCCCCGCATCTTGCTGGTGCTGACCCTAAGCGGCGTGGCCTTGATCTACGTGCAATTCGATCAGCTCGCCTCGCTCTGGGAAAGCCGATATGGTCAGGTCCTGATCGCCAAGCTGGTTCTGGTCGCGTTTTTGCTGGCCCTGGGTGCATACAACCGCTATCGCTTGAGCCCGGCCGTGATGCAAAAGCGCGAAGGAGCGCGCTACGCCCTGCAAAGAGTGATCCGTCTAGAATACGCGCTGGCCGTGCTGATCCTGGCCGTCGTCGCCTTGTGGCGTTTTACCCCACCTCCCCGGTCCCTGGCACAGTGGGTCGCGCCCGGCATTGCCAGTCATATCCGAACCGAAACAGGCATGGCGGATCTGGTGTATCTCCCAGCCACGGCTACCTCCCGACCCACCCTGACCATCACCTTGCACCAGCCCGGTTTCATCCCCCTTCAAGCCCAAGAGGTCGAGGTGACGTTCAGCAACCCGCAGGCCGGTATCGCCTCCATTACTTTTCCGGCTGCCCCTACCTTGCAGGGCCAGTGGCTGGTCAACCCGATTGAACTGCCTCATCTGGCCAGTTGGAATATTCGCATTCAGGTATTGGTCTCTGACTTTGAACGCATCAATCTGGACGGCACGTTGAATCTGCAGACGCACTGAACCGCGCTCCGCCCATGTGCCATTTCCAGCGGGACTGCACAAACGCACATAGCCAAGAATCTCGCACTGCCCTTCGCGCCAGCAAATCCAGTATCTTGAGGGCGGCCAAGGCCGCCACCCTAGCGCTTAGGGCAGACTGAGCTTGTTCATCACAGCTAGGGAACTGACCCAGTATGACCCCGTCTGGCCAGCCATACGCTCGCGGGGCTCACAACCTGTATCTTATTGGGATGATCGGGCAGAATATCGCGTACCTGATTGCTGTGTACTTGGTACCATCAAGTCTCTCCCTGACCGCAATCCGCGTTGAAGGACCTCTTTACGGTCGCGCATGGATACCATAAAGTGATGAAACAAAAAACCAGGCATCATTTTTAACGATGGAGAAGTCGGTATGGAAATGCGCCAGTTACAGATTTTTTGTGCTGTGGCCGAACAGGGCAGCTTTACCGCTGCCGCCCAGAAAGTACATACTGTGCAGTCCAATGTCACCATGCGGGTCAAGGAGCTGGAGGCCGAGCTGGGGCAGCAACTGTTCATACGCCAGAAAAGCGGGGTGGTACTGACAGCGGCGGGGCGTACTTTTCTAACGTACGCCCAGCGGATCTTGCAACTGACCAATGAAAGCCGCGCCGCCTTGCAGGACACGGGCACGCCACGCGGCCTGCTACGCCTGGGCTCCATGGAAACTACAGCTGCCATACGCTTGCCGCCATTACTGATTCAGTACCGCGAACACTATCCCCAGGTTCAACTGTCCTTGCAAACCGGCACCACGGCCGAACTCATCAAAGCGATTGAAAGTCACCAATTGGACGGCGCCTTTGTAGGCGGACTCCATCACAATCCTGCCTTGTCACAAGAAGAAGTCTTTGAAGAGGAACTGGTTCTGCTCAGCAGCAAGGCCATCCCCTCCCTCTCTGAGCTCATCGAACAGATCACCCAGCAAACCGTGCTGGTCTTTAGGACCGGGTGCTTTTACCGCTCTACGCTGGAACACTGGCTCCATCAAGCGGGCCTGGTCCCCGATCAGATCATGGAAATGGGCACCCTGGACGGCATTCTGTCCTGCGTGGCCTCGGGCATGGGCATCAGCTTACTACCGAAGGCGATTGCCCAAACCCGCAGCATGCACCTGCCTATCCAATGTCATGAGCTGCCGCCGCAGGTAGCCCGGGTGAAAACCGTGTTCATCCGTCGTTCGGATACCCTACCCAGCTCGGCTCTACGCAGTTTTCTCGCCCTGGCGCACACACAGTTCGCCCAATTACCCAAATCAATGCAAAACCAGGCCGAACGCCTCGATTAGCCCCACCAGTCCCAAGGCTGAGCTTGCGCAGCCTTCCCACAACCATCTGCCCGTAAAGCCTCAGGACAGGCCCCGTGCCAGTTCCGCCACGCGCTCTGCAGCCGGCATAATACGATGGATTTTGCCCACCCCCTGACCGGCATACAAAGACAGTTTCCTGGCCACGCTGTCCTGATCAATCGCCCTGGCACCGCCCCCGATCAGACGCAACAGATTCCACCTGTCCCGGTTGGGTATCACCCGATGCGGCGTCCCATAGGGCCAGCCAAAGGAGTAACCAGTGCGATACTCCGTATCGTCCGTACCTGCCTCCAGAATTCTGTGTTTGTAGAGTGGGTGCGCATTGGATTCCTCGCTGGCCAAAAAAGCAGTACCTGCCAGCACCCCCGACGCGCCCAGGCTCATGGCAGCCCGCACATCCTGACTTGTCGTGATGCCGCCCGCCGCCAGAACGGGACAACCGTGTGCAACGTCGATAATCGCAGGCAGCAAGGACATCAAGCCCACCGTGCCACGATTCAAATGCCCTCCACTCTCACTGCCCTGGGCAACCACAATATCGGCTCCCTGTGCAATCGCTTGACGGGCTAGAGCCACCGTGCCGGTTTGCACCATGACGATCATGCCCGCATCTTTGGCGCGGGCAATCAGGTCGGCACCAGCATCCTCGGCATAAAACAAGGACAATAGTCGGGGCCGCTCCTGAAGAATCACCTGAAACTGGGCCTCAAACACAGCCGGTCCACCAAACTGGGGCACGATATTGACACCAAACGGTCTGTCGGTCAGACCTCTGGTTTCCCGCAGCCACTCGCGCAGCACCTTGGGAGCCAGACGCAAGCCTCCCAACACTCCCACCCCGCCCGCATTTGCTACCGCGGCCACCAGTTTAGGCCCCGAAATCGCGGCCATGCCCGCCAGAACAATCGGATACGCTACCCCGCACATGTCTGTGATGACATTGCCTGCAAAAGTCTGTTTTGTATCACCCATGATTCACAACTCCACCTGTTTGCCCAACATGCGGCGCAAGGTCTGATTCTTCAGCACAAGGTGGTTTCTGAACGCGCCAAACAGATGTAGAGCAAGCCCGGCCACAAAAGCCGTCGCCCCAATGTTGAACAAAGCGTCCAGCACCGCCTTGAGCGGCTTGCTCGGGCCGATCGGAGCCGGGAGCATCAAGCCACCGGGCAGCTCAATTCCCACGCCGGCCGCTGCGCGGGATAGCCAGACGGCTAGCGGCAGCAACACCATCGCCAATGCCAGGGCGGTGGCCACCGAGCGGGACACAATCACTTGTACCGGCGTGGGCGAGCCCAAGGGTAAAGGATGAGGCGAGCTCACCCTGGCCCAGAATCGATAAGCCGAGATCAGAAAGAGCATCAGCCCCAACAGATTCTGTATCGGCTCCAGTCGGGCAGACGAGGCCTGGGCCGCGGTTCGGGCCATTGCCACCTCCAACCCCAGGATAGACAGCAGTAAGGCTGCGACCAGCCAGTGCAGCACAATCGTAATGGGCGAGAACCTGAGTCCGTTGTCGCGCAACTGCATGACGACCTCCTTGAAAAAGCACTGAAGACCCTCTCCTGTCCTAGCACACACACCGTAAGCCGGGCGATACGCGTGAGTGCTGGCCAATGCCGCGCGGCTTGCAAAGAAGTGAGCGACGGGCCCGCCAAGGCCCTTGCTCTGGAACGGGTCACCGTCCGCACGCCGCTAAGATAGACACGACCAACCATCAAGTAAAATGATAAAACCTGATAGAACCAATCTTTATTTATGATTTATTTAATCTTTATACCCTGTCATGAGGCGACGGCCAACGGGTCAGGCGTCACCGCATCTATCGCCCAGGTTTAACTGGCATAAGCCACGGTCCTGACGAGTAACGCCTCGGCTCATCGCAAGCCTGCGTTGAACGTAGCGCTTTTTATTCACTATTAATGATTTATAAATTCATTATTCATCATTTTACATGATTCTTATAGTCATCTATCTTAGGAGTTGCTAATGCTGCTTTACAACGCCCCCTCCAAGAGACTGACTGCATGACTCATCCTGTCGCCCTTATTGACCACTACATCAACGGCCAGCGCGTGCCGGGCACCTCCGGCCGTCATCTGGACGTCTGCAATCCCGCCACCGGCGCCGTTAGCGCTCAGGTCGTCTTGGCCACCGCTGCCGAGGTGGATAAGGCAGTTCAGGCCGCTGCAAGCGCCTTCCCCGGCTGGGCGGACACCCCACCTATCCGCCGCGCCCGAATCCTGTTTAAGTTTTTGCAACTGCTGAACGAGCATAAGGACAAGTTGGCCCACCTGATTACCGCCGAGCATGGCAAGGTCTTCAGCGATGCCCAAGGTAAAGTGGCTCGCGGCATTGAAATCGTGGAGTTCGCCTGCGGCATCCCGCAACTGCTGAAAGGCGATTACACCGAACAGGTATCAAGCCATATCGATAACTGGACGGTACGCCAAGCTCTGGGCGTCGTGGCGGGTGTGACCCCGTTCAACTTTCCCGTCATGGTGCCCATGTGGATGTTTCCGCTGGCCATTGCCGCCGGAAACACCTTTGTTCTCAAACCCAGTCCGATCGACCCCAGTCCCTCGCTCTTGATCGCCCAGTTGTTCAAACAGGCGGGTCTGCCCGATGGGGTATTCAATGTGGTGCAAGGCGACAAGGAAGCGGTTGACGCGCTGCTGGAACTCCCGCTGGTGCAGGCCATCAGCTTTGTAGGCTCGACGCCGATCGCCCACGCCATTTACGAAGCGGGCGCTCGTCATGGCAAACGAGTGCAGGCGCTGGGTGGTGCCAAAAACCATATGGTGGTGATGCCCGATGCCGATATCGATCAGGCGGTGGACGCACTGATCGGTGCCGGCTTCGGTTCGGCGGGCGAGCGCTGCATGGCCATCAGCGTAGCCATATTGGTGGGGGATGTGGCCGACCGGCTCATCCCCAAACTCGTCGAGCGCACGCAAGCCTTGAAGGTGCTAAATGGCGAAAACCCGGCCGCCGAAATGGGCCCCCTCATAAGCCGTGCCGCTTACGAACGCATTGCCCACTACATCGCACTGGGCGTACAGGAAGGTGCCCGACTGCTGGTCGACGGCCGCCACTTTCAAGGCAGTGAAGCGGGACCAGGCTGCGAGGACGGCTTCTGGATGGGCGGCACCTTATTCGACGGTCTGACTCCTCAGATGCGTATTTACCAAGAGGAAATCTTCGGGCCGGTACTGGGCTGCATGCGGGTGGCGAACCTTGAGCAAGCCATAGAACGGGTCAATGCCCACGCGTTCGGCAATGGCGTAGCCTGCTTTACGCGCGACGGTCATGTAGCCCGCGAGTTCGCGCGCCGCATTCAAGTCGGCATGGTGGGAATTAATGTGCCTTTGCCTGTGCCAATGGCCTGGCACGGCTTTGGCGGCTGGAAAAAGAGCCTGTATGGCGATATGCATGCGTATGGAGAAGAAGGGGTGCGCTTTTACACCCGGCAAAAATCCATCATGCAGCGCTGGCCGGAACGCATCGCCAAAGGCGCGCAATTTGTCATGCCCACTACGCAATGAGCACCACAGCCACCTTTTAGGGTTCAACAAGCGAACGCCCCATGCGTTCCGTGGCTACCACCGACTTTCCCGTCCCTCTCCCCTGCCCCTGCATATGCTGACTGACGATCAACGCGACCTCATCAAGACCACCGCTTGCCTGTTGGAAACAGGTGGTGACGCCCTGGCCATCCATCTGTATGCCTTGTTGCTGCGTACCTGCCCCCTTGCAGAATCCCAGGCCCCCTGGACCAGCAAGCTGCATAAGGCCCTACCCGTCCTGCCTGAGCTCGATCCCATGGCGAGCACCTGTCTGCTACAGGCCATACAGGACGTACTGAATCCTAGCGTGGGCGAGGACACCGTGCTTGGACGGTGGACGTCCGCCCGCCAACAACTGGCTGATCTACTCATTCAAGCCCAGCTTGCCAGCGATGCGTAGTCCGCCGTGGGCATGCGGGTCAGGGCCAGGGCACAGGGGGCAAGGGTCACGCAAAGGCAGGTATACTCGCCCAGGTCATATTGTCAAAAACCGTCTTTATGATCGAGGGGCCCTGGGAAGCGGGCTGAAAAACTGCCTGTCCCTCTTGCTAAGCAGAGTGACCGGCTGAGCTTGATCCGGGTCATGCCAGCAAAGGAACGGATCGCTATCTGCTCGCCGCTTGATCAAGGAAGGCCATCCTTGACCTGGAGTTGCTATCTTGTCCGCTGATCCCGCTTCCCCTGCCACGGGACCGGTTCCCGCCACCCTGGCCGCCGTCGTTCATCAAGACCGAATTTTACTGATACGCCGCGCCAACCGGCCCGATGCTGGACGCTGGGCATTCCCGGGCGGCAAAATCCGTCCCGGTGAAACCATCCATGCCGCCGCGCATCGCGAACTGCGCGAAGAAACTGGGGTACAGGGTCAGGCCCTGCACATCTTTGATGCCCTGGATGTGTTTGACCGCGAACCCAGCCCCACCCCGCCAAGCTATCCACATTTCATTCTTATCGCTGTTCTCTTTCAGTGGCAGTCGGGTAGCGCTCAAGCCGCCGATGACGCACTGGACGCGCGCTGGTTCACCGAGGCCGAGCTGGACGCGCTGGAGGTGGCACACAGCCTTGATGTACGTGGCCTCGCGCGCCGCGCATTGGCACTGGCTGCCTCCTGCCGCACTGCCTGACCGACACTGAGCCTCTGCAGCACCGGTCTACCCGCTTCTAATACGCAGGCTAATTATTCCTATAATCCGGAATGGCTTGCGATCGGGTGCCCATCCCTTTTTCTTTTCATCGCCGACGCCAAACATGAGCGTTTTGTCATGTTTGACTCATGATCCGCCTTAAGCCTTGCGAACAATCCGTTTTTTTAAATGGATGTCATTGCCTGTTTCTAAAAAATGGAAAGTCATATGTGGAATTGCTTATTGATCGAAGATGACCGCGACAACGCCCGCTATTTGGTAAATGGTTTGTCCGAACTGGGCTACTCGGTTGTCGCTAGTCACGACGGCGTATCCGGTTTGGAAAATGCCATGAAAGAGATATGGGACGTCATTATTCTGGATCGCATGCTTCCCAATCATGTAGATGGCCTTTCCATTCTTTTCACCTTGCGATCATTAGGAAAAAAAGTCCCCGTTCTGGTATTGAGTGCTTTATCAGGAGTGGACGACAAAGTGGATGGTTTAAAAGCGGGCGGGGATGATTATTTAATCAAGCCTTTTTCCTTTCAGGAGCTGGCTGCCCGCTTGCATGCCTTGATCCGCCGCAGCACAGATAATGCAGAAATCAGAAGTGTGCAGATTGATGATCTGGTGATGAACATTCGTACACAGACAATCACCCGCGCAGGGGTCGTGCTGGAGCTGCAACCGCGCGAAATCAAACTCCTGTCCTACCTGATGATGAACAGTCACAAAATCCTGACCCGCACCATGCTGCTGGAAGTGGTCTGGGGTTACAACTTCGACCCGCAATCGAATGTGGTGGATGTGCTGGTCAGCCGCCTGCGGCGCAAAGTGGACAGGGAAGGCATTCCACCTCTGATTCATACGATACGCGGTCGCGGCTATGTACTCAGCGACAAGGCTAGCGTTGACGGGATCAGGCTGAAACGCAGCGATGATTGAGCTCCTGAAACGGCTCTGGGAGTCCACCTCGTTTCGGCTGACGCTCAACTACAGCATACTGGCCATCTTCACCACCTTGTTTCTGATCGGTTTTTTCTACGTTCAGGTCTTTGGTGCCTTGCGCGACGAGCACTTGCGCCAGATCAGCGTTGCAGTGCAGCGGCTGAGCATTGCCTATGAGGTAGGTGGACGCGAAGAGGTCTTGCGCATGATCGAACTGACCTTGTCGGACCGGATTGATTCGGGGCAGGAAATCTACCTGCTGCTCGATGAGAACAAGCACACACTGGTGGGCAATATCCACGCGATTCCAGGCCTGAACGAACTGCCCGAGCAACAGGTGGTGGAAGTTCAGATCAAGCATATCGATGCCCTGTCTGAAGGCAATGTTCGCGTCACCAAATTGGCTGGCGGAGAAACCCTGGTAGTTGGGCACGAACTGGGCACCTTGAACGAGCTGCGTGCCATGCTGAGCCGCATCATCCTCACCTCCATGATGCTCGCCTTGATGCTGGTGATTCTGGGCGCCTACGTCTTTAGCAGCGAACTGAAATACCGCATCGGCCGCATCCGTGTGCTGACGGAGCAAGTAGGTGCGGGCGACATCTCCAAGCGTATCAGTTCCGAAAGCGAGGATATCTTTGGCCTGATCCACCACGACATCAACCGCATGCTGGACAAGATTGAAAGCCTGATGCAAAGCGCCCGCCATATCTCCGATACCGTAGCCCACAATATTCGCACGCCACTGACCCGAATCGTTGGCAAGCTGCGCGAGACCCGTAACCTGCCCGGCGTCCCGGCACCCGTCCAGCAGGCCCAACAGGAAGCCATTGAAGAAGTGGAGAAGCTGAGCGTACTGCTGGGCAAGCTGCTGCAGATTGCAGAACTGAATGCCGGAGTCCACCGACAAAGCTTTAAAGCCTGCAACCTGGAGCAGATTGCGGAGGACGTTCTGGATCTGTACCAGTTTATTGCGGAAGAAAAAGGGGTCAGACTGCACCAAAAGAGAATCGATGCCGTCACCCTGAATGGTGATAGCAATCTTTTAGCCAGTGCCTTGGCCAATCTCGTGGACAACGCAATTAAATATGCCAGAAAAAACGTTAACGTCGGCATCGAAAGAAAAATCGGCCATCTTGTTGTGATTAGTGTTGAAGATGATGGCCCCGGTTTACCCGAAAGTGAATACGAGAACGTGGGCAAATATTTCTACCGCTACCATCATGACAGCGAAGGATTTGGATTGGGATTAAGCAGTGTTTCGGCCATCGTTGAATTACATCGCGGCGAACTGATTTTCTCAAAAGGAGAATCCGGCCTGAAAGTTACCATTGCGCTTCCCGCCCCCTCTTTTGCACAACCGCCAACATGACCAAAAGGTAATGAAACTGTCACCCTAAGCAAACTTCTGCTCCGCTAAGCTAGCCTCATTTTTAAACGCTCTTTTTCAGGAGTTATAAAAATCATGCGTGCTTTACGGAAATGGGGAGGGTCATGAGCAGACAAAAATATTACTCAGTCGGGCTGATGGTGGGGGTGGGCGTCTTGACGGTTCTGATGGGACAGAAATACTCCCTGGGCAGCCTGGCCCGCATGGGGCCGGGATACTTCCCGTTTCTGCTGGGTATCGTGATGATCGCGCTGGGCGCGCTGTACCTGTTTGTCGAGACCGCCTCGCACGACGAGGAGCAGGAAGAAGATTACGGCCCACCGCAATGGCGAGGCTGGCTGGCCATTGTGGGTGGCATCATCGCCTTCATTATCCTGGGCCGCTACGGCGGACTGGTTCCCGCCACCTTCGCCCTGGTGTTCATCTCGGCCATGGGCGACAAAGAGCACTCCTGGCTCACCGCTTTGCTGCTGTCCGTGTTTGTAACGCTGCTGGGTGTGCTTATTTTCTCCTGGGGGCTGGAGCTGCAATTTCCCCTGTTCACGTGGGGCTAGGCATGGACATTCTCTCTAACCTGATGCACGGCTTTGGCGTTGCCTTTCAACTGGACAACCTGATGTGGGCCGTCTTTGGCGTGTTCATGGGGAACCTGATCGGTGTTTTGCCCGGCATGGGCGTACTGGCCGCCATCTCCATCCTGCTGCCCCTGACCTACGCCATGACGCCCACGGCTGCCCTGATTATGCTGGCCGGAATTTACTACGGTTCCCAATACGGCGGCGGCATCACCTCCATCATGCTCAACCTGCCCGGAACCGCCTCACACGCGGTGGCCTGTTTGGATGGCAATCCCATGGCCCGCAACGGCAAGGCCGGCTCAGCCCTGTTCATGTTGATGTTGTCCTCCTTTTTTGGAGCCACGATCGGCATTTTGGCCATGATCCTGTTCTCGCCAGCCCTGGTCAATGTGGCCTTCAAGTTCGGCCCTGCCGAATATTTTTCCATGATGATGCTGGGACTGCTGGCCGGGGCCACCTTGGCGAAAGGCTCGGCCATCAAAGGCGTGGCCATGGTGGTCATGGGGCTGATCTTTGGCGTGGTAGGGACGGACGTAAACAGCGGTGTGTCGCGCTTTGACCTCAATATTCCGGAGCTGCAGGACGGCTTGCAGATTGTCGCACTGGCGATGGGTCTGTTCGGTATTGCGGACTTCCTCAAGAACATCAACCGGATCCATAGCGGCCATACCAAGGCTATTGGTAAAGTCTCCACCCGCTCCCTGCGCCCGGAAAAAGGCGACATCAAGCAGTCCAAGGGCGCTTTGGTTCGCGGCACGGCCATTGGCGCTGCCTTCGGAATCCTGCCCGGCACAGGCCCGACCATTGCCTCCTTTATTGCCTATGCCACGGAAAAGAAAATCGCCAAGAAACCTGAGCGTTTTGGACGGGGTGCGATTGAAGGCATTGCGTCGCCCGAAGCCGCCACCAGTGCCTCGACCCAAACCAGCTTCATTCCTACCCTGAGCCTGGGCATTCCTGGCGATCCGGTCATGGCCTTGATGCTGGGGGCACTGATCATTCATGGCATCCAGCCCGGCCCACAAATGGTGGTCGAACACGCCGATATGTTCTGGGGCCTGATTGCCAGCTTCTGGGTGGGCAACATCCTGCTGCTGATCCTGAACCTGCCCCTGATCGGGATGTGGGTGCGTCTGCTGTCTGTACCTTTCAAGTACCTGTACCCCGCTGCCCTGTTCTTTGTGTGCGTGGGCGTCTATAGCACCAACAACAACCTGTTCGATGTCAACATCGTGCTGCTGTTTGGCATTCTGGGGTACGGCTTCATGCGCCTGCGCTTTGAAGCTGCCCCCTTGCTGCTGGGCTTTGTCTTGGGGCCGATGGTAGAAGAGAACTTCCGCCGGGCCCTGCTGCTGTCCCGCGGCGACCCCATGATCTTTCTGGAGCGCCCGATCAGCATGGTCTTTATCATTGCCTGCATCTTGCTGATACTGGGACTGAGTTACTCGTTCTGGCGCGCGAACCGTCAGAAAAAATGGGGGGGTCTGGCCAAAGCATCCTAGTGGAGCCAAGCCCGTTCACAAGGCAACTGCGACAAACACAAAGCGGGGCGACCACGCCCGGCTTTGTTAGCCTGCTCCCCAAGGAAAACCGGACAGCCTCTTGTCTGGCCCCGTCCACCCAAACGGCAGGCTAAAGCACGGTAGGATTGGGCGCATCGCCATACACGTCCTGCGGATCAAAGGTCTTGGTCGACTCAATAAACACCAGTTTCTGGCCCTTGCGGTGCGCCGCTCCTACCGGTACCTGCCGATAAAAACAGGAGTAGTAGCCTACGTGGCAACTGGCTCCTGAACCGGCTACCCGCACGCGCAGCAGTACGGCGTCCTGGTCGTCATCGATGCGCATCTCCTCTACTGTTTGCACCAGACCACTACTCGCCCCTTTATGCCAGAGCGTCTGGCGCGACCGGCTCCAGTAATGGGCCTCGCCCGTCTGTATGGTTTTTTCCAAGGCTTCCCGATTCATGTACCCCAACATCAGGACCTCCCCGTTCTTCGCATCTGTAGTGATGCAGGCAATCAGGCCCTGTTCGTCAAATTTGGGCGCCAGCTCCTCGCCCTCTTCCACCTGTTCCACTGACACTCGAGGGCGCATCTGCACCATGGGGGTGTCGTCCAGTCCGCATTCTTTTCCTGCTGTTTTCACGTTTTCTCCTTGTCATCGGGGGAGCCGGGGCGATACGTGCAATCGGGATTCAGGCAAGGCCCATACAAGACGTGGCTATGAGCCAGAACTTGAAAGCCCCGCTCTTGAGCAATCGCTTGTTGGCGCTGTTCGATCACCTCGTCATGGAACTCCTGCACGCGACCGCAGTCCGTGCAAATAAGGTGATCATGGTGTTCGCCATCATCCCGCTCATACAGAGCCCGGCCGGGCTCAAAATAAACCTGCTTTAACAGGCCTGCCTGCTGCAATTGCGTCAGCACGCGATACACAGTGGCCAAGCCAATTTCACTGCCTTGCCGGATCAACTGACGATACACATCGTCCGCCGTCAAATGACCCATGCCGGGGGTCTGGAAAATCTCAAGAATTTGGATACGGGCTGCGGTCACCTTCAGGCCACGCTCTTTAAGCTCTTTTGAATCCGTCATGGCGTACTCCTTGCTGAATGGGCGGCTAGGGGACATCCAGAAAACGCAGTGGCCTGCCTTGCGCTTGCCCTTCCAAGGCTTCATCACGAACCACACAATGGCCGCGCACAATGGTGTGAATCGGCCAGCCCACAACCGGCAGGCCGTCGTAGGGAGACCAGCCGCTGACGCTGGCCATCCAGTCGTTGCGAATACGACGCCGCGCCTTCAGATCCACAATGCTGAAGTCAGCATCAAAGCCCACGGCAATACGTCCTTTGCCTTCCAGACCAAAAATCCGGGCAGGACCGGTACTGGTCAAATCCACCAGTCGCTGCAGGCTCAGACGACCCGCATGCACATGGTTCAACATCAGGGGAAGGAGAGTTTGCACGCCTGTCATGCCACTGGGCGAGGCCGGGTAGCCCTGAGACTTCTCCGACAAGGTATGCGGCGCATGATCGCTGCCGATCACATCTACCACACCCGCTCGGACCGCCTGCCACAGCGCGTCCTGATGACGCTGCTCCCGCACCGGTGGATTCATTTGGGCCAACGTGCCCAAGCGCTCATAACAGTCGGGAGCCTGCAGACTCAGGTGATGAGGAGTGACTTCCACCGTCACGCGAGCTTTGTGGGCGGCCAGAAACTGCATTTCCTCTGCGCTGGACACGTGCAGCACATGCAGGCGGCGATTCACCTGTGCCGCCAGGCGAACGATGCGTTGAGTCGCCATCAACGCACTTGGGACATCACGCCAGACCGGGTGTTGCCGCACGTCCCCACTATCCAGCACAATATGCTTACGTTCACACAGTCTGGCCTCATCCTCCGCATGCACCGCCAGCCGTCTGCGGCCATGACGCAAGATGCGGATCAGGACTTCATCCTGATCCGCCAGGAGATCGCCAAAAGAGCTACCCATAAAGACCTTGATGCCCGCGCAGCCTGGAAGCTGCTCCAGTTCCTGCAAAGATTCGGCATTCAAGGATGAGCCACCGATGTAAAAGGCGTGATCGCACCAGCTACGACCTTGAGCGGCATTTAGCTTGGCGTGCAGATCGGCTGCTCCCAGCGTCAAGGGGTGGGTGTTGGGCATCTCGAAAATTGCAGTCACCCCGCCCAGGACCGCACCCCGTGTCCCCGCTTCCAGATTCTCCTTGTGCTCCAGCCCCGGCTCTCGAAAATGCACCTGGCTGTCGATGACCCCTGGCAATACATGCAGGCCGCTCAAGTCCAGCAGGCACTCTGCGCTCCAGCTGGGCTGCAAATCGCCAAGAGCCATAATCCGGCCTTGCACACAGGCGATGTCAATGTGCTCGGCACCGTTAGGGGTCATTACCGTACCGCCACAGAGCAGCAGATCGGCATGGCGCAGATCATGCTGTTTGGTCGTTTCTGTGGACCGGGATAGAGGGGCCTTCAGGATTGCTGGCGTCATGGTTTTGCCTTTGCGGCTTCTGCACCCAGAGCATCTTGTGCCATCAAACGAATCCGCTCCATCATGTGAAACAGGCCATTGGCGCGATTCGGTGACAAGTGCTGCTCCAGTTCAATTGCCCGTAAAAAGTCGGGGGGATGGGACAGAATTTCTTCAGGCAGACGCCCCGAATACACCTTCATCAATAAAGCCAACAAGCCGGTGACGATGGCAGAATCACTACGAGCCTGAAAAAACAACCTGTGATCATGCAATTCAGAGACCATCCAGACCTGTGCCTGACAGCCGTGCAAACGATTCGCTTCTGTACGCCATTTGTCCGGGAAGTCGGGCAAGGAGCGCCCCAGATCAATCAGATATTCGTAGCGCGCCATCCAGTTACCCAGGCACTGGAAACTGTCCACAATGGCTTGCTGAGTCTGAGCGATGGACTCTTTAGGTACGCCCCCCTTATCCACGGCCTTCTCCTGACTGCCTGGACGCTTGCCTGCCCTGATCGCCACGAGCAGGAACCGGGTCGTGCCCGCCCGGATGCCAGGGATGACAACGGACAAGGCGTTGTGCGGCCAGCCACGTTCCTTTGAAGGGGCCATGCGTGCGCAAAGCCTGAATCGCATACTGCGAACAAGTCGGATAAAAACGGCAGCGCGGCCCCAATAATGGGCTGATTAAAAGTTGGTAGCCCCGAACCAGCAGGACCAGGACAGAGACAAGAAAGGCTTTCATCGCCGCTCCGAAAGACGGGAATGGAGCATCAGGTCAGTCAGACTGAACGTGATCTTGCTGACCTGCTCCAGCAGCAAGCAAATTTGACCTTGCAGCAGTGTCTGACAAGGATTAGCAAGGGCTAAAACACTCATGGCTCCACGCCCCCGTTCAGTCCTGAAAAAGGCGTTGCTTCCGACAATGGAACTTTGAACGCCACCGCATCATGGGGATGCAAACTCTCTAAATGACGGACCCGAATACCGGGGTTCTGATAGCCCGCCAAGGCCGCTTCTATACGACGCGCTGCGTCCTCCACAAACATCAGGTTCTGGCCATTCAAGGCCGTAAAAGCTTGCTCGTCAGCCCGCTTGACGGCGGTTTGCAAGGGTGTTGCCAGCGCCTCTTCGACACGATCAATCAGCGCTAAAAACCCGCAGTCTTCCCTATTTTCCAATACGTGGACCTGAACCAGAGCCTGACTGCGCTGGCTATGCGGAGTGGCCAGACTGGCGTGCTCATGCAACCAGGCAGCAACCTCCACCGCACCTAGCACAGGCTGTTTTCCAAAGGCCTGCATAAAACCCTGTTCAATCAATTGCCGAGCCAGCGCCGCCGAACACGGACAGGTCGACGAATAGTCAATCTGAACCTGCACCTTGCACACAAAGATACCGTCCAAAAGTCTGGCTTCCAGCACGACGGGATAGGACTTCCAACCTGCCAGATCCTGCGTCACCAAGGCAGGCCGTCGAACCAACAAATCAAATCTGAAACCCAAGCGCGCACTGCGCGTGCCGCAGTCCTCCTGACTATCCACCATGCTTTGCAAAAGACGTCGCAGCTCCAACGGCGACAAGGCCTGTTCGGGCGGCAGGTCATTCAGCAAGCGATACAGCCTGGACATGTGTATCCCTTTCACATGCGTCAGCGGCAAATCAACCTGGGCATCCACACGCGCATGAAGTTGGCGCGCATAGCCCGGTTCAACCACGGTAATGGGTAAATCGATTCCCTCCATACCTACCCAAGACAGCGGAGTCAGGCCATAGCTGGAATCGTTCAGAGCCGGGTCGGGAAGTACAACAGTCATACTCAACATCCAATCAAAAGGCCTTGTCCAAGCCGACAGAGACTTGGCAAGACCTCAATTCCATCAAGGCCAGTCTGAAAACGGATTTGTCCATGTTGTCCAGGTGCTGGGACCGCTGGCCATTTCTTCATCGCTTAACAGGCAGGCATCGAAACGAGCGCGCAATGCAGCCTCGTCCATCTCCATGCCAATCAGCACCAGCTCCTGCCGCGCGTCCCCGACTCGCTCATCCCATTTTTCCTTGATCAGGGCTACCGCTTCGGGGTCTTGCGGCCAGCGTTCGGGCGGCATGGCAGCCCACCAGTAACCCGCCACGTGATAGCGAGCCACCGCGCCCGCCTGTGACCAGGAACCCGCCAAAGTCGGGAAGTTTGCCAACCAGAAAAAGCCTTTGGAACGCACCACGCCGGGCCATTCGCTTTCGACCAGATCCAGAAAACGCTGCGGATGGAACGGACGGCGTGCGCGATAAACAAAGCTGCCTATGCCGTATTCCTGTGTCTCCGGAGTGTGAGTGCCACGCAATTCCTGCAGCCAGCCTGGGGCTCTGGAGGCTTCTTCAAAGTCAAACAGACCGGTGTTGAGCACGCGGTCCAGGGGCACCTTGCCGAACTCGGCCATTTCAATACGTGCGCGAGGATTCAGGCTGCTCAGAATGGCCATCAGGCGCTCGCGTTCTGGCTCGCTGATCAAGTCAATCTTGTTCAGAACCAACACGTCACAGAATTCGATCTGCTCAATCAACAGGTCCACAACGGTACGCGCGTCTTCTTCACCCAGGGATTCACCCCGGGACTGAATGCTGTCTTGCGAGCTGTAATCGCGCAGGAAATTAAAGGCGTCCACCACCGTGACCATGGTATCGAGGCGAGCGACTTCGCCCAGGCAACGGCCATCCTCGCCTTCAAAGGTGAAGGTCTCAGCCACGGGCAGCGGCTCTGAAATGCCAGTGGATTCAATGAGCAACTGATCAAAACGCCCCTCCTTGGCCAAACGATCAACCTCCAGCAACAAGTCCTCGCGCAAGGTGCAGCAAATACAGCCATTGCTCATTTCCACCAGCTTTTCATCCGTGCGCGATAGCTCGGCACCACCGTCACGAACCAGAGCCGCATCTATATTGACCTCGCTCATATCGTTCACGATGACGGCCACGCGGCGGCCTTCACGATTGTTCAGGATGTGGTTCAGCAAAGTCGTCTTGCCCGCACCCAGAAAGCCGGACAAAACCGTTACGGGAATGCGGGCCGCGGGATCGACCGGCGTGTTATCGGGGTTCATCGTCATTTCTCTTCATCCTTGAGCATCAATGGGCGGTTCCTTGCACAGGATTTTGCAAATTTTGATATGTTATAACATAACAATATTTAGCCAAGAAAAAACCCTCTTGCAAGGAGGGCTGGAAGACTAGAACGGACAACCTGATTCTCCCAGCCCCACGTCACGGGAAGCGGGAATCAGGTGTCAGGTGGCCGCCTCGCCTGCAAAGCCACCCGGTTCAAGCAACAAGGGCTATCCAAGACTTGATCCAGATAGCCCCCGCTCACTCCAGACTTTGCAAACAGCAAAGATCAATCTGTGACCATCGCCCTGCGCACAATTTTCTGCGCGATTGAGGAGGACGTTGCCATTTCCAAGGTGCCGTAATGCGCTCCCCAAGACCCCACATCCCCGCCGCTGCGCGTACTTAAAAACACATCCGCCACCTCTTGAGAGCTATAGCGCAGCAGCTCGGCTGCCTGCGAGACGCGGGCGACGGCTTCAGTCATGGGGCGGGCCAGAAACTCGTCCTCGATCGCCGCTCTCACCAGACGCTCAGTGTGCTGCACCAACGCATCGAAGCGCTTGTCTTGCCCGGCCAAGGGTTTGAGTTCATCAAAAACCGCCTCCACCGTGCGCGGATCCCTGATCATGGCGCGCCGCACATCCATACACATCATATTGGCCGTGCCTTCCCACACGCTGTTCAAGGGTGCCTCTCGATACACGCGGGCCATGGGGTTCTCTTCGATAAACCCGTTCCCACCATGACACTGCAAGGCTTCATTCGCGATGGAGGGCGCGCGTGAGCAATTAAAGTATTTGGCCGCAGGAGTCGCTACCCGAGCCAGCAGTCGTTCATGTTCGCTGCTTTGCATCAGATCCGTCGCCTTGGCCACTCGCAAAGCCATCAAAGTTGCCGCTTCCACCTCGACCGCCATATCCGCCAGCACATTGCGCATCATGGGGCGGTCGGCAATAGAGGTTCCAAAAGCCTTGCGTGATGTCGTGTGACGCAGAGCCAAGGTCAGCGCCTGCCGCATCAAACCCGCCGAGCCAATCGCAAAGTCCAGACGCGTCAGATGCGAGTGCGACAGGATTTCCCGAATACCACGCCCTTCCTCCCCCACCCGAATCGCCAGCGTGCCGGCGTATTCCACTTCACTGGACGCGTTGGATCGATTCCCCGCCTTGTCCTTCAAGCGCTGCACAAAAAAGCGGTTGTAGCTGCCGTCCGGCAAGGTACGGGGCAAGAAGAAGCACGTAACAGCGCCATTGACTTTAGCCAGCGTAAAAAAGCCATCGGACTGCGGCACCGAACAAAACCATTTATGCCCTGTCAGCTCATACCACTGCGCCGTAGCACCGTGATAATCCGCACTGTGGGAAAAGCGCGCGGTCGTCTGTGTCTCACGCAGGTCCGAGCCGCCCTGCTTTTCCGTCATCGCATAACCAATCACCACCGAGGGCTTGTCCCCCACTTCGCGACGACTATATTCATAGCGCGTCCCTTTGAGCTTATCCGCCCAGATCGCCAAGGCAGGCTCGGCCTCGAAACCAGCATAAGCCGCATAAGCCATGCCGGTCGGGCAGCCCGTACCGTGCTCCACCTGATTCCACAAATAAGACAAGACAGCGCGGGCGAAATGGCCGTTTTTCTCTTGGGTACGCCAGCTTAAATTGGGCACCTCGTGCTGCCAGGCCAGGCCCATCAACTCATGCCAGCTGGGGTGAAATTCCAGCCAATCAATCCGGTTGCCAAATCGATCATGCGTTTTAAGCTCGGGGATATGGCGGTTCGCCAAGTGAGCCAGTTCCTGCACATTTTCATCCCCAGCTACCGCCCCCAACGCCTGACAACGCGACGCGGCCCAGGGAGCTTCACGACTGATGGCGTCAACCAGCACCCGATCACCCGTAAAAGCATTGAACCCGCTGGCAGGCAAAGCCTGATTCAAAACCTGATGCGTGCTGTAACGATCCTCGGACGCAGTCAAAACACTGGGGGAAAGCGGCTGATTCATGTTTGTCTCCGAGTTTTTTCTAGGGTGTGGCAGAAAGGACTGCCACGCTGGCACACGCCATCTGGGCAATCTGGTCAGCCAGCGCGGCCACTTGGCGCTGGTAACTGTCCGTGCCATCGTGCTGTTGACGGCTTAAGGGAGAAAGCGGGCCAATCAGACCTTCCATGAAACCGCCCACAATGACGGTCGCCGCAATATCGGGCTGCACATCCTGACGCATTTCCCCCGCGTCCTGACCTTGGGAGACCAGGGCGTGAACAACCTGACTGATTGCGGCGCGATACACCAGACGAGCCGCGTCAATTTCCTTGTCGCAAGGCTCGGCAATCAAGGCATAGGCCAGGCGAGGATTGCGCATGGCACGTTTCACAAACGTGGCGACTGCGGCTTGCAGGCGCAGCATGCAAGAGCCGTCCGCCTGGGCGATATCCGTGAGTACGTCCACCTCACGCTGGGACACCTGCGACAGGACCTCTGCAAACAGCTCTGCCTTGGAGGGGAAGTAACGGTAGACCGTCCCGGTCGCCATGCCCGCCGCGGCCGCCACACTGGCCACCTGGGCTTCCTGCCAGCCACCCTCACTGACCAGACTGCGGGCCGCTTCCAGGATACGGCTCCGATTGTCATGCAAGCGGGCTTGAACAGCGGGAGTTTGTCGGTACGCCATAAAGAAGTGAATCCTGATTCATAATATGAGTGAATCCTAATTCATTTCTTTGTGGTGAACAAGAATTTCTTTATCCAGTGGTCGCAAAAAACTCGCCTACAAGCATGATAGGCTAGGTAGGCGCATTGATGACTTGAGGTCTGGGATGGGGAACCTGAGATCGGGGAGCTGGGACCCAAGAGCGAAGTCTTGAAGTTGACTCTTGGGGCTTGCGCTATGGAAGTTCGAGGATGAGTGTGGACGCAGGTGGGCCGTTTGGCTCGTGGTGTTTGGTGTTTGGTGTTTGGTGTTTGGTGTTTGGTGTTTGGTGTTTGGTGTTTGGTGTTTGGTGTTTGGTGTTTGGGGATTGAGCTTATTCAGGGTTCAGCCCATTTCCACACCTCTCCTTTTTCATGCCCCCAGGCTTTAAAACCTGGGGCTTTTACGAAACAAGGCCCAGGCTCCGCCCGGCAAAGATCTGCAGCACTCCTGCACACCCAAACAAAAAAATGCCCCCAGCAACAGCGATGGCAACACCATCTTGATCGTTTGCTGAGGGCAGCCTGAACAGGCTAGCGTTCAGGCATCAAAGCCATCAGGCCGACAGTTCCTTACGAACGATCTCAGCGCCGGCGCTCAGGGCGTGCAGCTTGCCGCGTGCCACTGCGCGTGGCAAAGGTGCCATACCGCAGTTGGTGGAGGGATACAGCTTGTCAGCGTCCACAAACTTCAGTGCTTTGCGCAGCGTGTTGGCCACTTCGTCAGCGGTTTCAATCACGTTGGTGGCCACGTCAATGGCGCCAACCATCACTTTCTTGCCACGGATCAGTTCAATCAAATCCATAGGCACACGGGAGTTCTGGCATTCCAGGGAAATGATATCGATCTTGGATTGCTGCAGCTTTGGGAATGACTCTTCGTACTGACGCCATTCCGAGCCCAGGGTTTTCTTCCAGTCCGTGTTGGCCTTGATGCCATAGCCATAGCAAATATGCACGGCGGTTTCGCATTTCAGACCTTCGATGGCACGTTCCAGAGTAGCAATACCCCAATCGTTGACTTCGTCAAAGAACACGTTGAAAGCGGGCTCGTCAAACTGGATGATATCCACGCCTGCGGCTTCCAGCTCTTTGGCTTCCTGGTTCAGGATTTTGGCAAATTCCCAGGCCAGCTTTTCACGGCTTTTGTAATGGTTGTCGTATAACGTATCGATCATGGTCATAGGACCTGGCAGGGCCCATTTGATCGGCTGCGAGGTTTGCTGACGCAAGAATTTCGCATCCTCCACAAACACGGACTTGGGACGGGTCACTGCCCCCACCACCGTAGGAACGCTGGCATCGTACCGGTCGCGAATACGCACGGTCTCGCGTTTCTCAAAATCGACCCCGTCCAGGTGCTCAATGAACGTGGTCACAAAATGCTGTCGCGTCTGCTCGCCATCGCTAATCAAATCAATGCCAGCGTGCAACTGCTCTTGCAAAGACAATCGCAGGGCGTCTTTCTTGCCTTCGATCAAATCCTCGCCCTCCAGTCGCCAAGGCGACCACAGCTTTTCAGGCTCGGCCAGCCAGGAAGGTTTAGGCAGACTGCCTGCGGTGGAGGTGGGTAGCAACTTTTTCATAAATAAATAACCTTGTTGTTTTTGATGAATCAACGCGCGTAATTCGCCGCCCATTGATCAAGAATGGCTTTATAGGGCTTGATAAAGCTCTCTTCTGTAAACCGGCCTTGCTCAACCGCCAATCGGCTGCGCTCCTCGCGGTCGTACACAATTTGCGTTACCGAGTGATCGGGATTTTTCAAACTAGGTTGGTAACGCATTCCCGCCGCCGAGTTGGCATTATAAATCTCGGGGCGATAGATTTTCTGGAATGTTTCCATCGTGCTGATCGTACTGATCAATTCCAGACTCGTATAATCATTCAGCAAATCGCCCCGAAAATAAAAAGCAAACGGAGCAAGGCTATTGGGAGGCATAAAGTAACGAACCTTCAAACCCATTTTTGCAAAATACGCATCCGTAGGCGAAAACTCGTTTTGTTGATACTCAAATCCCAATACAGGATGCTGATTGCCGGTGCGGTGGTACACCTTGCTGCTGGACACGCTCAAACAAATCACGGGCGATTTGTTGAAGTTTTCCTGGTACAGCCTTGAATTGACAAAAGACTGGAACAACTTGCCATGCAGATCCCCAAACCCCTCCGGGGCACTAAAGCCATTTTTGTTCTTGTTGTGCTCCATCAGAACCACGCTGAAATCATAATCGCGCACATAAGAGGAAAAATTATTGCCAACGATACCATCAATACGTTTGTTCTCTTTATGGTCAACGATGGTCGTTTTCAGAATTTCAATTGTTGGGAAGGTGGAACCATTTCCCTCAATATCAATATCTACAGAGACAATATCCAACTCAAGAGCATAACGATCGCCCGCCGGATTATCCCAATGAGCCAAATTATTGAAGCGATTGTTAATCATGGCCAGCGTATTGCGCAGATTCTGCTGGCGACTCTCACCTCGCGCCAAATTGGCAAAGTTAGTCGTCAGACGTGTGCTGTCTGCCGGACGATAGTTTTCATCGAAACGAATACTACGGATGCTAAACGCAAATTCTTGGTTCATTTTCTTTTGGACCCTAATTTCTGATATGGAAGCTGATCTGCTTGCCAACAAAATGGAATTGAGCAGAGCAGGCTTTTTATTTTGTTGCTGCACGGATTGACAGGCAAAGGCTCAACGCAAAGCCCTGGCGCGCCAAACCGGGAGAAGTTCTCTGCCTGGCGTCGCTGCCAGGCAAGTAGTCTGCGCTCTGGCTTATATAGAAAGTCCCAGCATCTGGCCGGGACTGTTTGCCAAACTCGATCCTTGAACCGATCAGACACTTGCCCGCAAGGTTTTCGCGGCGGCCACCATATTGCTCAAGGCCGGAATCACCTCTGCCCACTGACGGGTTTTAAGCCCACAATCCGGGTTCACCCACAGACGGTCTGCGGGCACACGCTCAGCGGCTTTCTTCATCAAATTCACGATGTGCTGCTCGCTGGGGATGTTGGGCGAATGAATGTCGTACACACCGGGTCCGATCTGATTGGGGTACTGGAAGTGCTCAAAGGCATCGAGCAATTCCATGTCCGAGCGGCTGGTTTCAATCGTGATTACGTCGGCATCCATGTGCGCGATCGAGGAAATAATGTCGTTGAACTCGGAATAACACATGTGAGTGTGGATCTGCGTCGCATCACTCACCCCATTGGCAGCGATACGGAAGCACTCGACGGCCCAGTCCAGATAGCGCTGCCATTGCGATTGACGCAAGGGCAAACCCTCACGCAAGGCAGCCTCATCAATCTGGATTACACGCACGCCGGCCTTCTCCAGGTCCAGCACTTCTTCGCGTATGGCCAACGCCAACTGCCGGCAAGACTCCGCACGGGGCTGATCGTCCCGCACAAAAGACCAGTTCAAAATCGTCACCGGCCCTGTCAACATGCCCTTCATCGGCTTTTGAGTGAGCGACTGAGCGTACGTAATCCACTCCACCGTCATGGCATGGGGACGGCTGATATCCCCAAACAAGATGGGAGGCTTCACGCAGCGCGACCCGTAGGACTGCACCCAGCCGAACTGGCTGAATGCGTAGCCCTCCAACTGTTCCCCAAAATACTCAACCATGTCGTTGCGCTCGGCCTCGCCATGCACCAAAACGTCCAGACCCAGCTTCTCCTGCTCACGCACGCTGCGCTCAATCTCGGCACGCATGGCGGCCTGATAGCTGTTTTCATCCAGACGGCCGGTTTTGAACTCACTACGGGCACGGCGAATGTCTGTCGTTTGGGGGAAGGAGCCGATCGTCGTCGTGGGAAACGCCGGCAGATTCAGAAACTGCGCCTGTTTGACGGCCCGTTGCGCATACTCGCTCTTGCGCTTGCCCTGCTCGGCGCTAAGCCCAGCAACAGCCGCCTTCACCGCTGGATTATGGACACGGGGAGACTGACGACGCGCTGTCAGAGCCGCCAGATTCTCGGCCAACTCTGCCTTGACAGCCTCACGCCCATGAGCCAGGGCTTGGCCCAGAATGCGCAACTCGTCCAACTTTTGCAGAGCGAAGGCCAACCAGGATTTCACATCCGCATCCAGGTTCTGCTCGCTTTCCAGATCCACTGGCACATGCAGCAATGAGCAGGAAGGGGCCAACCACACACGATCTCCTCGTTGGCGTGCGATAGGCTCCACCCAGTCCAGCGTGGCCGTCAAATCCGTTTTCCAGATATTGCGGCCATTGATCACGCCCAAAGACAGTACCTTGTCCTTAGCAAGGAGTGTGAGCAACGCATCCACACCATCCCGATCGTTGATCGCATCCACATGCAAACCCGCCACCGGCAGACCGGCTGCCAAGGCAGTGTTTTCCAGCAGTTGTCCAAAATACGTTGCGACCAGCAGCTTGACGCCAACAGGTTTGAATTGCTCATACGCCTTTTTGAAGGCTTGCTGCCACTCGTCATCCAGCTCGGTGACCAGAATAGGCTCGTCAATCTGAACCCAGTCCGCACCCGCCTCAGCCAGGGCTTCCAACAACTGCACATACACCGGCAAGAGCCGATCCAGTAATGCCAGCTTGTTGGACTCATCCTTGGCTTTACCCAATGCTAAATAAGTAAGGGGCCCAATAATCACCGGCTTGGCGTGAACGCCCTGCTCCTGGGCTTGTGCCAACTGCTCCAGTAAACGCGAAGCGTGCAGCGTAAATTGGGTGTCGGCCTTGAATTCGGGAACGATGTAGTGGTAGTTCGTATCAAACCACTTGGTCATCTCACCAGCTGCCACTCCGCCGCAGCAGGCGCTATGCTCCTCCGCCCCTTGAGCGGACCGGCCTCGCGCGACACGAAAATAATTATCCAGCTCATCACCCTGAAAACCTTGCACACGTTCGGGCAGATTGCCCAGCAGAAAGCTGGTATCGAGCACCTGATCGTAAAAAGAAAAATCCCCTACAGGCACCAGATCCAGCCCCGCCTGATTCTCCCAGTGACGCTGACGCAACTGCGCGCCCAGGGCCTGAAGATCCTCACGCGAAGACTCACCCTTCCAATAGGATTCCAAAGCGAACTTCAGTTCACGTTTGGCGCCAATGCGCGGAAAGCCAAGATTATGAATCGTCGTCATGTGCTGCTCTCAAAGGACGGATGGAACAAAGAATGACTTGCATTGTAGGAAGCCGGTTCAATGAAGTAAAATGGTCTTATCTCACCAATCCATGAAAATCCTTCACGTAACATGTTAGAGCGCATCCACCTGTCCGTCGTACAGCAAGTCGACAAGCAAGGCTCCCTGACCGCCGCTGCCAATGTGCTGCACGTCACCCAGTCGGCCCTCAGCCACACCATGAGAAAACTGGAACAACAATTAGGCACTGAAATCTGGCGCCGCGAGGGCCGCAGCCTGCAGTTGACGCAGGCAGGCCAGTACCTGCTGGCGGTTGCCAATCGCGTGCTGCCTCAGTTGGACCTGGCCGAAGAACGCCTGGGTCAGTTTGCTCAGGGAGAGCGCGGATCGCTACGTATCGGTATGGAATGCCACCCCTGCTATCAGTGGCTGCTGAAGATCGTCTCCCCCTATCTGAACGCCTGGCCAGACGTGGACGTCGATGTGAAGCAGAAATTCCAGTTCGGCGGAATCGGTGCCTTGTTTGGCTATGAGATTGATCTGTTGGTCACACCGGACCCGCTCTACAAGCCAGGTTTGAAGTTCGAGCCCGTGTTCGATTACGAGCAGGTGCTGGTGGTTAATACCGAACATCGCCTGGCTACCGCAGACTATGCCAAACCTCAGGACATAGACCGGGAAGTGCTGATTTCCTACCCGGTGGACATAGACCGGCTGGACATCTACAACCAGTTTCTGCTGCCCGCCGGCATCGCCCCCAGACGGCACAAAACGATTGAAACAACCGACATCATGATGCAGATGGTAGCCAGCGGCCGTGGAGTGGCGGCGCTACCGCGATGGCTGGTGGAGGAGTATGCCGAAAAGCTGGACGTGGTACCGGTCAGGTTGGGCAAACAAGGCATCGCCAAACAAATTTACCTGGGGATGCGGGAGACGGAGGCCGTAATTGACTACCTGCAGGCCTTTATGGAGCTGGCGCGGGGGTTTGGGCCCGGAGGACAAGAGCAGAACAAGAAGTAAAGCGCCACTTACAGACGCTTTAATATCCCCTTGTCTGAATCATGAAGCCATGATGCTGACGAAGTAAGGAAGATACGCGTATACCATCGCGCCCCATAGACTGAAAATGCCATCAAGCGCGTTTCTCTGCACCCTTTGCGCCCAATCCACAGGCCATGCCTACTGAGGCTGCCCCACCGTGGGACACCGACGATGCGCGCCGGGATTGGCCCAAGCAAGGCCGGAAAACAACTACATCACTAACAAGGACGTGGTGGCAAGCCTGAACTCGTCGGCGAGAGCCATCAACGTACATAGGCTTAATATGCAACGGAAAGAGTCGGGTTCCATTTGCAAAAGCGGATGAATGTAAATAAGCCCGCAGTAATGCGGGCTTATCAGGTTTTATGCCATCAGGAGCACGGTACTGCCAGACGCGGGATCATTCCCACTCAATCGTCGCTGGCGGCTTGCTGCTGACGTCATACGTCACACGGTTAATGCCGCGCACTTCGTTGATGATGCGACCCGAAGTACGCTTGAGCAGCGAGTAAGGCAGTTCAGCCCAGTCCGCCGTCATGAAGTCGGTCGTCTGTACAGCGCGCATGGCAACCACGTACTCGTAAGTGCGTGCATCGCCCATCACGCCGACGCTCTTTACGGGCAGAAAGACGGTAAATGCCTGAGAAGTCAGGTCATACCAATTTTTGCCAGTTTCTTCGTCAACCGTATTACGCAGTTCTTCGATGAAGATTGCATCAGCTTGGCGCAGCAGGTCTGCGTATTCACGCTTGATTTCACCCAGGATGCGCACACCCAAGCCTGGGCCTGGGAAGGGGTGACGATAGACCATGGCAGGTGGCAGGCCCAAGGCCACGCCCAGTTTGCGCACTTCGTCTTTGAACAGTTCGCGCAAAGGCTCCAGCAGCTTCAGGTTCAGCGTTTCTGGCAGGCCACCTACGTTATGGTGAGACTTGATGCCCGTAGCCTTGCCCGACTTGGCCGCAGCCGATTCGATAACGTCTGGGTAAATCGTACCCTGTGCCAGCCAGCGAGCATTGCTGAGCTTGGCAGCTTCTTCCTGGAAGATCTCTACGAATTCGCGGCCAATGATCTTGCGCTTGGCTTCTGGATCAGTAACACCGGCCAGTTTGCCCAGGAAGCGATCGGACGCGTCGATATGGATGATTTTCAAACCCATATTGTCGGCGAAGGTGCGCATGACTTGCTCGGCTTCGTTCAGACGCAGCAGGCCGTGGTCCACGAATACGCAGGTCAGCTTGTCGCCAATCGCCTGGTGGATCAAAGCGGCAGCAACCGAGGAGTCCACCCCGCCGGACAGGGCCAGAATCACTTCCTCGTCGCCGACTTGTTCGCGAATATTGGCAATGGCCTCTTCCACGTAGTCCGGCATGTTCCAGTCGCCCACGCAGCCACAGATATCGCGCACAAAACGTTGGAACAAGGCAGCGCCTTGCACAGTATGGGTAACCTCAGGGTGGAACTGAACCGCATAGAAGCCACGATCTTCATCAGCCATACCGGCGATGGGGCAGGTAGGCGTGGAAGCCATCAGCTTGAAGCCGGGAGGCAAGGCGGTGACTTTATCGCCGTGGCTCATCCAGACTTTGAGCATGCCGTGGCCTTCTGCCGTAGCGAAGTCCTGGATACCATCGAGCAACTTGGTGTGGCCGTGGGCGCGCACTTCAGCATAGCCAAATTCGCGCTTGTCGGAGCCTTCGGTAACGCCGCCCAATTGGCGGGCCATGGCTTGCATGCCGTAGCAAATGCCCAGAACGGGAACGCCTGCTTCAAAAACCGCAGCGGGAACTTGTAAAGCGTCGTCGGCGTAGACTGACGCATGGCTGCCCGACAAAATAATCCCTTTCAGGCCTTCTTGGGAGCGGATAAATTCATCGCTGACATCACCGGGATGAATTTCACAGTAAGCACCAGCTTCGCGCACGCGGCGCGCAATAAGTTGGGTGACCTGGGAGCCGTAATCAAGAATCAGAATTCGCTGGTGCATGAAAGTATCGAGCCAATAATAAAGCGGTAAAGGGTCTATTTTACGCTGTGTAGCGCCGCTTAGGGAGCCGTAGAAATACTCCAGGCCGAAATTGTCCTGCATCACTGGCATTCATGCGGCAAGGCAGCTACAGTACATGCAGCCATTTTGGGAGTTTCAGCATGTCTTCGAGTCGTACCCCTCATTCAAACGAGCTCAATGAACACCATGAATCCCGACCTGCACAGGCCGGTCCACAGCAAAGCGGGGGCAGCTATATTCCCGCCTCTGGTGCTGCTGACGAACGTTCGCGTGGCTTTGCCTACGAATGCCAGCAAGATACCGACGAGGTATCGGGCAGCCTGACATTTGTACTGGTTCACGGCGCCTGGCACGGTGGCTGGTGCTGGTCCCGGCTGGCTGAGCGGCTCCAGGCCAAAGGACACAAAGTCTACACCCCCACCTTGACGGGCCTGGGCGAGCGCAGTCATTTACTGGGTCCGGACATCACCCTGAATACCTTTGTGGATGATGTCGCCAATTTGATACGCTGGGAAGATCTGTCCAATGTCGTGCTGGTTGGCCACAGCTTTGCAGGCCTGGTGATCAGCGGCGTGGCCGACGTCATGCCACGTTGCATACGTCATCTGATTTATCTGGATGCCTTTATTCTGCCTAGCGGCACCAGCACGTTTGATACCCTGCCTGAAAAAATGGTGGAGAGCATGATCGCCTCGGCCGGCCAAAGCACGATTCCCGCTGTCCCCCCTCCTCCCCTGCATGCATTGGGACTGCATGCCACAGAGGATCTGCGCTTTGTCGGCAATCGCCTGACTCCACAACCCCTGAGCGTTTACAGATCAGCTTTAGTATTGCAAAACCCGGTCATCGGTAACTCCCGCCCCTGCACTTATATTTCCTGCACGCAGCCGGTGTTTCGAGCAGTAGACACCTCGCGCGAGTGGGCCCGCCAGCAAAAGGACTGGGAATTTAGGGAGTTGGAAACCGGGCATAGTGCGGCTATCACCCATCCCGATTTGCTAAGTCGCTTGCTCGTGGAAATCGCCGACTAGTCAGCCTGCGGGAACGCCGGGACATCAGGTCGATAAAGTTCGCAAAGACGCATTTGCCCGTGCCATCCGCAGAGGAAGGCCTCCATGCAGCGAAAAACCTCGCCCGCCACGTTCCCATCCTGATCCATACAGGCGGCCGCCCACTACGGTCAGACAGGAAAGCGGCATGGCAAAAAAAAACGCCAACCCACAGGTTGGCGTTTTTTGGCATGCAAGAGACTGACTACGATCAGTCGGCGCGGTAGTTTGGCGCCTCTTTGGTGATCTGCACATCGTGCACATGAGACTCACGTACACCCGCAGCCGTAATTTCCACGAACTCGGCCTTGGCATGCAATTCCTCGATGGATTTGCAACCGCAGTAGCCCATGGAAGCACGAATGCCGCCCACCAATTGGTAAATAATGGCGATGACACTGCCCTTGTAGGGCACACGGCCTTCAATACCTTCTGGGACCAGCTTGTCTGCGTTATTGGAAGGGTCCTGGAAATAGCGGTCCGCTGAACCATCAACCATGGCGCCCAAGCTACCCATACCACGGTAGGACTTGTACGAACGGCCCTGGAACAGCACTACTTCACCAGGAGACTCCTCGGTACCGGCAAACATGCCACCCATCATGCAGGCAGACGCACCCGCAGCCAGGGCCTTGGACACATCGCCCGAGAAGCGGATACCACCGTCAGCAATCAGCGGCACGCCCGTACCTTCCAAGGCCTTGGCGACATCCGCAATCGCGGTAATTTGCGGCACACCCACACCCGCCACGATACGCGTCGTGCAAATAGAGCCTGGGCCGATCCCGACCTTGACGCAATCTGCACCCGCTTCGACCAGCGCACGGGCCGCTTCCGCCGTGGCAATATTGCCGCCAATGACCTGAATGCGCGGGAAATTCTTCTTGACCCAGCGAACGCGCTCGATAACACCACGGGAGTGACCGTGGGCAGTGTCCACCACCACCACGTCCACACCGGCTGCGGCCAGTTTCTCGACACGTTCTTCAGTACCGTCACCTACACCAACTGCAGCGCCAACGCGCAGCTGACCGTGGCTGTCTTTGCTGGCCAGGGGGTGCTCGGTGTTTTTGACAATATCCTTAACCGTTGCCAGACCACGCAGCTGGAACTGATCGTTCACGATCAGCACCCGCTCCAGGCGATGGCGGTGCATCAGGGCCTGGGCTTCGTCCAGCGTGGCACCTTCGTGCATGGTGATCAGACGCTCTTGAGGCGTCATGACATCCCGCAAAGGAAGATCCAGGCGGTCTTCAAAGCGCAGATCGCGGTTGGTAACAATACCCACCAGCTTGCCGGCTTCCACCACAGGCAGACCGGAAATACCGTGTTGACGCTGCAGGTTGATGGCATCGCGCACCTTCATGGTGGGCGTAACCGTAACCGGATCAATCACGATACCGAACTCGTGACGCTTCACACGTGCAACTTCACGTGCTTGAGCATCTGCCGTCAGGTTCTTGTGGATGATCCCGATACCGCCTTCCTGTGCCATGGCAATAGCCAGACGCGCTTCGGTGACCGTGTCCATGGCAGCCGAAACCAGCGGGATATTCAGGGTGATGTCCCGCGTAAAGCGGGTGAGCAAGGATGTATCGCGAGGCAGAACCTCGGAGTAAGCGGGAACCAACAACACATCGTCGAAGGTCAGTGCTTTCTTGATGAGACGCATGCTTTTATAACTCCGTCCAAAAATCGATTATACGCGTAAGCAATTACGCAATCCAGACCCGAGCGTTGCGAAACATCCGCATCCAGGGAGTAAATCCACCATTTGCCATTTGATCAGCACCCTGATCGGCGGCGCCCCACTGCTCTGGCGTCCAGGACATCATGACGTTGCGCGTCACACGTTCCGGGTGAGGCATCATGATGGTGAAGCGGCCATCTGCCGTGGTTACACCCGTCAAACCGTAAGGGCTGCCGTTGGGGTTCAGCGGGTATTGCTCGGTGCGCTGACCGCGGTGATCCACAAAATGAACTGCAGCCGCTACCTTGGATGCATCGCCCTGACGCTGGAAGTTGGCAAAGCCTTCACCATGAGCCACGGCAACCGGCAAGCGGGTGCCTTCCATGCCCTTGAAAAACAGGGACGGCGACGCAGCAATTTCCACACTGGAGAAACGCGCTTCGTATTTTTCCGACTGGTTACGGGTAAAGCGCGGCCAGAATTCTGCGCCTGGGATCATGGGAGCCAAGGCGGCCATCATCTGACAACCATTACAAATACCCAAACCAAAGGTATCGCTACGTCCAAAGAACGCCGCGAACTGATCGGACAACTGACTGTTGAAACGAATGGTTTTGGCCCAGCCTTCACCTGCGCCCAGCACGTCCCCATAACTGAAGCCACCTACAGCCACCATGCCCTGCATGCCTTCGAGCGATGCGCGGCCCGACAGCAAGTCGGTCATGTGTACGTCCACGGCCTCGAACCCGGCTGTGTCAAAGGCCCAGGCCATTTCGACCTGGCTGTTGCAACCCTGTTCGCGCAAGATGGCAACGCGGGGGCGCTTACCGGTAGCGATGAAAGGAGCGGCAATGTCTTCCTGCGGATTGAACAGAACACGCGGGCTGATACCGGGATCTTCCACATCCTGCCAGCGTTCGAATTCAGCCTGGGCGCAAGCGGGATTATCACGCCGCTCCATGATACGGCGGCTGACTTCGCTCCACTGTTGGGCCAGCTCAACCCGAGGTGCCTGATAAATGCAGGCGCCATCACGGTAGAACTCGATCTGATCGTTTTTATTCAGACCCCCAATGACGTGGGAGTGAGCCGACAAGCCTGCCTCACGCAGAGTTTGCATAACCCGGTCGCGCTGGGCCAGCGGTACTTGAATCACAGCACCGGCCTCTTCATTGAACAGAGCGCGCAAGGTAAGTTCATCCCGCTGTACGGCAACTTGCTCGGCGCGGATCTTGTAATCCCCCCAGTCCGCGGCGTGTGGGTCAATAGTCAACATGTCCAGATTCACGGACACGCCGGTATGCCCGGCAAACGCCATTTCAGCCACGGTGGCAGCCAGACCGCCATCGGATCGATCGTGGTAGGCCAGGATCAGATCCTGATCGGCCAACTGACGGATCACCTTCACAAACGACAGCATGGCCTGGGCATCCTGCATATCGGGGACGGACTGTCCGACCTGATTGAAGGCATGAGCCAGAACGGAGGCGCCCATGCGCTGCTTGCCCTGCCCCAGGTCAATCAGGATCAAGGCAGTATCACCCGCTTTGGTTTGCAATTGAGGGGTGAGCGTGCGACGCACATCGGCCACTTGGGCAAACGCAGTCACAACCAGAGAAACCGGAGAAATCACCTGACGGGATTCGCCGTCCTGCTCCCAGCTGGTGCGCATGGACAGCGAGTCCTTGCCCACCGGGATGGACAGACCCAGGCTTTGGCACCACTGGCTGACGGCCTGAACCGTGTCAAACAAGGCAGCATCCTGGCCGTCTACACCGCACGCCGCCATCCAGTTGGCAGACAGCTTGACGTCTTTCAGGTCACGCACATCGCTGGCGACCAGGTTGGTCAGGGCTTCAGCCACGGCCATACGGCCGGAGGCAGCAGCGTCGATCATGGCGCTAGGGCTACGCTCGCCCATGGACATGGCTTCGCCACGCACACCTTCAAAGTCAGCCAAGGTTACGGCGCAGTCAGCCACGGGCACTTGCCATGGGCCAACCATCTGATCGCGACTGCACAAGCCACCCACGCTACGGTCACCAATGCTGATCAGGAAAGTCTTGTTGGCCACGGTGGGATGACGCAGCACCCGATGCATGGCATCGACCAAGGGGATTTCCGTCAGGTCCAGCGGCTCAGCCACCCCTTGCAGACGTTTGACGTCACGCTCCATACGTGGCGCCTTGCCCAGAATCACGTCCATAGGCACATCTACAGGACGCTCCTCGATGCTCTTGGGGGTATGCACGTCGTCCACACCAGGCAGACCCTCACCGAACGTCACACGCAACTGGCGCTCTTCGGTAGCCACACCCACGACGGCAAAGGGGCAACGCTCGCGCTGAGCGATGCGCTCGAAACGCGGCAAGTCCTTGGGCAAAATAGCCAGGACGTACCGCTCCTGCGATTCGTTGGACCAGATTTCGGCGGGCGACAGACCCGATTCTTCCAAAGGAACGCGCGTCAGTTCAAAAATGGCGCCACGCTCGGCATCGTTGACCAGCTCTGGGAAGGCATTGGACAAACCACCCGCCCCCACGTCGTGGATAGCAATAATGGGATTGTTCTCGCCCTGTTGCCAGCAGCGGTCAATCACTTCCTGGGCACGACGCTCCATTTCCGGGTTGCCACGCTGCACGGAGTCAAAATCCAGCTCAGCACGGTTGGCGCCCACGCCCATACTGGACGCAGCGCCACCACCCATACCAATACGCATGCCGGGACCACCCAGCTGAATCAGCAAGGCGCCCACTGGCAGAGGATCTTTGTGAGTCAGGCGATCGTCAATCGAGCCCAGACCACCGGCAATCATGATGGGCTTGTGATAGCCCCAGCGCTGATCGCCAGCCGTTTGTTCAAAGGTACGGAAGTAACCCAGCAGATTGGGACGACCAAATTCGTTATTGAAGGCAGCACCACCAATCGGGCCTTCAATCATGATGTCCAGCGGGCTGGCGATACGGTCAGGAATACCGTGGGAGTCTTTTTCCCAAGGTTCCATTTGTTCAGGAAAGCACAGATTGGACACGGTAAAGCCGGTCAAACCCGCTTTGGGCTTGGAGCCACGGCCGGTTGCGCCTTCGTCACGAATCTCGCCACCGGCACCCGTCGATGCGCCAGGAAATGGAGCAATCGCGGTGGGATGGTTGTGCGTTTCCACCTTCATCAACGTGTGAACCAGCGCTTCGTGACGCTGATACACGGGCTCGTTGGCCTGATCGTTGATACCGGCGTGAAACAGAGTGGCTGGACCGCCCGTCATGATGGCGGCATTATCGGCATAAGCCACCACGGTGTTTTCAGGCTGAGCAGCATGGGTTTCACGAATCATGCCAAACAAGGTCTTACCCTGGCTTTGACCGTCAATTACCCACTGTGCGTTAAAAATCTTGTGACGGCAGTGTTCGCTATTGGCTTGGGCGAACATCATCAGCTCCACATCGTGCGGGTTACGACCCAGACGTGTAAAGGCCTCCATCAGGTATTCAATTTCATCTTCGGACAGCGCCAGACCCATTTGCTCGTTGGCCTGTTTCAAGGTTGCCACGCCACCGCCCAGAATATCCACGGTCTGGATCGGCTTGCCCTCCAGTTGGGTAAACAAGGCCTGTCCGTCAAAATCCAGACCCACTACCGTCTCGGTCATGCGATCATGCAGCAAGTCAGCCAGTTGCTCCAGCTGCGCCTGATCCAGCTCTTTAGCGCCTAACAATCCACGCTTGGGAGTAATGATGTAGCGCACACCGCGTTCAATACGACGGACGGCCTGCAAACCACAGTTGTGGGCGATATCAGTCGCTTTACTGGCCCAGGGCGACACGGTGCCCAGTCGAGGTACAACGCGCAGCACCAAAGCGCCCTTGGGCGGCTGCGGGTCCAGCGCAGGCAGACCATCGTCCAGCAGATCGCTCAGGTGCTGACGGGCACTGGCATCCAGACCAGACTCTTCAGTCCAGACGTAGTATTCATGCAAGGCAAGAATGTCGGCAACTGGCAGTTGACGCTGCTCGATACGCTCTAGCAAACGCTCACGACGAAATGCGGAGAGCACGGACGAACCGGGAAAGTACAGGATTTGGCTCACGATACGGGAGGGGCAAAAAAGTGGGGGAAATAGAAAACACGCCATTTTAACCGGAAGCGACACAAGAGGTCACATCACTAAATGGCGTGCACAAAAAGGAAAATTCAGATCCAACAACGGGCTCGCGACCAGGGTTGCAGACACGATCACCCCGGCAAGCGCGACAGGACGTCTTGAGGGACCGGAGCGATTGGCGCCCCGCAATCTCCAGCACGGGCCAGGCACGGGATTCAAATCGGGCTGTCTCCATCCAGATCCGGGGCGGGGGCAGGTTCAGGGTAGGACACGCTCAGAATATCCAGCTCTTCCTTGCCGGCCGGGGTACGCAACACAACCGTATCGCCTTCACGCGCTTTAATCAGAGCACGGGCAACCGGTGAAATCCAGCTGATACGCCCTTGCAAAGGCTCGGCCTCGTCCACTCCCACAATCGTGATGGTGAACTCTTCACCTTGGCTGTCGCTGTACACCACAGTTGCACCAAAAAACACCTGATCCGGGTTCGGCTGCAAGCCGGGGTCGACCACTTCCGCAATTTCCAGACGTTTAGTCAAAAAACGGATGCGACGGTCAATTTCACGCAGGCGTTTCTTACCGTACAGGTAATCGCCGTTTTCTGAACGATCGCCATTGGAGGCGGCCCAGGAGACGATCTGTACGACTTCGGGGCGTTCTTTGTTCATTAGATGGCTCAATTCGCTGCGCAAACGGCGATAGCCCAGAACCGTCATATAGTTTTTGGTGCCGCTAGGCAGCGCGCTAGCCGGCGTGTCCAGATCGTCGTCATCGTCCTGATCGGACTCTTTTACAAAGGCTTTATTCATCGTTTTGATTGCTCCTGCTACAGCCACTCATGCCAGACAGGCTTCAACCCCGAAGGCAAAGGCGGCAAACCGCCCAAATCAATCCGCCCTTCACGGGGGCCATGAAAATCCGACCCGCAAGACACTTCAAAACCATAACTGCGCGCCACCTGGGTATACACACTGTATTCCTGAGCAGAGTGACTGCCCGTCAACACTTCAATCCCAACGCCCCCCAATTCCAGAAACTGGCTATACAAAGCATGACTGCGGGTGTCGTCCAGCTCATAACGTCCCGGGTGAGCAATAATGGCCTTACCACCCGACTCGCGTATCCAGCCTACCGCTTCCTCCAGACTGGCCCACACGGTTTCGACCGCAGCAGGTTTACCATCAGCCAGGTAACGACGAAAGGCTTCGTTCATATCGGCACAATATCCTTGCTGCACCAAAAAGCGCGCAAAGTGCGTTCGGCTGATCAACTCCGGGTTGGCTGCAAAGGGCACTGCGCCTTCGTACGCGTCAGGAAACCCCAGCTCCGCCAGACGCTCGCCCATTTGCCGGGCGCGCTGTCCACGGCCAGCACGCACGTCCTGCAAGGCCTGGTGCAGCGGCTCGTGGTCCGGGTTCACACCCAAACCCACAATATGGATGGTTTTGTTCGCCCAGGTAACGGAGATTTCCACCCCGTCAACAAACCCCATTCCCAACCGCTCGGCATGGTGCCGGGCCTGCTTGAGGCCACCGATTTCGTCATGATCTGTCAGGGCCCACAGCTTCACACCGTTAGCATGCGCACGCTCGGCAAGCTCTGCGGGGCTGAGCACCCCATCTGAATAAATGGAATGGCAATGCAGATCAACGGGCAGGCAGGCCTGAACACTCATAAGGGGCTATCCAGCAAGAAAGTAATCGATGTGGTTGATCTGCTCGGCATTGCGCAGCATGGGCGCATGCCCCACCTTGGGGATGGTCACCAGTTGGGAATTCGGATTGCGCTGCAACATTTCCTGCGCCACCTCTGGTTTCAGCAGATCAGACTCCTGGCCGCGCATAATCAGAACCTTGTCTGGCAAACCCTCATAAGCCCCCCAGAGCAAAGCCTGCGCTGCTTCCAAGTCCACATCCGCCTGCTGGGCAAAGGCTTGTGACAAGCGCAAGTCATAATGACGACGCCACTTTCCTTCATGCTCCACAAACACGTAACGGGACATCTGTGCCCATTCTTCGGCGGAGTGTTCCCCAAACGAGGCCGAGACAGACCGCACATAGTCCACCGCCTGCTCGAAAGTCTCAAACTGAACGGCTTGGCCCACGTATTCGCTGATGCGTTGCAGACCTGTCAGATTCAGCGCCGGCCCTACATCGTTGAGCACCACCCGCCCCAAAGGCAGTTGCAAAGGCGCTGATGCCAAGCCTGGGCCGGGGCGTGTGGGTCGCAGCAAGGCCGACATGGCTTGCGCGCCTTGCAAGCCCAGCGCAATCAAGCCCCCCATGGAGGTACCGACCCAATCCAGCCGTGCCGGCTTCACGCGGGCGATCAACACGAGCATGTCAGCCACGTATTGCGGGATGGCATAGGCGGCGGGGTCAATCAGCCAGTCCGAGCGACCTCGTCCCACCACGTCAGGAGCAATGACGCGATAGCGGCTGGACAGCCGCTGAGCCAGCAGGTCAAAATCCCGGCCTGTACGCGTCAGCCCGTGTACGCACATCAGGACCTGATCGTTATGGGGATCGCCCCACTCCCAGTACGCCATGCGATGCGTGCCTGCTGCACTGGCACACATAACCCAATTGAGGCGCGGCTCCTGTAGATCAGTTGTCATGAACGCTCGGACAAGAATTTGACAGATAAAGGGCTATTGTAGCCCAGGCTGACGGCTTTACCCTGCCGTTTATGTCCCCGCTCAGGGCGGTGGGGACGATTGCCAGTAGCGGGCGTAGCGGTCACGCTCGCCAAAGTAATACAAGGCTGACGGACGTGACTCCACCGTCAAAGCCCCCCATTGATCGGTACGCAGAAACAAAGCTCCTGATCGCTCCCAACGAGCCTGCACCAGGGCATGGGGGTGGCCGAAACGATTCCACCACCCCAGTTGGGCAATCGCCAGCCCCGCCTGCATCTGTTTGACAAAATGAGCCCCCGAGGAAGTCCGGGACCCATGGTGGCCGACCACAACCACATCAATGGGCCCCACGCCAGCCGCCACAATGGCTTGCTCCTGCGCGACACCGGCATCGCCTAACAGCAAGGCGCTGTGTCGGGCACCTTGAACCTCCAGCACGCAGCTGACGGCATTCTTGTCCTCCTCGCGACCGGAGGCAGCCTTGTCACTGCTCGGCTCAGCCGGCGGCCACCAGAAGCGAAAACGCACGCCATCCACTTCCCAACTGACATCCTGTTCGCAACGCCGGATCTGCTCTGGGCGCGGAGTGGAGCCCGTCGCGACGCCCAACAGGCGCTCCTCCCGACTCACATGCAGGTCCAGATCAAAGCTACTGTATGACCGACTGACCGGGGCGGCCTGCAAGACGCTGCGCGTCCCGCCCACATGATCCATATCGGCATGGGACAGCACCAAGGTATCTATCTGCCCTATCCCTGCTGCTTTGAGCCAAGGGGCGATGCTGCGTTTGCCCTCGTCCGAATCAGGGCCATAACGGTTTCCCACGTCAAATACCAATACCTGACTGCGGGTACGCAAGACTACGGCACTGCCCTGGCCGACATCCAGCGCAAATAAATCCCAGTCCCCTTCCTGAAGTAAAGAGGGGCGAATCGCCATAGCGGGGATCAACAGCGACAAGCCGCTCAAGCGGGACACAAACCCTCGGGGCAAGAGCAGAAGCAAGACCCCCAGCAAAGCCAGCACAGTCCAGGCCCAGTGTTGCGCAGGCACCGGAACGCTCGCCAGGTGGCGCTCAGCCAGCCATACCGTGGGCTGCATCGTGAAGTCCAGCGCGGCATGAGCGAGATAAGCGAGGGACTCACACCAGGCCGACGGTGCCTGGAGTGCGACCAGGATCAATAACAGCAGCACCAAGGGCGTGACAATCGAACCGATCAAGGTGATGGCGTACGCATTGGCGGGCAAGGAAGCCAGAGATACCTCGTGGAACAAGGGAGCCACGGCGGGCAACAAGGCCAGGGTAATCAGAATCTGCAGCCAGGCGGCAAACCCCATTCTGCGTCCCCAACGCTGCCACCACGCCCCAGCTGGCGGCACCCGTCCCATGAGCTGAGCAAAAGCGAACAGAACCGATACAGCCCCAAAGGACAAATAAAACCCGGTCGTCAGCCCCGCCCAGGGGTCGTGCAACACCACGACCCATGCCGCAAGCAGCAAGGTTCGGCCCGCGCCCAAATGCAAACCCCGGACACGACACAGGCCCACCACCAGCAACATCAAGAACGTACGTTGGGCTGGCACCCCCCAGCCTGCTATAAGGCAATACACCCCCGCCCCCGCAATCCCTACCCAGGTAGCAGCGAGCTGAGCCGGAATCTGCTCAGCCAGTACCCAGCGTCCCCAGCGGACACGTCGCCAGCACCAGGACACCAGACCGGCTAGAAGCACAGCCAGAAAGGTAACGTGCGTGCCACTGATGGACACTAAATGAGTCAGCCCGCTGCGATTGAAAATCAGCCAGTCCGGCGCAGCGATGCTGGCTTGATCCCCCAAGGACAACGCCAACATCACCCCGCCCCAGCGCCGCTCCTGCACATAAGGCAGCAAGAGCTTGCGAAGATGATGACGCACGCGCTCAGTCCACGTATGCCAGGAATCAGCCGGATCAAAAGCCAGGAGTTGCGGCTGACCCCGCACACTGCCAACAGCCCGCCAGCCTTGAGTGATGGCATGACGCTCTGCATCGAAACCGTGGGGGTTACGTGCTCCTTGCGGGGGTCGAACTAAGAGAGACATCCGCCAACGCTGGCCAGGCATCAGTTCCGGGAAGTGATGGTCAGGGGGCTCTCGATACAAAGAGTACCGTTGGGCTGCATTCCAGCGCACCAGGATATGCTCTGGCAAACCCGGCGGCTGGGAGCGCAAAACCCGTGCTTGAAACTGCCTGTGGCTGGGTCCTGCCTGCACTAAAGAAAGGATTTCCAACTCGACACGACTGACTTTATTGGTATCTTCCTCAAGGACAGACTGGCTGAGTCGATCCTGTATGTGCCAAACGCTGTAGCCGGCCCCCAAGAAGGCAAACACCAGGACATAGCTCACGGGAAACCGTGGGACTAGCACCAGGCACAGCAGCGCTGCACCCAGCCAGCACCAGACTGAATACCCTAAATAAGACGGTGCCAGAAAATGGGTAAATGTTGCAGCAGCCACAAAGGCAGCCAGACATGCCCGCCCTATCATGCGTTCTGTCCTGCCATATCGCCCCCAAGCCAAATCTGTAGCTTAGGAGTCCAGGCACCATCAGACCGTTACGGCAAACAACTTTGCTCACCTCGGCTTGTACCTACGAATCTTTCCCGCAACCGTCCATCAACCCGTCAAAACCGGGTCAAGAAGAGGCGCGACATGACAGGGCGAAAACCGTTATGGGAAAAGACAGTCGCACCCTGATCGCTCAAGCGCATTCACTGTCCCTGGCTCGACAGAAATGCATCCAGGCGAGGCAAAACTCGGCGGGCCGCGGCTCCAGTCTGCGCAATCACATCTGCCACATTAAGCCCCCGCAACTGCGCCAGACTGTCGGCCACCCCATACACCTGTGCCGGTTCGTTACGAACCGACGCCAAGGCAGTCCCGGGCTCCACCAGCCAGGACGGGGCCAGATCTGGAGCATCGGTCTCCAGCACCATATCAGCCAGACTCAACGCCTGCGCCAAACGGCGAATCTGTTTGGCGCGGCCAAATGTCATGGCCCCACCGAAACCCAAGGCATAGCCCTGGCGCACAAACATCTGCGCTTGCTGTTCGCTACCATTAAAAGCATGGGCAATCCCGCCGACTGCGGGATATTGGCGCAGATATTTCAGCACGCGATCCTGGGAGCGGCGAACATGTAGAAGGACAGGCAGACCATAGCGTTGCGCCAGGCCCAACTGGGCGTCAAACAGAAATTCCTGATGACGGCTGGCCTCGTCGGTTTTCAATTCGGGTACGAAGTAATCCAGACCGATCTCGCCCAAAGCGACTAGACGAGGATCAGGCAGCCGCAACTGGATTTCCCGCTCCAAGGCCTGCAGGTCCGTTACCCCTGCTCCCGGTGTAAACAATGGATGAATACCCAGCGCATACACACCACCGGGCGCTGCCAAGGCGGTCTCGCGAGCCGTCTGAAAATCAAACACGGCGACCGACGGCACCACAATCGACTGCACACCGGCTGCGCGGGCGCGCGCCATGACTTGCTCACGGTCCCGGTCAAATTCAGGAGCATCCAGATGACAATGTGTGTCGATAAGCATTACAGAATTCCGACAATAGCCCCTTCAGGTCAGCAAAGAGCAGATACACTGGGCCACATCGCGTCCGGCCGGGTGTCAGGACGGTCGATTGGCTCTGATTTCCTGGGTCAAATACCCCTTGTCCATCAGCAACTGACGATGCGCCAAGGAGGCCAGAGCCTGATCATGGGTGACGATCACAAACGCCGTGCCAAACTCCTCATTGACCCGGCTCAACAGCTCGAACATGCCTTCGGCGGTATAGCGATCCAGATTGCCCGTGGGCTCGTCCGCCAGCACGCAGGCTGGTCGTGTCACCAGGGCGCGCGCCAGAGCGACCCGTTGACGCTCCCCCCCGGACAACTGGCCCGGATAGTGATGCACACGCTGCGACAAACCCACCTGCTCCAAAATCTGCTGAGCCTGCTCGCGGGCTTCTTTGCGCTTCATGCGTCGCACGATCAAAGGCATGGCCACATTGTCCAAAGCATCAAACTCAGGCAGCAAATGATGAAACTGGTAGACAAAACCCAGCACCTTGTTGCGCAACTGGCTGCGCTCGCCTTCATTCAGGCTTTCCGTCTGCGTGCCGTTGACCTCGATACTGCCTGAATTAGGTTTATCCAGCAGACCCAGAGCATGCAGCAAGGTACTTTTCCCCGAACCGGAAGCCCCGATAATGGCCACCATCTCACCACGGCATACTTCCAGATTCACACCCGAAAGTACGTGGATAGTGTTGCCGCCTTCTTCGTACTGAACACTGACATCGCGGGCGCGCAACACGGTGGGAGCGATAAGATCAGTCATGACGCAGCACCTGTGCAGGTTGGAGCTTGGAGGCACGCCAGCTGGGGTACAGCGTGGCCAGGAAAGACAACACCAGGGAAACGATGGCAATCAGCACAATATCGTAAACCTGCGGATTGGATGGCAGTTCACTAATGAAATAAATCTGCTGGGGCAGGAATTTACGACCCATCAGGTTTTCAATAAAGGGCACGATCACGTCGATATTGTAGGCAATCAGCGTGCCCAGCCCCACACCCAACAGGGTACCCACCACCCCGATCAGCGACCCCTGCACCAGAAAAATGCGAGCAATCTCGCTAGGCGTGGCGCCAATGGTGCGCAAAATCGCAATATCCGACTGTTTATCCTTGACAGCCATAACCAGCGACGACAGCAAGTTAAAGGCAGCAACGGCCACAATCAGCGCCAGAATTAGAAACATCATGCGCTTTTCAGTTTGAACAGCTGCAAACCAGGTACGGTTATTGGCGGTCCAGTCCGACACCAGCACATTACGCGGCATGGCGCTGGCCAATTCCTGTCCCACCAAAGGGGCTTGCTGCATGTCTTTGATACGCAGACGCACGCCGCTGTTGCCGCTGTCACGAAAGATCTTCGAGGCATCTTCCACGTTCACAAACGCCAGACTGGCGTCGTACTCGTAATAGCCCGAGGAGAACACACCGGTGACGGTAAACTGACGCATGCGCGGTGAAAACCCCGCCGGCGATATCGAGCCTTGCGGAGCCATCAACATCACCGTGTCGCCAGTGCTGACTCGCAGCTGATTGGCCAACTGCTCACCCAGCACAATACCGAAGGTGCCCGGTTGCAAATTCTCCAGTCGGCCCATGACCATTTGCTGGGCCAACTCGGACACCTTGCTCTCTTGTCCGGGCTCAATCCCGCGCACCTGCACCCCCATCAGCTGGTTGCTGCGCACCAACATACCCTGCCCCGCAACATACGGAGCGGACCCCACCACAGCGGGATTGGTCTGGGCTTTTTGCGCCAGAGCGTTCCATTCGTTCAAGACCTGCTGATGATCGGCATTGCGCACAATCAGTTCAATATGCGGCAAGACTGAGAGCATGCGATCACGCACCTGAGTCTGAAAACCATTCATCACGGAGAGCACAACAATCAGCGCGGCCACGCCCAGGGCAATCCCCGCCATTGAACTGCCCGCAATAAAGGACACAAAGCGGTCTTTGTGTCCGCCACGCCGTTTGCGGCCTTTGGCCAGACCGGCATACCGCGCCCCAATCCAAAATTCGTATCCCATGCGAGCTGCTATCGCCTCAAAGAAAACACTACAATCGCTGTCATGCAGATCGTAATCAACGGCGCGCTGCCGGAACCGGCCATCGCGCGCGAACTCATTAAACACTTGCCCCAGAAGGCCCCTGCGCTGATTCAACTACTGACTCAGGGCACAGGCACCCTGTCGGTACGCGACCCAGCGACGGACCTGTGTACACCCGCACAATCCTGGCTGTTGCAGGCCCACGGTTTTACGGGGGACCAAGCCCAGCATCTTAGCGCAGGTCTGGCCCCTTTGCGGCTACGTCAGTTGAAACAAATCCACTCGGTAGCACCGGATCAGCCTGTCTGGCTGGCCGAACTGGTACACATTGCCCCGTCACGCGAGGGCGCCATGCTGATCCCCGCCGACCAATTGGCCTTGTCCGAATCCTACAGCCGAGCCTTGTTGCAGGCCATTGCTCCGTACCTGGACGACACTGGCTTTCAATTCGAGTATCTCAGCCCCGAATGGTGGCGCGTCACACCACCGGCTGATTTTACGGTGCAAGCGGCCTCAACAGAACTGGTCAGTCAAAGCAATTTGAACAATTGGTGGACTCAAGATGTGCAAACCCGCCCCTGGCGTCGTCTGATCAATGAATTTCAGATGCTGGCCTTTGCCCTGCCCGACAATCGGCAGCGCGAACAGGCAGGTTTACCCAGTGTCAACAGCTTGTGGCTATTTGGTGGGGCGTCCTGCCAGCAGTTAGGCCGCGAACCTGGGGACTTGCATCTGGTGGATGATTTGCATGACAGCTTGATACGGCAAGACTGGGGGCTTTGGCTTGAACAACTGGCCCAATTGGATCGCACCCTGCTTGCCCCCTTGCTCACAGGGCCCATGCCAGAGCTGGTGTTGACCGGACTGGACCGCTACGCTCACGTCGGTCCCGCGGCGCGCCGTATCTGGCCTTTTTCCCTGTTCAAACAACACTCTAACTGGAGTCAGTGGTGGTCACCCCTATCCTGAAAACCCGTCCCGTCCAAGAAGCCGCCAGCCAAGCCCTGAAACAGGCCGGAATTCACGATTTAATGGCCCGCTTGCTGGCCTCCCGAGGAGTGACAGACGCCGCGCAGATTGATCCAGCCTGGCGCAATCTGATTCCACCTGCCATGCTGACACAGGCCCGTGAGGCCGCTGCCCTGCTGGCCGATGCCATTGCCCGTCGTGATCGCATGTTGATCATCGCCGACTACGATTGTGATGGTGCCACGGCCTGCGCCGTAGGCCTGCGCGCCCTGCGCAGCATGGGAGCCATTGTGGACTTTCTGGTTCCCAACCGCTTTGAAACCGGCTACGGCCTGTCCCCAGCGGTCGTCGAACTGGCCGAGCAACACCCCTCGGGCAAGCCGGATCTGCTCATCACCGTCGATAACGGCATTGCCAGTATTGAGGGCGTCGAGGCTGCCCATCAGGCAGGAATGAAGGTGCTGATCACCGATCACCACTTACCGGGCGATGAGTTGCCCGACGCGTTGGCAATTGTGAATCCCAACCAGCCCGGCTGCGCCTTTCCCTCCAAAAACCTGGCCGGCGTCGGGGTCATTTTTTACCTGATGCTGGCCTTGCGTGCCGAGCTGCGTCAACGCGGCATTCTTGACGCCAATGGTGGCCCACGCCTGAACGAGCTGGCCGATCTGGTGGCGTTGGGTACGGTGGCCGACGTGGTTAGTCTCGATGCCAACAATCGCCTGATTGTCACCCAGGGGCTGGAGCGCATGCGCAAAGGCCAAATGCAAGTGGGACTACGGGCGCTATTCCAGGTGGCCGGTCGTGACCCCCGCCAGGCCAGTGCTTTCGATCTGGGTTTTGCCTTGGGCCCACGTATCAATGCCGCGGGTCGACTGGCCGACATGGCCTTGGGGATACGCTGCCTGATTACGGACGATGAAGACGAGGCCGCCCATTTAGCTCGCGAACTGGAGGAGATGAATCAGGATCGTCGATCGATTGAGCAAACCATGCGCGAAGAGGCACTGCGTGCAGCTGAACTGGCCGAGCCGGAGACCAGCGCCACGGTCTGCGTTTATCATCCTGAATGGCACCAGGGCGTGGTGGGTCTGGTGGCCTCCCGCCTGAAAGAAAAGTACTGGCGCCCGACCCTGGCTTTCGCCCAAGGTGATGAAGGCGAAATCAAAGGCTCAGGCCGCTCCATTCCCGACGTTCATCTGCGCGATGCACTGGATCTGGTCTCTAAACGCTATCCTGGCCTGATTCTGAAGTTTGGCGGCCACGCCATGGCAGCCGGGCTGACGATTGAAGAGGACAATTACGATGTCTTTGTGCAGGCTTTTGATGAGGCCGTGCAAGAGCTCACTGGTCGCTTCCAATTTGACCCCGTCATTGAAACAGACGGCTCCCTGGAGCCTGAGCACATCAATATCACGGTGGCTGGAATGCTGCAAAAACAAGTCTGGGGGGCAGGTTTCCCAGCACCCGTATTCCGCGACAGGTTCTTTGTTCGCCAGCAGCGCCTGCTGAAAAACAAGCATTTGAAACTGAACCTGGAGCGTAACGGCGAATACTTCGATGCCATCTGGTTCAATCGTGACGCCTTGCTGCCCGAGCATATCGAAGCCGCTTATCGCCTGGATCAAAACGAATGGAATGGCAATGTCAGTGTGCAATTCATTATTGAATTCGCTCAGGACTGCCCCATCAACCCAGCGGGCTGACCAAACCCAATCCCCTGCCCGCACCCCATTAACGTTCGCTATCCCTTGATTATCGCCGCACAGGGATAGCGCACTCCAGATGAGTTAACTCAAATGATCACGGAAGAACCCGCGGATGCGTTCATAGGCCGCTTCGCGGGCAGCCGGATTGGCTCCTACATGCACCCCTGCCTCGCCATTAACACCGTTGGGAACATTTTTACGGACGTAAACCTCATTGTCGCTGTCAAAGGCATGATAGGCACCTTCATACACGCGCAGTTCAACGGGCTCGTTGCGCTGCTGACTACGGGTAGCCAACTCTCGGCAGGGCTCTACCGGCGTCCAATCGTCTTTCTCGCCCGCTAAAATCAGCAAGGGGCCATACGCCGAAAACTCGGGACGCTTGCGCGACTGCCAGCCGCAACCTGGATACAAGGCCACTGCTGCTGCAAATTGCTGGCCCGAACGCCTATACGCTTCACTTGTCGCATCCATTACCGACAGTGCCCCGCTACCCCCGTGCGAAAACCCGATGGCGCCGATCTTGTTCCTAACAATGTCGGAGCGCGAGTTCAGGTATTGCAAGGCCCCATAAGCATCCAAGACCCGGTGTCTGTTCTTGATATCCCGATCCGCAAGAGGAGTCGTGCATATCTGTGACACGCCGCGTGGATTAAAGCTGTCCACCATCAACACCGCATAGCCCATCTCGTTGAGCAACTGCGCCATTTTGGTAAATCGCGGGGTGATGCGCCCGGTCTTGGCAGATAATGCTCCGGCGCAGCCATGAAACATAACAACAGCAGGAAAAGGCGCCTGAGCGGCCGGCTTGAACAGGTATCCGTCCAGCGTTAAAGCCTGATCTCCCTTCCACGTATCAAGGCTAGGAAAACTAAGCTGCTCGGGCTGCACCGGTTCTCCCTGCGCCACTCCCAGCATGGTCCCGCCCAGCACCAAAGCCGCTGCAATCAGGCCCCTGAACCGCGAACCAGACCTACGCGTAAAGCCGCTGGCTGTCTGCTCTGCATCCATCCGATTATTCACCAGGCTCTGTCTACTGTTTTTCATCGCCACCACGACCAGGAAATCTCGTTTAGAACATAAAGCTTGCTGCTGTCACCAAGTGGTACGGCGACGATGCAGCTTCATCCCTAGTGCAACATAAATGAAAGTGTGATTCAACCGAGCTTGGCAGGCCTATGGACGCTATTGATTGCCGTGACCGCTTGTCCCTTAGTGCTCTTTGCTCACACTCCCCGCTACTGAGACAAGGTGTAAAAAATGATCGGCCCTTTGCTTTAATTCTTGTTAGAACCTATTTACATCCCACATCAACATTCATAGTCGATTTCGCTCTACTTGTCCGACATCGTGCCTTTCAGATGCGAATTTGGAGACTGCTCAGGTAAGGCCCATAGGGCCATGAACAATGAGGTGCCGCTTCCTAACAACGCACTCGCCCAATCCTTCAGACCGGGAAACACAAACATATTCCAAAACAAGGCAGTCAGCGCCCCCAGAAGGGTAATCAATAAGACACTAAGCCCTGTTTTTGTAGGTTTCACTACGCTATAGAGCAAGGCTAATAGCAGCGCTGGAACACCATAGAAAACAAGCGCATTGAGTGCGGCCAGCAAAGCACCTGCCATACTGCCTACCAGCACCACCCATACCTCATCCCCGGTCTGTGACCCCGACAAGGCCAGCCACACCCCAATAAATGGGCCGGCCAGCACGGGACACAGCAAGAAACTCAAAAACACACGCCTGCGTGGGTATGGGCTCATGGCTTGCGCCCCTGTTCCTGGCTATACCTCGGAGGTCGAAACATAAACAAACCTCAGCCCTTATCACAAGACGAATTAAATGATTCGCCGCTAGGGTACTTAAACAAATCCCTTAATACTATCAAGAGCAGCAATGGCACTGTTGGTGCCGGTAGCTGCATCCAGGCCACTGCCCATTAGAGCAGATTTGTCGACCCTCTTGAAATGGTTTTCACGACCTGAAGCTTTGCTCTCCTCTAGATGGGGGCAAAACAACCATCGCCGTTATCAGCGAAAATATCGCACCTAATACGAATGCCTTTGACTGTATGTTCTGCAAAATTAATGGATAAGCGTGTTGAAATCTAGCTGATAGATCATTTCCACCCAACCCAAAAACATACTCTGTCCAAGCATATGCTGTAGAACCTCCACATATAAAAACGAGCAAGTAACTCAATGCTCCTCGTTTTAGCTTTATCCAAGCATAAAGCGCCCCCAAGATAGCTGCGGGAACCACTTCAAAGAACAGGGCAACAGCCATAGAGAGCAGCAACATTACGAACTGAAGCCATACATTCAACAAAATCCCTACGGTATCGGAAGCAGGCATCGTGAATAGAATTGCCAATCCCATACACAACCCTCCCCACATAGGAACGAGAGAGAAAGCCAATATGACTCTCAATACAGGATACTTACTCATGGCTTACATCCCTGCGCTTCACTATATCCAAGTAACTTGCAACCAAAGCGAACTCGTGATGCATAGTCCAGAATATCAACACCTGAAATTCTTGATGCTGTTCTGAAAATAATTCTTTCGGTAAGGTATTTTTCATGGATTGGCTGAAGAATTTTCTGCTCGATCATTAATTGGTTGATATCCCAAGACACAACATTATTAATCGTTTTATTATACAAATTGCTGAAATTACTAAACCCAGCATCCATCAGTGAGTTACCCGCTTCTGCTCGCCACTCATAAATGGAGGGTGCATTTACGCCAGCCAATAAAGACCCCATCAGAAAAGTGTAACTAGATCCACTTCCATCTGCACCCAGCCCCGTCAGGAACCTCCTCGATACATCTTCCGCACCCCCATACCACTTCGCCCCCGAACCGACGTTCTGCTCATAACGGTCCGATGCCCCAAAGAAATCCGCACGGTTATCAATGGTGTTGTAGTACAACGCAAAGCGCGCTTCTGCTCCAAGGCTGTTGTAGACATAATCAAAGGTGTTTTTGGACGAACGAGTCACGTCTCCATTCAATAAGGCCCAGGCATCTTGCATGGCAATGTACTGCGTGGCCGTATTGACCGCCGTACGACATGCATCACCAAGCGGATTGGCCGCGCAAAGCGCATTCATTTCTTTATCTAGAAACTGACTGAGCCGTTCAGCCTCTTGCTGGCTGGCCTTCTTTTGCTCCTCGGAGGAACATGTCTTGCCGCTCAGGCAGGCTTTCACTTTATCGACCGAAGATTGCGTCAGATAGTTGTTATCAAGAGCAGCAATGGCGCTGTTGGTGGCGGTAGCCGCCTCCAGACCACCGGTTGCACTGATACCGGCCACCAGCGTTGCAATCAGATTGCGCTTCGCTTCTTTTGCCTGCGCCGTCTCTCCCGGTTGATCCAGGAACAGATTGGTCAACAAGCTACTGCTTGCAGCGCCTAGTGCCCCGCCAGCACAAGCTTGATCGCTGGCCGCCGCTCCCGCACATGCCAGCACACCATGCAAGGCGGCATGCAAGGCGCTGCCTTCGGTCAATGTGCCATCTTTAACTAAGCCGCCGATAAACCCGGCCCCTTGCTGTTGCAGGTAATTGACCACCAGATTCTGGGCAAACTGTGAGGAGGCGCCAGTCACATTGCCCCCCGCGGCCGCCGCCAGGGCTGTCAGCACCTGACGGCCAGCACCACCCGGGGCCCAGATTGCCGTGGCTTTTAGCTGTTGTTCAAGCGCCGCCAAACGGGCAGGATCACGCTCACCTTCCGGCTTGCTCCGCTCACGATCCAATGCATTCTTGGCGGCTGTGGCTTCTTTGGCCCGATTGTTCAGGAATACGCCGGTCTCACGTTGCAAAGCCCCGACAATCTCAAACCCCGCCTGAATTTCCTGCTCATTAAAAATCGGCTTAAGAGCATTGCTGCCGTCCTGGCTCGTCAATACGTCACGGTTCAAACTGGCCAGACGCTCATCCAGTGTTTCCCCTGTCAGAAGCTGTTGCTTAGCTTGATCTGTAATGGTGATTTGAGCGCCACTAATGCCGCTATACGTGGTGCTGCTACTCTTGCCGCTGGCCGCCATGGTTAGGCAAGGTGGTGCCAGGCACCTGCTCCCAGCCCAATCACGGAACCCGCTAAGTTGCGCTCTTGAAGCCAGCGTGTGGACGGCCCACCCACATGACCATAATAAGCACCCACTGATACACCGATTTCATTGTGCCAGGCCCAGCCACGCTCACCCATGAGCATCAGCTCACCATCAAAGCCACGCACCGAGTAACGGCCACCAATAAAACGCTGGGACTGATCCCCCTCCAGCTCGATCTGTGAAATAGGAAAACAAGGACTTTCCTTGTCAGGCAATTGCTCGGGAGCGGGGATTTGCACAGGCGGCAAACGCACATCAGGCAGGCTCTCTTGCTGCTCACGCAGCACACGTTCCCGTTCCTGCTGTCGCAACAACTCTTGCGCCATTCCATTTTGTGTCTGCGCCAATGCAGGAACAAACGGCGCAAACAAAACCAGCAAAGGCCACCTCTTGGGCCAAACCGTGCCCCTCATCACCCATATCCCTTTTCGTAAGCATCAATATTTTTTTCTAATACCAGGAAACTGGCGGGGCTAATGATACCCAAGTAAACAAATGATGGGCGCGACAGTAATACCCTGTAGAAATACTTACGAATAAGGACAATTTGAATGGCTAGCCATCAGGACAATCTGGCTTCTGAACGCTGCGGCAAAGTCGCGAGCACCAAGCCCGCCAAAGCCAGGATGAAAGCGTACACATGCACGGTGGTGAAGCTCTCCCCCAACACCAGCACACCCACTGCTGCGGTGCCTAACGGCATCAGCACCATAAACACTGCGGCTTGCGAAGCAGGCACGGAACGCACACCCGTCATCCACAGCCAAACCGTCCAGACACTGGCGGCCAAAGAATAAAAAACCAGCAGCGGCCAGATCCAGCCTGCCGGTGCCGTGAAATCAAAATCCCAGGCGGCGTATAAGCCTAGTGGCGTAATCAGGGCCAAACTGCAGAGATTAATGATCGCGCTGATACGTTTGGGGCTAAGCATGGCAGTCAGGCGTTTGCCAATAACGGCGTAGGCCGATTCGCACAGGACCGCACAAAAAATCAGTGCATTACCCAACCACACTTTCCCTGGCTCCAATTGATCCACCCCGTGCTCATCAGCCTGCACCCAAGCCAACAAAGCAATACCCCCCATGCCCAAGGCCAAAGACGCCCACGTACGCGGTCCTATGCTTTCTTTTAGAAAATACCAGCTGAACAAGGCCACCATGCCAGGGATGGCCGACAAAATAACGCCCGCAGAGACCGCACTGGTCATGCTGATGCCCGTCACCATGCAAAGAGTGAAGAGGAAATTGCCCAGGAAGGATTCCAGAAAAATCAGGCCTCGAGTACGCAGGTCCAGTGCGGGCTCCGTCGATGGTTTGCGTACCCAGCGCAGCATGGCTATTGCGCCAATGCCAAAGCGTAGCCAGGCCAGCAAAAACACTGGCAACGCTGCGACCAGGGGCCGCGTCAGGGCGATATAACTGCCCACCAAGGACATGGACAAGGCCAAACACGCGTAGGCCGTCAGACGTGATCCCGCTCTCTTCACCCACCCTCTCCTAATACACACATTCGCCAGGCAGCTAATCAAAATACCACGGTGACCAGGGTCTACAATACGCCCGAGCTCGACCTTCCTGGATAAAAGACATGGCCTGCCATGTTGCCCGTTTCGCTCACCGCCGCCTGTACCCCTGACCTTACCCAGATCTGCTGTACGGCACTGTGTTGCCAGCGTTTTATCCCACCCCTGCGGAACGTCGCGTCGCCAGTCCTTAAGCAGGATTGCGATGTAGGGCCGGGACAATCCGGCCCGATCCATGCTGCTCCCCGTCACAGACTAATCCGCATCGTGCCAGCCTACCGGCCAGCCGTGCTCCTTGAAGGAAATTTGATCATGCAGGCTATCGCCCGCCTGAGCCGTTTTGTTGGCAATACCTTTGCCATCTGGGTTCTCCTGTTTGCCATTCTGGCTTACTACTTCCCCGACCACTATCGCTGGTTGGGCGCCTATATTGTTCCACTTCTGGGCATCATCATGTTCGGCATGGGACTGACCTTGTCACGTCAGGACTTTGCCGAAGTGTTTGTCCGGCCCGGCCGGGTGGCCATCGGCGTACTGGGTCAATTCATCATCATGCCCGCCCTGGCCTGGTTTTTGACCTACGCTTTTTCTCTGCCACCCGAACTGGCCATTGGCGTGATTCTGGTGGGTTGCTGCCCCGGCGGCACCTCGTCCAATGTCATGACCTTCCTGGCTCGTGGCGACCTGGCCCTGTCAGTAGCCATCACTTCGGTGACCACTTTGCTTGCGCCCATTGTGACTCCCGCCCTGATCTACTTCCTGGCCAGCCAATGGCTGGAAGTCAGCGCCACGGCCATGTTCTGGTCCATCGTTCAGGTGGTGATTCTGCCCATTGCCCTGGGCATTATTGTGCAATCCCTGCTGGGTGAGAAAATCCAGGCCGGCGTGGCCGCCCTGCCCCTGATCTCGGTAGTGGCCATTGTGGCTATCGTCGCTGCGGTGGTGGCTGGCAACCAGGCCAAAATCGCAACCAGCGGCCTGCTGGTATTTTCGGTCGTGGTCATCCATAACACGCTGGGCTACCTCCTCGGTTATTTGTTGGCCCGCCTGAGCGGCATGCCTTTACCTCAACGCAAAACACTGGCAATTGAAGTGGGCATGCAAAACTCCGGACTGGGCGTGGCACTGGCCAGTGCCCACTTTTCGCCATTGGCCGCTGTGCCCAGTGCCATTTTCAGTGTCTGGCACAATATTTCCGGACCTCTGGTGGCGACAATCTTCCGCCGCATGCGCAACGACAAGTAAGCCGTCACTGCCGCATTCAGGAACTTGAGTTCAAGACCTGAAAAGGGCGCTCCACAGAGCGCCCTTTTTACCTTTCACCTACCACCTACCGTTAGACGCTCAAACGAGCTTATCCCTTACGTCTTGCGCGACGACACATAAATACCGCCCACAATCAGCAAAAAAGCCGCGCCATGGTAGGGCTTGGGCGTATCGCCCAGAATAAAGACGGACATCAACGCGGCAAAGACAGGCATCAGATTGACGAAAAACCCGGCGGTGGCTGCACCCACGCGCTGGACCGCGACCCCCCAGCATCGGAGAGCGATCAGAGCCGGCCCGGTACCGACATACAAAATAGCCAATACCAGCCCCCAGGACCAGTCGATATGCCAGTCGGTAAACTTCCACTCCATGGCGGCAAACGCACCCGACCAGATCAACCCGAAAAAGACTTGTGCCATCACCACTGTCGCCCAGGTCTGAGCGATGACCCCCTCATGGCGCCGCGTGCTAAGCATCCAGCTGTACACCGCCCAGGCAATGGTGGCGATCACCATATACAGGTCGCCCGGCACAAAACGAAACGCCACCAGTTCCTGCCAGTCCGCCCGGGTCAATACCAGTAGCACGCCCAGCAAAGACATCAGGCCGCCCAGCAACTGACGGCCATTCACGCTGGACTTGAAGAACAAACGCCCAATCACCAGCATCCAAAACGGTAAGCTGGCATTGACTAGCGTCACATTGATGGGAGAGGAGCTCTGTAGCGCCAGGTATTGCAAGGCGTTATAAATCCCTATGCCCAGCAAACCCAGGATGGAGTAACGCTTCCAGTTGGCCCACAGGTTGCTGTTGCGTTGCAACACCTGCCGCCCCACAAAAAGCAAGATGGTAAACGCGACCAGCCAACGAAAAAAATTCAGGGTAATGGGAGGGACCTGATCATGAATCAGGCGCCCTACAATCGCATTGCTTGCCCACAAAATCGTGGGTAATACCAGTAAAGCAGTGGTGCCAGGGGTCAGTTTCTGAGTGCTCACAAGCATGTCCTAAAAAACAGCAACGGCGCATCTGATCCCTCTTCAGATCAGCGCTGCGCCGTTACGATGGGCCTAGTATATAGGCAAGAGCGGCCTGCTCTCTACGCCTGGACCGGACCGTTTGCACACGCATGAACTGGTCAATCTTTGACCAATCCATAAATATTATTTATAATCATACAATTGTCACGTCATGGCGCCGACTGAATACCATTGGCCCATCCCATTCACGCTCGTCTGGCTTTCACAACAGCAGATGCAGCTACCCAGGGTAAATCGACCTTGAAACACCCCCACTTTTGGGAATAAGGCTTGACCTGTTCAAGCGCCCCAAGTGCATTACTTGGCACCACAACCCGTATCGTTGACCGCATGGGCCTGTTCCACGCGGTGCAATGCAGGTCTACGTTCTTGGCAAGTCGTCGTGTTTTTGCCCGCTTTTCAGGTATGCAGATTCCGTCTGCACAGGCGGGTTCCCTCATGAACGCTGGGCATGTTTTCAATTTGATCAACCCGACCCTGTCCGGAACCCCCTGCTCCTGACAGACACTGTTTCGCCCCGATTTTTATGGGCCTAGTCCCAGGCTGGACCTTTGATACCCTTACCCGGTTTGTCGGTCTGCCTTGTGGCTGAGCCTGTCCCCGTCCCGCCCTGCAGGGCCAGACGGGAATTATTATTTTTAAAGGAGTCCCGATTTATGGCCAAAGAAGAGCTACTTGAAATGCAAGGTTCCGTCACCGAAATCCTGCCTGACTCGCGCTTTCGTGTCACCCTGGACAACGGTCACGCAGTTATCGCCTACACAGGCGGCAAGATGCGCAAACACCACATCCGTATCCTGGCTGGCGACAGCGTCACTTTGGAAATGTCGCCCTACGACCTGAGCAAAGGTCGCATTATTTTCCGCCACCTGCCCAAACGCGTTGGCGCTCCCAGCTCCGCGCCGCGTCGCAGCCCCCAGCGTCGCTAAAACCTATCGCCACACCCCTGTCACAATTAGATGCAAAGATAACCGTGCCTGACAGGGGTGCGACAAACGCCATCAGCGCCTAGGCGCACCCCACTTTACTGTGGGAGTCGCCTTGAAAAAACTACTGACGCTCAAAACAGGCTTTATCGCCTATTTTGCAATCCTGAGCCTGTTTTTAGTCCTGATGCTGATTGCCCTGCAGCACCTGAGCAACAGCATCGAACAACGCAAGCACCTGGAAGCGCAGCGCCATCAAACCACAGCGCTCAGCAAAGACTTCAAACGCATCAGCGAATTACTGAGCCGGCAGGCTATCGCGTTTGTCTCCAGCGAGCAGATCGAATTCCAGGAAAACTTCCGCCATCTGCTGGCGGTGTTTACCGGTGCCCAGGCGGATCAGGAGGGGGTGACCCTGAGCATGCTGGAACGCTTCAACGATCTGGACCTGGAACCGGCCGAACAGAATCTGCTGCGCTCGGCCTATGATCAGACCCTGGCATTGAGCCAAGTTCAGTTCGAGGCCATTCAAACCGCCAGCGGCCAGTTTGAAGACAGCAACGGCGCCATCCGGATCGCCTTGCCCAATGCCCTGATGGCCAAAGTGCTGGTATTCAGCCAGCAATACATTCAGGCATCCACCCAAATCACCCACACGCTCGACCAGTTCGAGCATCAGTTCAGCGAGCGCCTGGATCAGTCCCTGGGGTTGGCCGGTCGCAGCAGTGATCGCGCCTTCAGTTTGGCCCTGGCCGCCCTGGCGCTGTTCTTCATCGCCAGTACAGTCGCACTGCGCCTGCTGTACCGCTCCATCAAGCAGCCCTTGGACCAGGGTGCCAATCTGGCCAAGGAACTGGCGCAAGGCAAACTCAATGCCCAATTGAGCGTGCGTCGTCACGACGAGTTTGGCACCTTGCTCACCGCCCTGAACGGCATCGGACAGGGCGTACAAACCGTTGTACATCAAATTCGTGAACAAACCGGTCTGATCCGGGAAGGGGCGCACGCGATCGTACTGGGAAGCCAGAACCTGGGCACACAGATTCTGGAGCAGTCGACCGAGCTCAACCAGACTGTCAAAACCATGAATCAGTTGGCCGACACCGTAAGACAAAATGCCCGGCAGGCCCAAACGGCAGACCATCTGGCCCAAGATACCTCCAGCCAGGTCGCACAGGGCAATCTGGCTGCGCACACCCTGCTCGAGACCATCAATGCGATTGCCGATAGCTCGCACAAAATGAGCGAGATCACCAAGCTCATTCGCAGTATCGCCTTTCAAACCAATATTCTTGCCTTGAACGCCGCGGTGGAAGCGGCCCGCGCCGGTGTGCACGGCCATGGCTTTGCGGTCGTCGCTGCCGAGGTACGCAACCTCGCCCTTCGTTCCACGGATGCCTTGCAACAGATTTCCACCCTGATCTCCAGCTCGGTAGAACAAACCGAACAAAGCTCGGCGGCGGCGCGCGGCATGGCGCAGGTGATGGCCAGCACGCAGCACAAGGTCAATGAAATGCGCCGTATTGTGGCCGACATTGCACAGGCCTCCCAGGATCAGGCCACCCACATCGACTCAGTGAACCAGGCCATGACCCATCTGGACCAGCAAGGCCAGAGCAATCGCCAACTGCTTGAACACAGCGCCCACACAGCCCAGGAACAACTGGAGCAAACCACGTTGCTGGCACAGGTCGTGGCGCATTTCAGCCTGGATCAAGCTCTCTCCGAACCGGCGCCTCACTCCCAAAGCACCGTATCAAACCGAGATTCCTACCCTTCTGCACCCGTCTATCGTGCCGTCGCTTGCACAATGTCCGGTTCCTGAGCGGCCAATACGTGCCATAGACCGCCGATAAGGGTAAAATCGGAAGTTTGCCGCGCGCCGCCTTTGCAGCGCTGGTGCGCATGGCACCTCAAACATAGGAAAGCCGCTGAATCATGGAATCGGAACGACTTAATCAACTGGAAGCCCGCCTTGCCGATTATTCGGAGCGGGAAAATGCCTTACGGAGGTATCTTTGACTACGATGAAAAAGCGCATCGCTTGCACGTAGTCAATGCCGAACTGGAAGACCCCAACGTCTGGAACGACCCGCAACGAGCCCAGGATCTGGGCCGCGAGAAAAAAAGTCTGGAAAACGTGGTGCATGTGCTCGATGCCTTGCACAAGGGTCTGAAAGACTCGCAGGATCTGTTTGAACTGGCTGCGATGGACGATGATGATGCCACCATTGCCGCCATCGAGGAAGATTGCGCCGCCATGGCCAGCCGGATCGAAGAGCTGGAGTTTCGCCGCATGTTCTCCAACCCTGCCGACCCGCTTAACTGCTTTATGGATATCCAGGCCGGCGCCGGTGGTACCGAAGCCCAGGACTGGGCCTCCATGTTGCTGCGCATGTACGTGCGCTATGCCGAACACAAAGGCTTCAAGGCGGAAATTCTGGAACAGTCTGACGGGGACGTGGCTGGCATCAAATCGGCCTCCATCAAGATTGAAGGCGATTACGCCTATGGTTTTCTGCGCACCGAAACCGGGGTACACCGCCTGGTTCGCAAGAGCCCCTTTGATTCGTCCAATGGTCGCCACACCTCGTTTACCAGTGTGTTTGTCTACCCGGAAATTGATGACTCCTTTGAAGTGGAAATCAATCCGGCCGACTTGCGTATTGACACCTACCGCGCCAGTGGCGCCGGTGGTCAGCACATTAACAAAACCGATTCGGCAGTTCGTATTACGCACGAACCCAGCGGCATCGTGGTGCAGTGTCAGAACGACCGTTCGCAGCACCGCAACCGTGCGGAAGCCATGCAAATGCTCAAGTCCCGCCTGTATGAACTGGAAATGCGCAACCGTATGGCCGAGCAGCAGAAACTGGAAGACTCCAAGAGCGATGTAGGCTGGGGACACCAGATCCGCTCTTATGTGCTGGATCAAAGCCGTATCAAGGACTTGCGCACCAATTACGAAATCTCCAATACGCAAAAGGTACTGGACGGCGATCTGGACCCCTTTATTCAGGCCAGCCTGAAACAGGGTATTTAAATGCACGCTTCCACGCTGACCATTTTGAGTGGTGCCTCACGTGGCCTGGGCTTGTCCCTGGCGCGTCAGGCGCTGGCCGCTGGCCACCAGTTGATTACGCTGGCCCGCAGCGAGCTGCAGCTGGACGCGCCCCCCGGGGCGCACCAGCATCTACAAGTGGACCTGGCCAGCGCGGAAGGCACACAACAGGCTGCCAAGGCTGTGCAGGCCTTGATCAGCCAGGCCCAGGCTCAACGCTACGTGCTCATTAACAATGCAGGCACGGTTGATCCTGTTGCGCAGGCCAGCCACCTGCTCGATGCCCAGGCCATTACACAGGCGCTGCAACTGAACGTCGCCAGTGTCATGAGCCTGACCGCCGCCTTTTTACAAGGCGCCCCCAAGGATGCCCAGCGACAGGTGCTCAACATCTCTTCGGGTGCCGGCCGCAAGCCCGTATCGGGCTGGGCCGTGTATGGAACCAGCAAGGCCGCGCTGGATTTTTACACACAGACCCTGAAGCTGGAAAACCCGGAGCTGGCCGTTTGCTCCCTGGCCCCTGGCGTGGTGGATACCGATATGCAAGGCCATATCCGTAACCAGTCCCGCGACCAGTTCCCGAATCTGAGCCGCTTTATCGACCTGCATCAGAAAGGGCAGCTAAGCAGCCCGGACGACACAGCCAAGCAAATTCTGCGCTATCTGGACAGCCCTGCCTTTGGCCAGCACGTTCTGGATGACATCCGCCACTACGAATAAGTACTGACACAATGACTGAACCGCTAGACACTTCCGCACCCGTTGTAGACGAGAACCGCCTGATCGCCGAGCGCCGCTCCAAACTGGATCGCCTGCGCGAGAATGGCATCGCTTACCCCAACGATTTCCGCCCCGATGCGCACGCTGCCGAACTGCACAGTCAGTACGGTGAACAGGACAAAGATGCCCTGGCAGCAATCAATAAAATGGTGAAAGTGGCTGGCCGCATGATGCTCAAACGTGTCATGGGTAAAGCCAGTTTTGCCACATTGCAAGATGCCTCGGGCCGCATCCAGATCTATCTGGACAAAGGCGTACTGGGCGAAGAACGCTACGCGGAATTCAAAGGCTGGGATATCGGTGACATCCTGGCTGTGGAAGGCACCGTCTTCAAAACCAATAAAGGCGAACTGTCGGTACACGCCACCAGCGTTCGCCTGCTGGCCAAGTCCCTGCGCCCCCTGCCCGACAAATTCCACGGTCTAGCAGATCAGGAACTGAAATACCGTCAGCGTTATGTGGACCTGATCATGGGTGAGCACACTCGCCAGACATTCCTTGCCCGCAGTAAGGTCATGAGCAGTCTGCGCCAGCACATGGCCCAGGCCGACTTTCTGGAAGTGGAAACCCCCATGCTGCACCCGATCCCGGGTGGTGCCTCGGCCAAGCCTTTTATCACGCATCACAACGCGCTGGACATGGAAATGTACCTGCGTATCGCTCCCGAGCTGTATCTGAAGCGTCTGATCGTGGGCGGTTTTGAACGCGTGTTCGAGATCAACCGCAACTTCCGTAACGAAGGTGTCAGCCCCCGTCACAATCCCGAATTCACGATGATGGAGTTTTACGCGGCCTACACCGATTACCAATGGCTGATGGACTTCACTGAAAATCTGATTCGCGAAGCAGCGATCAGCGCCTGTGGCACGGCAACCCTGCAATATCAGGAGCGCGAGCTGGACCTGAGCCAGCCCTTTGATCGCCTGACCATCACCGGTGCGATCATGAAGTACGCTCCGTCCTACACCCAGGAGCAGTTGCAGGACCTTCAGTTCCTGCGCACCGAGCTGGCGCGCTTGAAAGTGGACGTGAATGCGCCGCCATTGCGCGATGCGGGTCTGGGCGCCCTGCAACTGGCTCTGTTTGAAGAAACTGCGGAATCCAAGCTCTGGCACCCTACGTTCATCGTGGACTACCCCGTGGAAGTATCGCCATTGGCACGAGCCTCGGATACCCAGGAGGGCATTACCGAGCGCTTTGAGCTGTTCATCACTGGCCGCGAGATCGCCAATGGCTTCTCGGAGCTGAACGACCCTGAAGATCAGGCAGCTCGCTTCCAGGCCCAGGTTCAAGCCAAGGATGCTGGCGACGAAGAAGCCATGTTCTACGACGCCGACTACATCCGCGCACTGGAGTACGGCATGCCTCCTACAGGCGGCTGCGGTATCGGCATCGACCGTCTGGTCATGTTGTTGACCGATAGCCCCGCGATCCGCGACGTGATCCTGTTCCCTCACCTGCGTCGCGAAGACTGATCGCTGCGCCAGACTCGGCTCTCGCCCGGGCCGTTGCGCCGCTTAAACGCGGCGCGGCGGCCCGGGCGAGCGTCTTGGTGAACAGCGCTGGGCGATTGAACATCGCAACCCTGACAGCCATGTTCGCTCGTTGAGCCACTGACTCTGGTGTAATTCGGCATACCGAATCGACCGAAGCACCTCGTCAAGCCGCAACAGCCAGGTTGGATGCCCCCTTGCCTGGTGCACTCCATGCCTCCCGGACAACAAAAAGGACGCCTTAACGCGTCCTTTTTGTTGTCTGCTCAACGATCAATACATCGTGCGGTGCCTGTACGGACAGCGCATTCAATCCACCGGCAAGCGCATCACCGCCTGCGCCCATTTATGGGCCACTTCAGGCGAAGAAAAACACGAGGCTTTATCCGCCACCACACGCACCGCGCGTTCCAGCAACTGAATGTCGGCTTCGTGCTGGCGCGCCACGTGCGGATCTTCAAAGAAGATCACTCGCTGGCAACGGTTTTCCAAGACCAGCTCCGCAATTTGTGCATCGCCACCCAAAGGGCCGCTCAAGTAAGACTGAATCCAAGGTGTTTCCTTGGGCCAGCCTTTGGACCAGGCCAACTCGTTTAACAAGCGACTGGTCGTGCCCGTCCCCACACGCTGCCCAAATCGCGACAGCAGGTCAAAATGCTTGCTGGCAAAATCAACCATTTTCTCCTTGAGGGCATCATGCGCAATCAGGGCCAAGGTTTGATTAGGGAAGTCGAAAATACGTTTGCAGCTCGAGTCTGGCCACAAACCGCGGCTGACACGCTCTACTTCGATCCATTCAATGGCCCCCATCAAGGTGGAGATAAAGGGTCGGCCATGCGTAATGCACTGACGCTTGAGCGCCAGGGCTTCCGGAAAAATGGAAGAAGGGTCCACCGGGTCGATCAAGTAAATGGCGCCATCAAACGGCGGCGTGCCGTCCGGGTTTTGCGTCACCCGGGCAACCAGTTTCATCAACCCTCCATCACGACCGTAGGGATAGCGAACCAGGCCGCCGTAACCTTCCAGCAGGCCCGAACGCTCAATCGCGTTGCAGGTACGCCCTACCGTATAGAGCTCAATCTCCAATTCGCGAATACCGCTGGCCGAACGCCGCAACCACTGAAACAAAGCCGCATCTGCCGAATCATGGTGCAATTGATTGGCCGCCAAACCAAAACGTAATGACATGAGTTCCTACACGGTAAACGATTCGCCACACCCGCAGGAGGCTTTCTCGTTTGGATTGATGAACTTGAAACCTTCATTGAGGCCATCGCGGCCATAGTCCAGACGCGTGCCATCGATGAAAGGCAGGCTTTTGGGATCAACAAACAGTTTAACGCCGTGCTCTTCAAACAGTTGGTCGCCTTCTACCGGCTCATCAACAAAATCCAGTTTGTACGCCAGACCCGAACAACCGGTCAGGCGCACACCCAAACGTAGCCCCAAGCCGCCACCACGCTTTTTTAAATGACGCTGGATATGTTCTGCGGCGGGCTGAGTAAGAGAAATAGACATAATCTGTTCCTTTCTATACACCTGAAGCACAATCAGCCTTCAGGCTTGGACAACTAAAACACGCCTTTGTTCTGCACCGAGGCAACGGCGGCCTGAACCGCCTCCTGGGCCAACAAAGCACAATGCACTTTGACCGGGGGCAATTCCAACGCCTGCTGCACGTCCGCGGACGAAAAGCAGGCTGCCTGCTCCAGACTGCGATTCTGCAACCACTGGGCGGCAAACGACGCAGCGGCAATGGTGCAACCACAACCATATGCCTTGAAACAGCTCTCCTGAATCTGGCCCTGGTCGGATACCTTGAGCTGAATACGGATGACAGCCCCGGTCTTATGGCTACCCGCCTCCCCTGTCCCGACATCAGCATCACTGCTGTTCATGACACCCACATGACGCGGGTGCAGAAAATGCTCCATGACGGCGTCACTATATCTCATTGTGCGCACGGCTCCGACGCAGACTCATCCCACAAGGGCGAGATGGCCCGCAACTGTTCGACCACACGGGCGATGGCGGCGATCGTGTCATCCACCTCCTGTTCGGTGGTGAACCGGCCAAGACTTAAACGCAAGGAGCTGTGCGCCAACTGATCGCTACGACCCAGGGCGGTCAACACATAGGAGGGCTCCAGGCTAGCCGACGTACAGGCCGAACCGCTGGACACAGCCAGCTCCGTCAAGGCCATCATCAAGGCCTCACCCTCAATATGGTCCACGCTGATATTCAGGTTATGCGGAACGCGCTGCTCCAAGCTTCCATTCAGGTAAAGATCCGGGATACTTTGCAGCCCCGCCCATAAACGATCACGCAGCGCCGTAATGCGCTGATTGTCCTGATCCATCTCCTGGGCAGCCAGCTCAAAAGCTCGCCCCATGCCGACAATCTGATGCGTTGCCAGAGTACCGGAACGAAAACCGCGCTCATGGCCCCCGCCATGGATCTGCGCTTTCAGACGCACCGCCGGCTTACGACGAACGTACAGGGCGCCAATCCCTTTGGGGCCGTAGGTCTTGTGTGCCGACATGGACATCAGATCCACCGGCCACTCCTGCACATTGATCGCCACCTTACCGGTCGCCTGGGCTGCGTCCACATGGAACAGCACCTTGTGCTCACGGCAGACAGCTCCCAAAGCCTGGACATCCTGAATCACGCCAATCTCGTTATTGACCAGCATGACCGAGGCCAGAATCGTGTCTGGGCGAATGGCTTGTGCAAACACCTGCGGGTCAATGAGTCCATTGGGCAGTACATCCAGAAAGGTGATTTCAAACCCTTCATCCTGCAAGGCCAGGCAGGTATCGAGCACGGCCTTGTGCTCCGTACGGACGGTAATGATATGGCGGCCTTTGGCCTGATAAAACTGGGCGGCCCCTTTTAACGCCAAATTGATGGCCTCGGTCGCCCCCGAGGTCCACACGATCTCGCGCGGCTCCGCTCCGATCAGCGAGGCCACCTGGCGGCGCGCTTGGTCCACCGCCTCTTCGGCATCCCACCCGTAAGGATGGCTGCTGGAGGCAGGGTTGCCAAATCGTTCCGTCAACCAGGGGATCATGCTGTCGGCCACACGCGGGTCTACCGGTGTGGTGGCGGCATAATCCATATAGATACGCTGAGCGCGACTCATACAAAACTCCGGATCAGTAGCGGCGAGCGTCCACTACAAGGTACATTCTTCTGGCTGGCCGGCTTCCTGGGCGGCCATCTTGAGTTGACGCAAACGCTGCTGATCAACCAAGTCCTGCAAAGAGACAGAATCCAGGTAATCGACCATTTTACGACTAAGCGTCGCCCAAAGCTCGTGAGTCATGCACTCGCCTTTCTGTCCGTTTGTGCCTTGCTTGCAATTACCCTTGCCACCGCACTGGGTGGCATCAACGGGCTCATCGACCGCAAACACAATGTCAGCAACGGTAATGTGACGGGCCAGACGCGCAAGCGTATAGCCACCACCTGGACCTCGAACGCTATCGACCAGCTCATGGCGTCGCAGTTTGCCAAAGAGCTGTTCAAGATAGGAGAGCGAAATTCCCTGTCGCTGGCTGATGCCTGCGAGCGTCACCGGTCCACTTTGCTGGCGCAGCGCAAGATCGATCATCGCGGTTACGGCGAAACGCCCTTTTGTCGTCAAACGCATGATAGTTTCCTTGCCAAAGGCGAAAGCGGCCGGAATGCCAAAGGCAAATCCGACCAATTTGGTCCAGTATAGCAAATACAGGGGAAACTACCGTGCTTGAGCGC